>DATHCK010000210.1:0-20042 GCA_035319545.1 Allostellaceae bacterium | reverse complement strand
AATGCTCACCAACCGGACGCGTTGCCGTGCCGAACACCAGAAAATCGGTCGTTGCCGCGGCGCCAATCCCGCTCGCCGCCGCGTCACGCACCACCTCGAACGTCCATTCGACGTGGTGCCGCCGCGCCGCCGCCGAGAGCTCGCTACGCGTGCGCTCGGCAAAGGCATTCATTTGCCGCCGCGCCTGCTGGAGATTGAGGGTCTCGACTCCGAGGCCGAACGTCACCTGGCGGGCAAAGGGCAGGCGCGCGAGACGCATCAGGTCGTCATCCTCGACAAAGACGCCGTGCAGATGCGCCTTCCATCGCGCCGCCAACCGCGCCGCGGTTTCGATCGCCGCGCGGTTCTCGGAGGTCGCATCGAGCGCAACGACGACCCGCTCGATCTCTGTGGTCATGAGGCGGCCCCTATCTGACTGCGCATCAGCGCCACCGCCTTAGCGGTAAAATCGTCGAGCCGGGCGGCGGCCTTCTTATTGGTGATGTCGGCCGGGACGCCGGTCAACAGTTCGAGTCCCTGATCGATCGTCTCCATTGGTATGACCCGGAACTTGCCAGCTTCGCAGGCCGCGACCACGTCGGCGCGCAGCATCAGGTGCTTCACGTTACTGGCCGGGATTATACAGCCTTGCTTGCCGGTGAGGCCTGCAGCTTTACAGATGTCGAAGAAGCCTTCGATTTTCTCGTTGACCCCACCGATCGCCTGAATGACGCCGTGCTGATCGACCGAGCCCGTGACCGCGAAGCTTTGTTGGATCGGTACTTCGGCGAGCGCCGAGAGCAGCGCGAACAGCTCCGCCGCCGAGGCGCTGTCGCCATCGACCCCGCCATAGGATTGCTCGAAGACGAGGCTGGCGTGCAGCGACAACGGCCGCTCGCCGCCGAACCGCCCGCCGAGAAAGCCCGTGAGGATCAGCACGCCCTTCGAGTGTAGTGGCCCGCCGAGCTGCACCTCGCGCTCGATGTCAACAACCTCGCCGCGGCCCATCCGCACTTGCGCGGTGATCCGGGTCGGGTTGCCGAAAGAAAGCGCGCCAAGGCTGATGACCGAAAGCCCGTTGATCTGTCCGATCGCCTCGCCGTCGGTCTCGATGCGGATCGTGCGCCGGCCGATCTCCTCCTGCATGCGGCGATAGACCCGGTCGCCGCGACGAGTTTGCGCGTCGAGGGCAGCCTGCACTTCCACCGCGCCGACGATCTCTTTACCCCCATCCGCGGCGAACTGGTCGGCCTCCTGCAGTAACTCGACGATAGCCCGCAGACTCGTTGAGAGCCGATCGGAATCCCCCGAAAGGCGCGCCGCCTGCTCGATGACCCGAGAGATCGCGTCGCGGTCGAAGGCGCGCAAACGCTCGCGCCGCACAATGGTCGCGATCACTCGCGCATAAAGCATCGTCGCGTCGTTGCGCGGTACCCGGTCATCGAAATCGGCGGGAACCTTGAACAGTTCCGCGAAGTCGTCGTCATGCTGTGACAGCAAGTAGTAAAGCAGCGGTGAGCCGATCAGCACGACCTTGACGTCAACGGAGATCGGCTCAGGCTGCAACGACACCGTCGTGGCGAGGCTCAACGCCTGTTCGATCGACTCGATGCGGATCTCCCCCGATTGCAGCGCCCGCTTCAACGCCGCCCAGCCAAAGCCGCCAGCGATCAACCGTTCGGCGTCGAGGATCAGATAGCCGCCATTGGCACGGTGCAGCGCGCCGGCCTGGATCAGGTTGAAATCGGTGATCAGCGCGCCGAACCGCGCCAGATGCTCTACCCGGCCGATGAGGTTTTGATAGGTCGGATTGTCCTCATAGATGACCGGAGCACCCTTCGAGCCGCCATTGTCGACGACGACGTTCACCTGGTAGCGGCGAAAGCGCATGTCCTCCATCGCCGCCTGCGCGGCTGGGCTCGGGGGCGCACCGACGGCTTCAGGCGACGGCTGCTGCGACTGCGGCAAGAAGTCGTCGACGTTTTCCTTGATGTCGCGCTCGACCGCGTCGAGGTATTCGAGCACACCGGGCAAATCGCCATAGCCGCCGCGCAGCTCGCCGATCAGGCTCGCGACAGCAAACCCGGTGATGTCGCGGTTGAGCGCGCGGACCGCTTCGCGATGCTCGCGTTCCCATTGCGGTATCTGCCGCATGATGCCTTCGAGCTCGGTCTGCGCCGCCTGGAGATCGTTTTCGATGCGCTTGCGATCTTCCTCGGGCAGCGCCTCGAAATCCTCCGGGTTCATCACCTTGCCGTCGCGCCTTGGCGCCAGCGCCAGCCCCATCGGCGTGCGGATCAGAGCGATTTCCTTGGCGTCCGCGCGTTCCTGCAGGCCGCCGAAAGCCTCCTCGCTGCGCGATTTCGCGTGTTGATCGATGATTTCGCGGCGGGCGCGGTACTCGTTGTTTTCGAACGCTGCCGGAAGCGCGATGCGCAGCTCCTCGATCAGGTGCTTCATCGATTGCGCGAGACCGGCGCCCTGACCCGCCGGCAGATCGAGACAATGCGGGCTTTGCGGGTCGGTGAAATTGTTGACGTAACACCAGTCTGACGCGATCGATTCCGTCGCCGCGCGACTCTTCAGCAGATCCTCGACCAGCGCGTGGCGGCCGACGCCCGCCGGTCCCAGCGCGTAGACATTGTAGCCCTTGTGCCGCATGCGCAGCGCAAAGGTGACCGCCTCGGCGGCGCGATCCTGGCCGATCATCGCCGGAGCGTCGGGCAGCTCGCTTGACAGCTGAAACGGCAGTTCTTCGGCCCGGCAGCGCCGGGCCAGCAGCGCCGCCGGAAGGGGGGCTCCGCTCTGCGCCTCCGGGGCAGCCATGCCTATCGCGCCCGCTTATAAGGCCGGCATTCAAGGCGAAGATAATCGCGAAAATGCGGCCGCATCTTCTCGGTCCACGGCGTGTTGGCGGCCTTCTTCCATGCATCGCCCTCGCGCACGTCCGGCCGGGCGAAGTGGTACATCGCCAGATAGCGCTGGGTCGCACCCTGACCGCGATAGCGCCGCGCCATCAGCACACCCGGCACCGAACCCAGCGCCGGCAGATGCTCTTCGTTGTACCAGGCGTTGAACTCGGCCTCCGCCTCGGGGACGGGGTTCATCGAGATGACCAGGAGCGCCGCGGCATCGCGCGGCGCAAGCCCGTCGCCGGGCAATATCTGGTCGCCTTCGAGGCGGATGATGTGCTTGACCCGGCCGGTCACCCGCTTGGTCCACGGCGTGCCGTTCGAGCCGCCAACGGCCAGGTAGGGCGGGCTGTGCAGCACGCCGACCTCGGCGAGATCGTATGTCGCCACCGACACTTTCGGGTTGTCGATGCCGATCCAGCGATCGGCGTTGATGAATCCCGGCACCGCCAACCGCTCCGGAATATGCTCGGTATCGTACCAGTCGTGGAATTCATCTTCGGCGACGTCGGAGAATTCCATCGCCGCGATCAACAGCCCTTTCGCCATTGCTCCCTCCCGATACGGTCGTCATTGCAAAGCAATGACCGGTATTAATCCAGCTTATACAGCCGCCGGGCGGTGCCGCTATAGAGCGCTGCCTTCTCGCTCGCCGAGCAGCCCGCGGTAATTCGCTTGAAGGCGTTCCATAAGGTCGCGTAGCCGGTGCCCATCTTGTCGACCGGGAAATTGCTCTCGAAATTGCACCGCTCGGCCCCGAACAGCTCGATGCAAGGCTCGACATAGGGCCGCCACGCCGCGGCCCAAGCTGCTGAATTGGGCGGCGCGGCAAACGAGCGGAAATCGAGCGCCGCGCCACGGTTGAGCATACCGCCGATCTTGACCGAGACATTCGGGCACTTCGCCAATTCCGCCATGCCAGCGCGCCAGGTGGCGTGAATTTCTTCCTTGCGGCCGGCATACGCGCCGTAGCCGAGCACGCCGCCCACATGGCACATGCAGATCGTTGCCTGAGGGAGCGCCCGAGCCAGATCGACCACATCCTGCAGCTGCGGGTGATAGCACCAAGCATCGAGCACCAGGCCATATGCCGCGAGACGCCCGACACCGGCGCGGACGTCCGGCCGCGCGTACATATGCGGCGCGGAATCCGGACGGCTGTTGCCGATCTTCGGATCGGGATCATAGCCGACCGAATAGCGCACGCCCCTGAGCCGCCCTCCGCTCGCACGGATCAGCGCGTCGAGTACCGGCACGACCCGGTCGCCGAGCGCGAGATCGGCGTAGCCGACGATGCCCTGCGCGACCTTGACCGGACCGTACGCGCCTGAGGCGCTCATCGCTGCGATGCCGGCGACAAATTCAGCCTCGCCGATGGGGCGCATCTCTTCCGGCCCGCTCGCGCGGTACATCGAGCGACATTCCTCGAAAACCGTGGCGACGATGTTGTGCCCGGTGTCGAGGTCGGCCAGCAGCTCAGAAAGGAAATACGGCCAGTCGCCACCGCGCTGCCACAGGTGGTGGTGGGTATCGATGATCGGCAGCTCAGGTTCGAGGATCGGCTCCTTTTCCTGTTTCGCCAGCCAGGATTCATCGGGCTTGACGATATGCCCAAACCAGCCGGGTTGCGGCATGGTGTTCCTCCCTAAAACCGCCATGGCCGGGCTAGCCCGGCCATGGATCTAAAACTGGCCCCGGTTTCGACCGGGGTGGCTTCTCAGGTCACTTCGCCGCGTCTTGCAGCGCCGGTGTTTTTGAGTTCGCGAGCACGGCCGCGGCCTCCTTGGCGACCGGCGTGCCCTCGAAGAAACGCGGGTTCTGCGTGCCCCACAGCCGCACCGCGTTGGCGAAGGTGAAGTCGCGGAAGTCGTCTTCGCCAATATGGCCGTCCTCAACGAGCTCCCAGGCCTCGGGCAGCGGATCGCGCATATCGACGACGTCGAAATGCCCGATATCCGATGAGTAGATCGCGTTGATCCGCGCCCCGAGCGGCATCGACTTGCCAAACGCCACAACATTCATTCGGTCGTCCGCCTCGCAGCCGAAATAATACGGCGTCGCGAAGAGATCGAGCCAATCCTGCTTCTTGGTGATGTTGCAGTTGATGTAGTCGTCGGGCGGCATGCCGCCGGTAAGGAAATCTTCCTCGAGTGGCCAGCCATCGCGCCTGCCGAGCTCGGCGGCAATGTCGCCGTAGCCGTATTTGTCCACCAGCTCGCGCAAGAGCGGGCGGTTGAGCTTTGTGGGGTCCATATTGGCGAGGCCCTTGGCGCCGCGCCGCTCCCAATGCTCGATGAGGTCGCAGAACAGCTGGCAGCCCCAGCCGACGCCGCCTTCGAGAAACGCGAAACGCAGATCGGGGAAGCGCCGGGTGACGCCGCCGAGGAACAACGCCTTGGCGACGTTGTGGCCGGCATTCGCGAAATGGCCGATATGGTTGAAGGTGAAGTTTGATGGACTGTTGCGCTCGCCATAGGAGCGGCCGCCGGTGTGGAAGGTCGGGGCGATCCCGAGCTCGCGGCATTTCTGCCAAAGCTTGTCGTAATCGTATGGGCTGTCGATCCCGAGCTGGTCGAAGCCCAACGCATAGCGTGCGACATCGGCCGGCACGTCCTTGGCGTGCGGGACCGGCCGGCGCACCGCGCTGCCGAACATCGCGACCTTGGTGCCGAGCTGCTTGACGCAGAATTCGAGTTCCTCGATCGCCTCGTCGGGGGTGTGCACCGGGATGACCGCGGCCGGGGTCAGCTTGTCCGACAGATTCTTGAAGTACTCGTAAGTGACGACGTTGAAGCCGCGGATCACCGCACGGCGCGTCGCGTCGTCGGCGATGCGGTGGATGCCGAGCCCGGCGGTCGGATAGACGATGCCGAAGTCGATCCCCAGCTCGTCCATCCGGTCATAAAGCATGCGCGGCATCATCGCGGTCGCGCGGTCGCGCGTGTTGACCGATTGGCGACCCCATTGGCCCTCCATCGCGACGCCCTTCTGGGTACGCTCCTCGAGCGTCAGGCTCAGCGAATCCGGGATGCGGCGCTGCGACTGCAAGAACCCGTTGCCACCGAGATCGCCGGTCACCTTGCGGATCTGCTCGGCGAAGACCGGGGTGTACTCGACCCAGTGGCCATCGCCGTCGATGACCGGGTGTTTCAGGCCTTTGCGGATTTCTTGCGGGCTGTGATGAGAGCTCATTCCTCGCCTCCGGAATCGCGATAATCGCTAGCGCAAAAAAGTATGCCCCACCGTCCGCCAAGTCAAACCGCCGCACCCCATCAATCATCCGACCTGGGGCTTTCTTTAACAGGAGGCTCGCCTCCTGTTCACCTCCTGTTATCGGCGCAAATAACAGGAGGTGACGCACCTCCTGCGCGACCTCGTGCCGCTCTCCTCCATCCCGAGGCCGGGCGTGCCGATCGATCGTTCAAAGAAGCTAATCGCCAATTGCGGCAATTTTAGCGGCGTCATTGCTGCGTCGCGCGGGGCGGGATAGGTTATCTCCCGTCAACGAGCCTCGCCGCGAGGCCGAAGGGAGAGAGCGCCATGCTAGAGCTGCTCGAGCAGCAAACCGCGCTCACCGCCAACCAGTGGAAGATTTTCGCCGCGTCGGTGCTGGCAGGGATGCTCGATTTCTTCGACTTCTTCCTGATCGGCTTCGTGCTCGCGTTCTTTGTCCAGGATTGGCACCTGACCTACGGGCAATCGGCGCTGATCCTGTTTTCGTCGGGCGTCGCGGCGATCCCCGGCGGCATCATTTGCGGCTGGCTCGGCGACAAAATTGGCCGGCGTTCGGTGCTGATCATCATGATCCTGGCGCTATCGCTCGCCACCGGCGCGATGGCGCTGACCCCGGAGGGCGACTGGCTCTATCTGGCGGTGATGCGGTTCATCGTTGGGTTTGGCGTCGTCGGGGTCGCCGCGGTCGACTTACCGCTGGTTCAGGAGTTTGTTCCGGCGTCGAAGCGCGGCCTTATCACAGGGCTGTCGGGCGCGCTCGTCCCGGGCGGCGGGCTGCTCGCCGCAGCGCTGAGCGCGGGGCTGGGCACGACGGTCGGCTGGCGCGGTCTTTTTCTGTTTGGCCTGCTGCCGGCGCTGATGGCGCTGGTCGTTCGCTTCTGGATTCCAGAGTCGCCGCGATGGCTGATCACACGGGCGCGGATTGAGGATGCACGCAAGTCGCTGGCTTGGGCGCTGCAAATCCCGCCGGAGCGGGTGACACTCCCGGAGGTCGCGCCGACACCGGTGAAATCGAGCTGGATCGAGCTGTTCCGATACCCGCGCAGCCTGATCGTCGGCATCTTGACCGGGCTCAGCCAGACCGGCGCGAACGGTCTTGGTCTATGGCAGGTGACACTGATCGTGCTGGTCATGAAGGTACCGCCCGCCGAGGCGTCGTTCCTGGTAGTCTGGATCACGCTCATCGGCATTTTCGGCCGCTGTTTCGGCTCGTGGCTGACCGAAAAGCTGGGACGCCGCCCCTCCGGCATATTGTGCTGCGGGCTGGCCGCGGTGGCGATGTCCCTCGCCGGCTATTTGCACGATGTGATGCTCGGCGCCGCATCGATGTTTTTCCTGTTGCTGGTTGTCACCAACTTTTTTACCAACGGCAACTCGGCGATCGTCTTTTCCTACATGGCCGAGATGTGGCCGCTGCCGATCCGCGCCAGCGGGTACGGCTTTGTCTATGGGATATCAAACCTCGGCAAGTTCATCGGGCCGGCCGGGCTGGCGGTGATCATCGGCACGTCGAACTACGTGACGCCCAAGGCGACGCTCGACGGGCTGGTCGCCGGCTTCAATTATTTTGCCGCGTGGTATGTGCTGGCGTTCCTCGCCTATCTCTTGAGCGGGGTCGAGACGCGCGGGCAGACGATCGAGGAACTCGACGCGCGCTTTGCTCGGCCAAAGCCGGTCGAAGTGAGCGCCGAGTAAGTCTCCGCCAGCATTCCGCTTTCGCCTCCCCCAGACTTGATCCGGGAATCTACGAATAGTTTCCGCTTATTCGTGGATGGCCGGCCAAGGCGACGATTGAGGTCGGTTCTGCAGCTCAGTCCGCCGAACCCGCGGGCTGAGCGACGGCGAGCACCGCGGCGGCTTCCTTGGCGACGACCGTGCCCTCAAAGAAGCGCGGGTTCTGCTTGCCCCACAGCATCACCGGGTTCTTGAACACGAACGACCGGAAGTCGTCCTCGGTGATGTGGCCGTCCTCGACCAGTTCGTAGGCCTCGGGGAGCGGGTCGCGGAAATCGATCACGTCAAAATGACCGATATCCGACGAGTAGATCGCGTTGAGCTTGGAGCCGAACGGGTTGCCCTTGCCAAAGGCGGTGGCGTTCATCCGGTCGTCGGCTTCGCAGCCGAAATAATACGGCTTGGCGAAGAGCTCGACCCAGTCCTCCTTCTTCGCGATCTGGCAGGCCGCGAAATCGTCGAGCTCGGTGCGGTTGCCGGTGAGGGACTTGGCGTTCGGGTCGGGCCAGCCGTCGCGCGATTTCAGCACGTCGAGGATGTCGCCGTAGCCGTGCTGCTCGACGAGGTCGAGCAGCAGCTTGCGGTCGAGCTTGTCGGGGTCCATGCGCTTCAGCGCCGGGGCGCCGCGCCGCTCCCAATGCTCGATCAAATCGCCGAACAGCTGGCAGCCCCAGCCCACGCCGCCTTCAAGGAAGGCGAAATTCAATTGCGGGAAGCGCCGCGTGACGCCGCCGAGGAAGATGCCCTTGGCGACCGCATGCCCGGCGGCGGCGAAATGGCCAATATGGTTGTAGACGAAGTTCGATGGACTGTTGCGCAGCCCCTGTCCGCTGGCGCTCGAATGGAAGGTCGGCGCGATGCCGAGCTCCACGCATTTCGCCCAGACCGGGTCGTAGTCATACGGGCTGTCGATGCCGAGTACGTCGTACCACACCGTGAAGCGCTGCGATTCCGGGTCGTTGGTTTGCGCCGCCTGCACCGGGCGCGACATGCCGCTGCCGAACATGCCGACCTTCGAGCCGAGCTGCGAGGTCACGAACTCAAGCTCGGCGATCGCCTCGTCGGGCGAGTGCATCGGGATGATCGCGGCCGGGGTCATCCGGTCGGCGAAGGGACGGAAATACTCGGCCGAGACGATGTTGTAGGCGCGGATCACGGCGCGGCGGGTCTCGTCGTCCTTGATCCGCGGCAGGCGCAGACCGGCGGTCGGGTAGATGATCGCGAAATCGGTGCCGATCTCATCGAGGCGCTGGTAGAGCAGCTTCGGCATCATCGCGGTGGCACGGTCGAGGGTATTTTCGGCCTGGCGGTTCCAGAAATTGGGCTGCGCGACGCGGCGGATGTCGCGCTCTTCCTGCGTCATCTTGAGCGCGTCGGTGGTCGATGACAGCGCCTTCAGAAACCCGTCCGCCGCCTTGTCGCCGCCGGCCTTGCGCATCTTCTCGCTGAAGACGGGGGCGAATTCGAGCCAATGGCCGTCGCCGTCGACGACCGGGTGCTTCAGCTTCGAATGAACCTGCTCGGGGCTTTGATGGCGGCTCATGATCTCCTCCCGTAGGGCGATTGACCTCGCATTCAAATGATGAGCGAAGCGTAGGCCCGGTATCGCGGGTTGCCAAGCTCTAGATGCAGGCTACGATAAGCCAACCTTACGGGAGACGCGCGATGACCATCACCAAGTTCGACAGCCTGTTTGCCGGCCATGTCGATATCGAGGATGTCGGTTACGGCGGCGTGCCGGTAAACGCCCGCCGCTACCCAAACGAGCATCTGGCGAGCGTCTTCGACAAAGCCGAGTCGATGGCCAAGCTGATGGATCGCGTCGGTTACGATACGTTCTGGATGGCCGAGCACCATTTCCAGCACGAAGGCTACGAATGCCTCCCCAACGTGCTGATGATGGCGGTGCATCTCGCGCAGGCGACGCAGCGCATCAAGATCGGCTGCGGCTTCAACATCGCGCCGATGTGGCACCCGCTGCGCCTCGCCGAGGATTACGCGACGGCGGAAATCCTCACCAAGGGCCGTACCGTGTTCGGCGTCGGCCGCGGCTATCACACGCGCGAGGTCGAAACCTTCGGCTCGCCGCTGCTCGACCAGCCGGCCAATCGCGAGCTCTTCGAGGAACAGGTCGACCTAATCTTCAAGGCGTTCAACAACGAAAGCTTTTCGCACGAAGGCAAGCACTACACGATCCCGGCACGCGTGCCCTATCGCGGCTATGACCTCAAGGAGCTGACCCTCGTGCCGCGACCGTTGAAGCTGCCCGTCGAATGCTGGCAGCCCATCCAAGGCGGTTCCGAGCGGGCGATGGACTTCATGGCCAAGCACGGCATTCAGGGCCTTGTCGGCGGCGGCTCGGCCGAAGGCGGGGCGATGCATAACGTCGTGCTGAAATGGCAGGAGGCGCACAAGAAGCGCGGCATCGAATTGGAGCTCGGCGAGCGCCTCGCCTTCGGCTTCCATTTCTTTATCGCCAACAGCCGCGAGGAAGGCATCAAGCTCGCCGGCAAATACTACGAGGAGAACATGAAGATGTTCGGCGAGCTGCGCCTGGTGCGCGCGCTCTCCGACGAGCAGATCGAGATCATGCGCGACCCGACGCGCGCGCCCAGCGCGAAGCTGCCGCACATCGAGGACGCGATCAACGCGGGCGGCGTGTTGTGCGGCAGCCCGCTACAGATCGTCGAGCACCTGAAGCATATCGAGAAGCGCTATCCGGGGCTGGAGCGTGTGTCGGTGAGCCTGTCGGTCGGCGTGCCGAAGGCGCTGTGCCTCGAACAGCTCGAACTGTTCGCCACGGAGGTCATGCCGCATTTCACCAACCAGGCCGAAGCCGAGATGGAAATGGCCCTGTAGGAGCACGCGGGCTTGGCATTGACCGCGATCGAGGCCGCGTCACGCACGCCGGTGACCCTGCTGACCGGGTTTCTCGGCAGCGGCAAGACCACCGTCTTGAACCATGTGCTGAAGCAGCCCGAGATGGCGGCGACCGCGGTCATCGTCAACGAGTTCGGCGAGATCGGCATCGACCATTTGCTGGTCGAAAAGGCGACCGACGATGTCGTCTTGATGCAGAGCGGGTGTCTCTGCTGCACGATCCGCGGCGATATCGCCGACACGCTGGTGAATTTGTTTGTCGACCGTGCCAAGGGGCGCATCCCCGGCTTCGAGCGGGTGGTGATCGAGACCACGGGGCTCGCCGATCCGGCGCCGATCCTCCACGCGCTGATGCAGGACCCGATCGTCGCCGAGCGTTACATGGTCGACGGGGTGGTGACGACGGTCGACGCGGTCAACGGCTCGGGCACTCTTGACGCCCAGGTCGAGGCCGTGAAGCAGGCGGCGGTCGCCGACCGGCTGCTGCTGACGAAATGCGATGTCGCCTCAGCTGAAGCGCGACGCGAGCTGGAAGCGCGGCTCGCGGCGCTCAACCCCGGCGCGCCGCTGATCGAGGTGACGGGCGGCGCGGTCGACCCGAGCATGCTGTTCAATCTCGGGCTTTACGACCCCAACACCAAGACGGTCGAGGTGCAGCGCTGGCTCGGCGAGGATTTCGACGAGCACCACGACGACCATGATCACCACGGTCTCGGCCATCATCACCACGACATCAATCGCCACGACGCGCATATTTCGTCGTTCTGCATCACCCGCGAGAAGCCGGTGTCGTGGACCGCGCTCAGCGGCTGGCTCGACGCGCTGACCTCGATGCGCGGCAGCGATTTGTTGCGCATCAAGGCGATCGTCGCGATCGACGAGCGGCCGGGTCAGCCGGTGGTGCTGCACGGGGTGCAGCATCTCTTTCACCCGCCGGTGCTGCTCCCGGAATGGCCGTCGGACGATCACCGCACGCGGATCGTCTTTATCACCCGCAATCTGCCGCGCGAGACCATCGAACAGAGCTTCGCGGCCTATGCCGAGGCCGACACGCCGCCCGATTTGTCGCCGCTGCCGTCCGGCTAATCCTCCGCCGCTTCGTCCTCGGTGTGGCGGAACGGCGAATATTCGGCGAGCTGCTCGATCTTGTGCTCGACCATGTCGCGCTCGCGGGCGAGGAATTGCGCGACCGCGCGGCGGAAATTGGGGTCGGGGATGTAGTGCGCGCTGTAGGTCGGCACCGGCAGGTAGCCGCGCTGCAATTTGTGCGGGCCCTGCGCGCCGGCCTCGACCCGCTTCAGCCCGTGATCGATCGCGAACTCGATCGCCCGGTAATAGCAGCACTCGAAGTGCAGCATCTTGTAGTCGCCATAGCTGCCCCAGTTGCGGCCGTAGATCGTCTCGCGCCCCAAAATGTTGAAGGCGCCGGCGACGTATTCGGTGCCGCGTCGGGCCATGACCAGCACGATCTTGTCGGCCATCCGCTCATGGATCAAAGCGAAGAATTTGCGGTTGAGATAGGCCGAGCCCCATTTGCGGTCGGAGGTCGCGAGATAGAAGCGATAGAAGGCGTCCCAATGCTTCGGCTGCAGGTCGGCGCCGGTCAACACATCGATCTCGAGGCCGGGCGCCAGCGCCTCGCGCCGCTCCTTGTTGACCGCCTTGCGCTTCCTGGAATTGAGCGCGGCGAGGTAGTCGGCGAAGGTCTTGTAGCCGTCATTGGTCCAGTGGAACTGCTGGCCCATGCGTTTGAGGAACCCGGCTTCGAACAGGATTTCGGCGTCGGCGTCTTCCGGGAAATTGATGTGCAGCGAGGAAATCCCGCGCTGCCGGGTGAACTCGACAAGCCCGGCGATCAGCACCGATTTGGTGTCTGCCGGCGCGTCGGGCGCGACCAAGAGGCGCGGCCCCGGGACGGGCGTGAACGGCACCCCGCTAAGCGCCTTTGGGTAATAGCGCCCGCCGGCGCGCTCATAGGCGTCGGCCCAGCCGTAATCGAAGATATATTCGCCGTAGGAATGGCTCTTCAAATAGAGCGGCACGACGCCGATGACCCGGCCGCTCGCGTCGGCGAGCGATAGGTGCTGCGGCGCCCAGCCGGTGCGGCCGATCGCCGACCCGCTTTCCTCCATCGCCTGGAGAAAGGTGTAGGAGAGCGTCGGATTGATGTCGCCGGCGCAGGCATCCCATTCCGCCGCCGGGATCTCGGCGATCGACGGGTGGACCGTGAGCGCGACCTGTTCGCCGGTGTCGGGCATGAGCGCTCAGGCGATCTCGAACATGGCTTCGACCTCGACCGCGACCCCCAATGGCAGCGAGGCGACCCCGACCGCGGCGCGGGCATGCCGACCGGCGTCGCCAAACACCTCGACCATCAGATCGGACGCGCCGTTGACCACCTGCGGCATCTGGGTGAAATCGGGCGTCGAGTTGACAAAACCGCCGAGCCGCAGCACCCGCTTCACCCGGTCGAGATCGCCGCCGCAGGCGCTCTTGAGATGGGTGAGGATGTTGAGCGCGCAGAGCCGCGCCGCCATTTGCCCATCCTCGACGCTGATCTCGCGGCCGAGCTTGCCGACATATTCGGCCTTGCCGCCCCACAGCGTGACCTGCCCCGAGACGACGACCAGATTGCCGCTCACCGTATACGGCACGTAGTTGGCCACCGGCGCGGTCGCCTGCGGCAACTCGATGCCGAGTTCCTTGAGCCGCGCGTCGATCTTCCCACTCATCGCCTCTCGCCCCACCGCCATCGCTGTTGCATAAACGACGCCAAACCCGAGGATAGGGTGTTCACCTGCGGTGTCCAGAGCATGATCGACATGCCGCGAAACTGCCTTATTCGCCCTTTAGTGCCATGGACATGAGAGACTATCTGCTAGCCGCTGTTCTCACCCTTATCGCGCTGCCGGCGGTGGCGATGACGCTCGGCGAGGCCAAGATCGGCTTTAGCGCCGACCGCACGCTGGTCGTCGACGGCAAAACCTATCAGGGCAAGATCTGGACGATGCCGGGCGCGGAACGGCACGAGCAGGACCTCAACGGCATCCCCGCCGCCTTTCTGCTGCACGACGGCACGCCGATCGCCGACCTCGTGCTGCCCAAGCTGCACACGGTCGTCGAATTCACGCTGCCGCCCGAACTGCATCTTTTCGCTGACCCGCGCCTCACCAAAAAGCCGGTCGGCCGCGAGACGCTGGAGGGCATCGCCACGACCAAATACGCGGTCGACGAGACCGTACCCGAAGGCCATGGCGAAGGCTTTTTGTGGCTCAGCGACAACGGTATCCCGATGAAGCTCGACGGCAGCTTTACCCGCACCAGCGGCCGGGTCGCGCACCTGCACTGGGAGCTTTACAACGTCAAGCTCGGGGCGCAGCCGACGGCGCTGTTCACCGCGCCGCACGACTTCTCGAAGCTGCCGGCCGAGGCGATCGTGCCGCTCTTAGGCCTGAAGCTGAAAGGCGTGCATTAAAGCGGGCCGCAGCCTTGCGTCAGCTCGGACGATGCAGAAAGATGGCCGCGCGCTCGTCTCAGGGGCGACATGGCCAGCCGCAGTAAAAACCGCATATCCGAGCCGGCAAGAGATGTCCCGCCCGATGTCGCGCCGCTGTTCCATCAGGGTCTGACCTTGCACCAGCAGGGCCGGACCGCGGAAGCGGCGCGGCTCTACCGTACGGTCCTGCAAAAATCGCCAAACCATTTCGACGCGCAAAACCTGCTCGGCCTCATCGAATATCAGATGGGCAATTTTTCGGCAGCGGTGCGGCTGATCGGCCGCGCGCTGCGGCTCGACCCGAGCCATGCGCCGGCGCATTCCAACCTCGGCAATGCGCTGCACAGGCTGAAGCGGCTTGACGAGGCGTTGGCGAGCTATGACAAGGCGCTGGCGATCCGGCCCGATTACGCGATCGCGCTGTTCAATCGTGGCAATGTCCTGCTCGATTTGAAGCGCCACGCCGAGGCGCTCACCGCCTATGACCAGGCGCTGGCGCTCGCGCCCGGCGACCCCGAAATGCTCTACAACCGCGGCCAGGCGCTGATGGAGCTCGGCCGGTTCGGCGAGGCGCTCGAGGCCTACGACACGACTCTGGCGGTTCGACCCGACGACCCGCAGACGCTGTGCAATCGCGGCAATGCGCTGTACCGGCTGCACCGGCCGGGCGACGCACTGGCGAGCTACGCCGCGGCGCTACGCCTGCGTCCCGACGATGCCGGGACGCATTACAATATCGGCCAAGCGCTGCGCGAGCTGGGGCGCTTGGACGAAGCACTGGTCGCCGCGGATCGGGCCTCCGCGCTCCGGCCCGATTATGGCGACGCGTTGTACAGCCGCGGCGAGACGCTCGAGGACTTGCGGCGCTACGACGAAGCCGCGGCCAGTTTCGAGCGCTTGCTGAAACTGGCGCCGGCGCACGACTACGCGATGGGCGAGCTGCTGTTCTGTCGGCTCGCCAGCTGTGACTGGACGGATTTCGCCCAGCAGGTCGAGCGGGTCGTCAAGGCGGTCGCCGCCGGGAAACGCGCCGCGATGCCGTTCAGCTTTCTGGCGATGAGCGGCTCGCCCGAGGCGCAGCGCCAATGCGCCGCGAGCTACGCCCAGGACAAAATCATGCCGATCCCCGCGCTGTGGCGCGGCGAGCGCTATCGCCACGACAAGCTCCGCGTGGCGTATCTGTCGGTGGATTTCCGCGAGCACCCCGTCGCGCAAGCGATGGTCGGCATGTTCGAGCGCCACGATCGCTCGCGGTTTGAAACGACCGCGCTCTCGATCGGCCCGAACACGGGAGATCTCCTGCGGTTGCGGCTCGAAAAGGCTTTCGATCGCTTCATCGATGCCGAGCGGATGGCGGACCAGAACGTGGCGGTGCTGCTGCGCGAGCTGGAGGCGGATATCGCGGTCGACCTGCAGGGGTTCACCTACGGCTCGCGGCCGGGCATCTTCGCGGCCCGGCCGGCACCGGTCCTGGTCAACCACATCGGCTATCCTGGGACGATCGGCTCGCCGATCCTCGATTACCTGATCGCGGATCACACCGTCGTCCCCGACGAACAACGGCCGTTCTACAGCGAAAAAATCTGCCGATTGCCCGATTGCTACTGGCCGAACGACACCACACGCCATATCGCCGATGAGACGCCGAGCCGCGCGGCGACCGGGCTGCCGGAAACCGGGTTCGTCTTTTGCGCATTTAACAACAACCACAAGATCACCCCGGACATTTTCGCCGTCTGGATGCGGCTGCTACGCGAGGTGGAAGGCAGCGTCTTGTGGCTGCTGGCCGGCAACCCCACCGCGGTGACGAATTTGCGGCGCGAGGCCGCGGCGCGGGGTATCGACCCGGAACGGCTCATCTTTGCGCCCCGCGCCGAACCCGCCGATCATCTCGCGCGGCACCGCCTGGCGGATCTGTTTCTCGACAACCTGCCGTTCAACGGGCACAGCACGACTGCCGATGCGCTGTGGACGGGGCTGCCGGTGGTGACGTGTCTCGGCGCCGCCTTTGCGGCACGCGTCGCGGGCAGCATGTTGCGCGCGGTGGGGCTGCCCGAGCTGGTCACCGACAATCTCGCTGACTACGAGGCGCTGACGCTACGATTGGCGCAGGACCCCAAGAGGCTCGCGGCGATCAAGGCGAAGCTGGCGGCGAATCGGCTCACTTATCCGCTGTTCGACACCGCGCGTTTCACCCGGCACATCGAAAGCGCCTATGAGACGATGCGCGAACGCACCCTACGCGGCGAACCGCCCGAGGATTTCGCGGTCGAGAAGTTGCCGCGCTAAACCGGCTCGAGCGGCGCGTGCAGCCGCGTCTTTTCGCAGATGATGCCGCCGCGATCGCCGATTGTCGTCGAGCCGTAGCGCGCTGCGAAGACCTGCGGCAGCGGCCGCGCGCCGGGCGCGGCAAGCCACAGCCGCAACAGATGGCGCTTCCGCTCCGGCTCGGGCCAATCGACAAAGGCGGTGCGGTCATGCAGGCAGGTGTGGTTGTGAAGAAACTGCATGTCGCCCGGCCGCAGCTCCATGTCAAGGCGCAATTCCTTGTCGTTGGCCAGGTCGTCGAATAGTTCGAGCGCCTCGTGGTCCTCGGCCGTGAGGCGCCGCGCATCGGGGAAGCGCTGACCCGAGCGGATATAGGTCCCCGAATAAATCGCCGAGAGGTGACCCTCGAAGTCGTTATAGACCGGGATATCGAAATACGGCTTCTCGCCGACCGGCACCTCGCCGCGGCGGTCGGTCGAAAACGGCTGAAACAGCCGCGCCGCAAGGTCGGGCCGGGTTTGCGCCATCTTGTTGTACATCGTCATCGAGCTGACGATCGACGAGAGGCCGCCCGAGCGCGCGGTCTTGAGGCACAACAGCCCGACGATGTCGCACGAGTCGGTGTGGAAATGCTGGCGCTCGGTGGTCTGGTAGGTGCGCACATTGGGGTCGGTCGTGGCGAGGCCGAGATCGGTAACGTGGCCGAGGAGGTGCCCCATCGCGTTTTGCGAGCGCGGGTTGCCAAAGCGGGTGCCGATCGCCCAATACGCGGCAGCCGCGTCCTCGAGCGGCTTACCGTCGACCGGCAGGCCGCGGATCAGCACAAAGCCACGGCCGTTGAGCACCTCGTCGCGCATCCGGTCGAGCACCGGGCCGAGCCTCAGCAGCGCGAAATCCGCAGCGGTCAGCTCGGCCAGGTCGCGGCCGCGCACGGCCAAGGCGGCGGTTTCGAGCTCGGCGATCTCGGCGGCGGACAGCGTGTAGATCCACTGCTCCGGACGGCGCGCCAACTCAGCGCCGATCCAGGCGGACGGGCCTTTGACGAGCGGGCGGGGCGGGACGGCGACCGACATGACGAGTCCTCGATATTGCCGGATGATCCGGGGCTTCCTAATCTTGCCCCACAACGGAGGGAGGAAACCATGGCCAACGTACCCGGTCTCGTCACCGATCCCAGCAAGATAAAGGGCGGTTTTGTCCACGTCCCGGTGGGCGGCAGCAAGATCCCCGCCTATCTCGCGCAGCCGAACGACACCGGCAATCATCCCGGCATTGTCGTGATCATGGAGGCGTTTGGGCTCGCCGACCACATCTGCGACATCGCCCGGCGCTTCGCCAATATCGGCTACAACGCGATCGCACCGGACCTCTATTGGCGCGACGGCAACCCGACCGATGTCGGCGATTTCGCCACGGTGGCGCCGGTGATGTTCGGGCTGAAGGACAGCCAGGCGGTCGGCGATCTCGAAGCCTCGGCCGATTTCCTGCGCGGGCTGAAAGGCGCCACCAGGAAGGTCGGCGCGATCGGCTTCTGCTCGGGCGGGCGGCACACGCTGCTCTTTGCCTGTTCGAGCACCAAGGTCGATGCGGCGGTCGATTGCTGGGGCGGGTTTGTCCACCGCGCCACCCCGGACGCCGAGACGACGCCATCGCGGCCCACGAAGGTGCTCGACCTGATGGGCAATCTGCGCTGTCCGCTGTTTGGCGTGTTCGGCGCCGAGGACCAGAACCCGCCGGTCGAAATCGCCGAGGAGATGAAAAAACGCGGCGCCGGCAAGGACGTCACGACCAAGGTGTATCCCAATGCGCCGCACGCCTTCCTGGCGGATTACCGGCCGACCTACCGCGAAGGCCCGGCGCACGAGCTGTGGAACGACGCGACGGCGTTTTTCGCGAAGCATTTGCGGTAGCCATTGTTTTCATTCGCCGTGGCCGGACTTGGTCCGGCCATCCACGAATAAGTGGAAGCTTTTCGTAGACCCCCGGGCCAAGCCCGGGGGAGGTGAAGCAACAGGGCTTCGAGACTGCTAGAACGGCCGGTCGCCTTCGATGGTGACGCGGTAGCCATGGCGGCGAGCCGGGAAATAGTCCCACATCGCGTGGTGCTGGACGCAGCGATTGTCCCAGAACGCGACCGAATTCTGCTGCCAGCGGAAGCGGCATTGGAACTCGGGCGTCTCGGCATGGCGGCACAGCATCTGCAACAGCGCGTCGCTCTCGAGCTTTGAGAGGCCGTTGATCCGCGTCGTGAAATTGCCGTTGACGAACAGCGCTTTCCTGCCGGTGACCGGGTGGGTGCGGATGACCGGGTGGTCGGCCTGGGGAAAGCCTTTCTCGCCGGGCGTATAGCCAAAGCGGCCGCGATAGACCGGCTCGCCGTCATGCGTCGCGGTGAGGGTTTCGAGAAACTGCTTCATTGGCTCGGAGAGCCGGTCATAAGCCGCATACATGCTGGCGAAGAGCGTGTCGCCGCCGGTCTCGGGGATCTCGGTCAAATAGAGGATGCTGCCCATCGGCGGATTGGCGTCGCACGAGACGTCGGAGTGCCATTCCTCGCCGGCGACGTGTTTCGAGTTCTCGTCGGCATGGATGGTGAGGATTTCCGGATGCCCCTCGGGCGAGTGACGTGACGCCGGATGCGCCACCAGATTACCGAACAGCCGGCCGAAATCCTTGTGCTGGTCGTGCGTCAGATGCTGGTCGCGGAAGAAGATCACCAGATTTTCCATCAGCGCGTCGTGCACTTCCTGGAATTGCTGGTTGCCGAGCGGGCGCGACAGGTCGACCCCGGCGATCTCGGCGCCGATATAGGGCGTCAGCTTGGTGACCTCGATCGTCTGATAGGGCATTGGGGTCCTCCGGCCGGCGGTGTCGTCAAACGATAGCACGAGGGTCAGCCGAGCTGACGCACGATCCGCGCCGGGTTGCCGACCGCGACGGTGCCGGGCGGCAGGTCGCGGGTCACGACGCTGCCGGCGCCGATGACCGTGCGCGAGCCGATCCGCACACCTGGGCAGATGATCGCCCCGCCACCGACCCAGACGTCCGAGCCGATCTGAACGGGTTGAGCATGCAGGGACGAATTGACAAAAGTTCCAGGATTCATTAGAATTCCTAACCTGCTCGTTTCACGGGGGATTAGCTCAGTTGGGAGAGCGCTTGCATGGCATGCAAGAGGTCAGGGGTTCAAGTCCCCTATCCTCCACTCCGAGTGCGATGTTTAGAAGATCCGACAGGTACGGATTGAGATGCCAGCGGGTGACTGCCCAGCTTGCGGGCGCCACGTTGATGACTGGCACGTCGAGTGGCTGGCGCCACCCGCTCAAGCCCCGGTGTTCCGGGGCCAAGCCGCCATTGACTGCCCCCGATGTGCTGCTGCGATCCTTGTAATCAGGAATCAGAACGTGGTCGGCGTGGCGCCGCCCGACGTGCCGGTCAGGAAACGATCACGTGCCCAAGCCGAGAAG
Organism: Allostellaceae bacterium; assembly: GCA_035319545.1. Taxonomy (GTDB): domain Bacteria; phylum Pseudomonadota; class Alphaproteobacteria; order ATCC43930; family CGMCC-115725; genus DATARH01. The sequence continues at coordinate 72 of DATHCK010000210.1, read as the reverse complement.
TGGGCCAGCGCGCGATCCATCAGTCTGGACGACTATCTCCAGCAGCACGGCTTGCCGTACAGGGATTACGGG
>DATHCK010000209.1:0-15788 GCA_035319545.1 Allostellaceae bacterium | reverse complement strand
GCTGATCTCGTATCTCACCGGCAAGCAGGCGGCGCGGTTGCGCATTCCGATCACGATCGTGCCCGGCGGGCTCACCCTTGAACAGATCGATGCGTTGAGTTAGCAGCCACCGGCAAGGGTTGGATTTTTCCGCGTAAGTGCCCATTGTATAGCCAGCAAATTCCTGCCTCGCGCCGACGGAGCCCGCGATGTTCATTCAGACCGAGCAGACCCCGAATCCCGCCAGCCTCAAGTTCCTGCCCGGGGTCGAGGTGATGCGCTCGGGCACCGCGAACTTCACCGATCCGCACGGCGCAGAGCGCTCGCCGCTGGCAGGGCGGCTCTTTGCGATCCCCGAGGTTGCCGGGGTCTTTCTGGGCGAGGACTTCATTACCGTCACCAAGGCGGGCGACAGCGACTGGTTCCAGCTGAAGCCGGCGGTGCTGGCGGCGATCATGGAGCACTTCACCGCCGGTCTGCCGGTCGTGACGAGTGCGGCCGAGGCGGCGGTAGCCGAGGGCGAGGATGACGAGGTCGTCGCGGCGATCAAGGAACTGCTCGAGACGCGCGTGCGCCCGGCGGTCGCGCAGGATGGCGGCGACATTATCTTCGAGGATTTCGAGGACGGCATCGTCTACCTGCACATGCAGGGTTCGTGCTCGGGCTGCCCGAGTTCGACCGCGACGCTGAAGGCTGGCATCGAGAACATGCTGCGCCACTACATCCCCGAAGTCGTCGAGGTGCGCGCCGTCTAGGGCAGCGCCCTCCTCCTCACGAATGTCCGAAACGCGAGCGCCGGTCATTCTGGCGTTCGACACCGCCGGCTCGGCCTGCTCGGTCGCGGTCGGACGCGGTGACGTTGTGCTGACGCATGAGCGGCGCGAGATGCGGCACGGCCATGCCGAAGCACTGTTGCCAATGATCGACCGGGTCATGGCAGCGGCGGGTTGTGTGCCTCGGGACATCGGCACGATCGCGGTGACGATCGGGCCGGGCGGGTTTACCGGCATCCGCGCGGGGCTCGCGGCGGCGCATGGGCTGGCGTTGGCGACGGGCGCGCGGCTCGCCGGGGTCAGCGGCTTTGCGGCGGTGGCCGGATTGATCGCGCCGGACGGGCTGCCGTTGCTGGTGGCGCTCGACAGCCGCCGTGAAGATTTTTATGCGCAGCTGTTTGACAAAGGCCTTGCACCTATCGGCGATCCCGCGGCGATCGCGCCGGACGACCTTTCCGCCTGGGTCGGCCACGGCGAAATCGCGATCGCCGGCGACGCCGCCGAGGGGGCCATGGCCGCGTTGGCAAACCGGGAAGGGGTACGGCCCGTGTCGAACTCGGCGCCCGACGCGCTGGGCGTGCTCGGCGCGCTTCGCCGCTGGCCGGAGCGCGCGGACCCGGCGGCGCGCCCTCTCTATCTGCACCCGCCCGATGTGAGCTTCCCGAAGGCCCGGCGCGACCAGGGCAAGATGCCGTGAGCCGGCGTATCGAGCCGATCCCCTCGACCGCGATCGAGGCGCTGGCGGCCCTCCATCGCGCGTGCTTTCCGGACGATCCCTGGGAAGCCGGCGCGCTGGCGCGGATCATGGCGCTGTCGGGCGGTTTCGGCTGGCTCGCTTTCGAGGACGACGAGCCGGCCGGGTTCATCCTCGTGCGCGATCTGGGCAATGAATGCGAGGTGCTGTCGCTCGGCGTGGCCCCGCGCTGGCGCCGGCGCGGCATCGCCCAGGACTTGCTGCAGACGGCGACGGCCGAGGCGACCCGGCGCGATCTGCGGTCGGTCGTGCTCGAAGTCGCCGTAGACAACGGCGCCGCGAACGATCTTTACGCCGGCGCCGGGTTCACCGCGGTCGGCCGGCGCGCCCGCTACTACAAGCGTCCCGACGGCCGGGTCGACGCACTGATCCTGCGGCTAGCGCTTCCGCGCTCAGCGCCCACGACTTAATATGACGCTTGCCGGTTACTGGCCGAGTTCCGTCGCTGTTCTGCGCGGGAATTGAATCTTCCGCAAAGTCGCCCAAGATTCCGCAAATAGCCGATTGCACAGCTTTGGCCCATTACTTATGCTCCGGCGCGGTCGGTGGTAGGAAGGCAGACATGGACGAGACGGATCAGGCGGGCGATTTGCTGGCTCTAACAACGGAAATTGTGGCGGCGCATGTTTCCAACAACACCGTGGCGGTCGGCGATCTCGGCCAGCTGATCAACCAGGTTTATCAATCGCTCGCTAATATCGGCGGCGCCGCCGCCGTCACACCGGTGGCTCGGCCGCAACCGGCGGTCAGCGTCAAAAAATCGATCCAGCCCGACTATCTGGTCTGCCTGGAGGACGGCAAGAAGCTCAAAATGCTGAAGCGGCATTTGAAGACGGCCTACAATATGAGCCCCGAGGCCTATCGCGAGCGCTGGGGCTTGCCGAACGACTATCCGATGGTGGCGCCCAACTACGCGCGGCAGCGCAGCCGGCTCGCCAAGGAGATCGGCCTCGGCACGAGGGCGCGCAGAGGGCGCGGCTAAAGCGCGGCCGATCGAGCCGCAGTCCCGGCGCAACAGCGCCCGGGAGGTCGCCGTCTCGGACATAGGCTCATCCGACGGATTTGGTTATAATGTCCCGGCGCCATCTGCCGGGACAGCATTTCTATGACATCCCGCCTCGAGCAGCTCTGCCTCGATAAGGGTCTCAAGATGACCGAGCAGCGCCGAATCATCGCTCGGGTGCTGTCAGATTCGGCCGATCATCCGGACGTCGAGCAGGTTTATCGCCGCGCGACCGAGATCGATCCGCGCATCTCGATCGCCACGGTCTATCGCACGGTGCGCCTGTTCGAAGAGGCTAACATATTGGCCCGCCACGAGTTTGGCGACGGCCGCGCGCGCTATGAAGAAATGCCAAGCGCGCATCACGACCACCTGATCGACCTGCAATCGGGGCATGTCATCGAGTTTCGCAATGATGAAATAGAAAAGCTGCAGCATTTCGTCGCCGAACAGCTCGGCTACGACTTGGTCGGGCATCGGTTGGAGCTCTACGCGATCAAACGCGGTAACCAACGAAAGCCTGAGTAACGCCCTGGATGACGCAAATCTACGTGACCGCCTGGCGCAACCGCCGAGGTTTCGCAGCGTGATCGTCGGCACCGCAGCCGACCGGACCGCCCTCTCGCTCGACCCGGTGACGGCGCTCGACCGTTCCGTGAAACAGCGAGCCGGCCCGATTCTCGATATCGTCAGCGGCCCGCTGGAGGTGCGGCTCGCGATGTCGCCCGAGGACATCGACGCCGTGCAGGCGCTGCGCTATCGGATCTTTTACGAGACGATGGGCGCGCGGCCGTCGCCCGGCATGGCGCGCTTGAAGCGCGACGGCGATCCGTTCGACGAGATCTGCGATCACCTAATGGTGCTCGACCATGCGCGCGGGGAAGGCGCGGACGCGGTCGTCGGCACCTACCGGCTGATCCGGCGCGAGGCGGCAGTGAGGTGCGGCCGGTTCTATTCGGCGGGCGAATACGACATATCGCGGCTCGCGGCCTATCCCGGCCCCATCCTCGAACTGGGCCGCTCCTGCGTCGACCCGGCTTACCGCGCGCGGGCAGTCATGCCGCTCTTGTGGAGCGGCATCGCCGCCTATGTCTTTCATTACGACATCGAGCTGATGTTCGGCTGCGCGAGCCTCCCTGGGATCGATCCCGAGCAATTGGCGGCCCCGCTCTCATACCTGTTCCACCACCATCTCGCGCCGCTCGAGTTACGGGCGCGAGCGCTGCCCGAGCGCTATGTCGACATGCGCCGGCTTGCGCCCGACAGCCTCGACGCAGAGCGCACGCGCAGCCAATTGCCGCCGCTGATCAAGGGCTATCTGCGATTGGGAGGGTTTGTCGGCGACGGCGCGGTCATCGACTACCAATTCAACACCACCGATGTCTGCGTCGTGGTCAAGACCGACCTCGTCGCCGAGAAATATTCGCGCCATTATGTGCGTCAGTCGAAAGACCAGTGGGCGAAAGAGGGGTGGGCGTGAGGACCAAGGCCAGTTGGATACGTTAGCGCATACGGGTTCGACAGTATTGCGCGTGCGGCGGGCGGCCATTTACCTCGTCTGGACCCTCGCGCTGATGCCGGTGCAGGCGATAGGACTGATCCTGAGGCGATCCTGGGTAGCGCGGCTGCCGCGTTTCTATCATCGCGTTTGCTGCCGTATTCTGGGCTTTGATGTCCGCCGGATCGGCGAGCCGATCGCCGCGCACCCCGTGCTGTTCGCGGCGAACCATGTCTCCTACACCGATATCACGGTCCTGGGATCGCTGATCCCCGGCTCGTTTGTCGCAAAAAGCGAGATCGGCGGCTGGCCTTTTTTCGGCTGGCTGGCGAAGCTGCAGCGCTCGGTCTTTGTCGATCGCCAGGTGCGCAGCACCGCGCAACAGCGCGACGCGATCGCCGAGCGGCTAACAGCGGGCGACGCGCTGATCCTGTTTCCGGAAGGCACCAGCCACGACGGCAACTTCGTGCTGCCCTTCAAGAGCGCGCTGTTCAGCGTCGTGTTCAACAAGGAGCAAGCAATCGCGGTCCAACCGGTGTCGCTTGCCTATACCCGGCTTGACGGACTACCGATCGGCCGGACGCTGCGACCGTACTTCGCGTGGTATGGCGGCATGGATTTGGCACCGCACCTGTGGCGACTTCTCGGCCTCGGCACGATCGAGGCCGTGGTCCAGTTTCATCCGCCGGTCATGGTTACCGATTTTGCGTCCCGCAAGGCGCTCGCCGATTTCTGCCATCAGCGGGTGAGCCGAGGTGTCAGCCGCTCGCTGACCGGCCGGCACGACGAGCCGGAAACCTTGCTCGCGGCGCCGCAGTCCGAGCCGAATCCGGCCGAGCTTTCCGCGGCGGCGGTCGGCTGATGAAGAAGCGTCTTTTCATCAAGACTTACGGCTGCCAGATGAATGTCTACGACTCGGCGCGCATGGCCGAGCTCGTGGCGCCGCTTGACTATGCCCCGGTAGAGACGCCCGACGGCGCCGATCTGGTGATCCTGAACACCTGCCATATCCGCGAAAAGGCCGCGGAAAAGGTCTTCTCCGAGCTGGGCGGCATCCTTCGGTTCAAGCGCGCCAAGGAGCGCCAAGGCGAGCGGATGCTGGTCGCCGTCGCGGGTTGCGTCGCGCAGGCCGAGGGCGAGGAGATCATGCGGCGCGCGCCGTTTGTCGACATGGTGTTCGGGCCTCAGACCTATCACCGTCTGCCGGAGATGATCGCGCGGGCGACGCGCGAGGGCGGCAGCGTGCTCGATACGAGCTTCCCCGCCCAACCGAAATTCGATCATCTGCCGGCCACGCGCAGCGAACAGGGTGTCAGCGCGTTTCTGTCGATCCAGGAAGGTTGCGACAAGTTCTGCACGTTCTGTGTCGTGCCGTACACGCGCGGCGCCGAGTTCTCAAGGCCAGCGGCACAGGTGATCGCTGAGGCCGAACGGCTCGTCGCCGCGGGCGCGCGCGAGATCACGCTCTTGGGTCAGAACGTCAACGCCTATCACGGCGCGGCGCCGCCAAGTGGATCTAACGGCGGCAGCGAATGGGGCCTCGGCGAGCTGCTGTGCGCGGTGGCTCGCGTGCCGGCGTTGGAGCGGCTCCGGTACACGACCTCGCACCCGCGCGATGTCGATGACGCGCTCATCGCCGCGCATCGCGATGTCGAGCAAGTGATGCCGTTTCTGCACTTGCCGGTGCAAAGCGGCTCCGACCGCGTGCTCGCGGCGATGAACCGCCGCCACACCGCGGACGATTATCGCCGCACGGTCCAGAAATTGCGGCAGGCCCGAGCAGACCTCGCCCTGTCGTCGGATTTTATCGTTGGCTACCCGGGAGAAAGCGAATTGGATTTCCGCGCCACGCTCGATTTCATCGCCGAGATCGGGTTCGCCCAGTCGTTCTCGTTCAAGTATTCACCTCGGCCCGGCACCCCGGCGGCGGGCGAAAAGCAGCTGCCGGAGGAGGTAAAGGCCGAGCGCCTCGCCGAGCTTCAGGCGCTACTACAAAAGCAGCAACGCGCGTTCAACGCCGCGTCTGTCGGCAGGGTGATGGCTGTGCTGTTCGAAAAACCAGGTCGGCATGATGGGCAGCTGGTCGGGCGCAGCCCCTACCTTCAGCCTGTTCACGCCGATGCGGCGCCCGAGACGATCGGGAAGATCATGCCCGTGCGCATCATCAGCAGCCATGCGAACAGCCTCTCCGGAGTCATCGCCGGCGATCTCGACGAGGCGGCGCAATGAGCGCGTCCCCGACCGAGATGCTCGCCGATCTGCCCGGCGATCGGCGCAGCCAGATCGAATTCGACGACAATTTGCTGTTGCCGCTGCTTTACGGCGAGCGCGACGCGCATCTGGACCAGATCGAGCGCCAGCTCGGGGTCGCGTTGGTGCCGCGCGGCAATCGCCTGGCGATTTCCGGCTCGGCATCCGCGACCGAGATCGCGCATCTGGCGCTTACCAACCTCTATGAGCGGCTGAAGCTCGGCTACGAGGTCGATGTCGCCGCAGTCGACGCCGCGCTGCGCTTCGCGCAGACGGAGCGCGACGACAAGAATTTGAGCCTGTGGCGCGAGGATGTCGGCTTCCGCACCCGCAAGCGGCGGATCGCCGCGCGCTCGGCGGCGCAAGCGCTCTACGTCAGGGCGATGCGCGAGCACGAACTGGTGTTCGGGCTCGGCCCCGCCGGCACCGGCAAGACCTATCTGGCGGTCGCCGCTGCGGTCGATCATTTGATGACGGGTCGCGTCGAGCGCATCATCTTGTCGCGGCCGGCGGTCGAGGCCGGCGAACGGCTCGGTTTTCTGCCCGGCGATCTGCGCGAGAAGGTCGATCCCTATTTGCGGCCGCTCTTCGACGCGCTCAACGACATGCTGCCGGCCGAGCAGATCGCCAAGCGGATGGGCACCGGCGAGATCGAGGTCGCGCCGCTCGCCTTTATGCGCGGCCGCACCTTGGCGCGAGCGTTCGTGATCCTCGACGAGGCGCAAAATACGACGCCGATGCAAATGAAGATGTTTCTGACCCGGCTCGGCGAAGGCTCGCGCATGGTGGTGACCGGCGACCCGAGCCAGATCGATCTGCCGCCGCAGACCAAATCGGGGCTCGCCGACGCGCTCGACGCCGTGTCGCGGGTCGATGGCGTCACGGTGGTGCGCTTCAGCGACAAGGACGTGGTCCGGCATCCGCTCGTCGCGAAGATCGTCGGCGCCTATGAGGCGCGCGAGAAGAAAGCCAAACGATGATCAAGGCCAGCGAACTGACAGTCGAGGTGTCGGCGCCCTGCCCGGCCTGGTTACGTGAGTGCAGCGAGGTGGCGATGCTCGCCGAGCGGGCGGCGCTGCTGGCGCTGCGGCGCGAAAGGGCACCGGATGGCTCAGTGGTCGACATCACTTTGGCCGACGACGCCGCGCAGCGCGCGCTCAACCGCACCTGGCGCGGCAGGGATTCCTCTACCAACGTGCTCGCGTTCCCCGCCGCCGACCCAGGAAGCCCGGCGCCGCCCGGCGCGCCCCTGCTGCTGGGCGATGTGGTATTGGCGTTCGAGACGGTGAGCCGGGAAGCGGCGGAACAGCGGAAGCCGCTCGCCGACCATCTGCGCCATTTGGTCGTGCATGGCGTCCTGCACCTACTCGGCGAGGACCATAACAGTGAGCGCGACGCCGCGGCGATGGAGGCAAAGGAAATCGCGATATTGGCCGAATTGGGGGTGCCGAACCCCTACCGCGACACTATGTGAGATAAAACCCGGATTGTTGACCTGATGAGCGAAACCGAGCCGCCAAGTACTGACGGCCAACCCGAGCATCTCGGGTCGATCAATCGGCTGCGCCAGCTCCTGCGTCTGTTCCGACGGGCTCCGGAGACGCGCGAGGCGATCGACGAACTGATCACCGCGCCGAGCGACGAGGACGAAGAAAGCCCGATCACGCCGCAGGAGCGCGTGCTGATCGGCAATGTGTTGAAGGTGCATGACCGCACCGCCGCCGACATCATGGTGCCGCGCGTCGACATCGTCGCGTTCGACATCGAGCAGCCGTTCAGTGAACTCATCAAGCTGCTGATCGAGAACGGTCATTCGCGTGTGCCCGTTTATCGCGAGACGCTCGACGACGTGGTCGGCTTTGTCCATGTCAAGGACGTGCTCGCGCCGGTCGCCGATCGCCGCTCGGCCAAGCTCGCCTCGATGATCCGCAAGGTCCTCGTAGTGGCGCCGTCGCTGCCGGTGTTCGATCTGCTCGTGCAGATGCGCCAGTCGCGCACCCATATCGCCATGGTGATCGACGAATTCGGCGGCATCGATGGGCTGGTCACGATCGAGGATGTCATCGAGGAGATCGTCGGCGACATCGAGGACGAGCATGATGTCGACGAGACGCCGACCCTGATCGAGCGAGCAGACGGCAGCATCATCGCCGACGCGCGGCTGCCGATCGACACATTCGAGGAGCAGCACGGCACGCCGCTGCGCCACAACGGCGACCATGAAGAGGTCGATACGCTGGGCGGGCTGGTGTTCGCCCTGGCCGGACGAATACCGCGACGCGGCGAGGTGATCCCCCATCCCAGCGGTCTTGAATTCGAGGTTCTTGATGCCGATCCGCGGCGCATCAAGCGACTGCGCGTGCGCGGTCTGCCGCTCGCCGGCGGCGAGAGCCGTGGTCTTGCCAGTGCCTGAAACGACGCTGCTGCGCGCACAGCCCGGCGCCCGCACGACAACGCCGCTGTGCCGGATCGCGCAGGAGTTGGCGGGCCTGCAAGGCTGGCGACGTTACGGCGTCGCCTTCCTACTCGGCACGCTGATGGCCGCCGCAATGCCGCCGGTCGACCTGACGCCGGTCGTCTTCGCGGCGATCCCACTCTACCTCTGGCTCGATGACGGCAGCCCGACGCCGGGAGCCTCGGGCCGGCTCGCCTATGTCTTCGCGCTCGGCCATTTTGTCGCCGGCTTGTATTGGATCGCGGCCGCGCTCTTTGTCGATATCGGCCGGTACTGGCCGGTGCTACCGCTGGGGCTGTTCGGCATGCCGGTGGTGCTCGCGACCTTTGTCGGGGTCTGTCTCTATGTGGCGGGGCTGGCGCGGCATAAGCTCAAGCTGACCGGGCTCGCCTGGGTTTGTCTGTTTACGGTCGCCTGGAGCGCATCCGAATGGCTGCGCGGCCATCTCTTCACCGGTTTTCCGTGGAACCTTGTGGGCTATGTCTGGTCGGGCGGTTTTCCCGGCGCGCTGGCGGTGTTGCAGAGCGCGAGTTGGTTTGGCGTTTACGGGCTTGGCTTTGTGACCATGCTGGCGGCGGCGCTGCTGTCGCTGCTCGGCGCGCCGTCGCTCGCGCCGGTCGGACCCTGGCGCCGGGCGCTCCCGGCGATCGCCGCCGCAATCCTGATCCTCGTTCCGGCGGGTGGCGGCGCGCTCCGGCTGCATCTGGCGCCCACCGTGGAGAGCGGGGTCTGGCTGCGCCTGGTGCAACCGTCGATCGCCCAGACGGCGAAATGGGACCCGGCAGCGGCGGAGGCGAATTTTCATCGCCTGATCGAGCTGAGTTCCGCGCCGTCAGAACGTCAACTGGCGGCGGTCATCTGGCCCGAGGCGGCGGCGACGTTCTTCCTCGAACGCGACGACTCTCACCGGAAGGCAATTGCCGCCGTCGCGCCTCGAGGCGGGTACGTGATCACCGGTGCATTGCGCGGCGAGCCGCGTAGCGGCCCAGTCAACCAGGTGTGGAACAGCGTCGAGGTGATCAACGCGGCGGCCAGCATCACCGCTCAATACGACAAGGCGCATCTCGTGCCGTTCGGCGAATACATGCCGTTCAGTGATGTGCTGCCGCTCAAGAAGTTCACCCCCGGCAGCATCGATCTCAGCGCCGGGCCGGGGCCGCAAACCCTAACACTCGACCGGCTGCCGCCGTTCTCGCCGCTGATCTGCTATGAGGCGATTTTTCCAGGCGCGGTGCTTGACAAGGACGACCGCCCGGACTGGCTGCTCAACGTCTCCAACGACGCGTGGTACGGCCGCTCGGCGGGGCCCTATCAGCATTTCGCGATGGCGCGCGCCCGCGCGGTCGAGGAAGGCCTGCCGCTGGTCCGTGTCGCCAACAACGGCCTTAGCGGCGTTGTGGATGCCGAAGGTCGCGTGCTGGCGCATACCAGCCTCGATGCGATCGGCTATGACGACGTGAGACTGCCCGTCGCGAGGACCGCGACGCCATACTTTTACCTCGGCGACTGGATTTTCGCCGGAATGCTGTTGATCGCCGCGATCGTCGCCCTGGCGCCGGCGCTGCCGCGTTCTATCCGCTAGCGGCACGCTCTACATACGGTTGTACGAAACACAGGATTGACCGCATACAATCGTAGGCTCTATCAAGCCCGTCCTTATGTCAGGCGGGCGTATCTAAATGGCAGTTTCGCGGGCACCGAGGCGACCGGGACGGCGCAAATCGGATCGACCGAACCCGATCGATATCCATGTCGGTTCGCGCGTGCGGCTGCGCCGCAACATGCTGGGACTGAGCCAGGAGAAGCTTGGCGAGGCGATCGGCCTCACTTTTCAGCAGGTGCAGAAATACGAACGCGGCGCCAACCGCATCGGGGCCAGCCGGCTACTGGAGCTGAGCCGGGTGCTGGGCGTGCCGGTGTCGTTCTTTTACGATGAGACCGACCCGGTGCACGCGCCGGCGGTTCCGGTCGGGTTCGAGGAAGCGCCGCAGGAAGGCTTTGACAACGATCCGCTGCGCAAGCGCGAGACGCTAGAATTGGTCGACGCCTATTACGAGATCGAAGACGCCGCGACTCGCCGCCGCCTGTTCGACCTCGCAAAGGCTCTGGTCGCCGCTAACGAACGCCCCTAGAAGCGGCCGCATCGCTCCGCCTGTCCCAAGTTCAGGCTTGACGGCCGCGACACGAGATTCGACAACCACGCGCTCGCGTCCAAGTGCCGCGACCAGCTGACGATGGGGTAATATCTTGCTGAAGCGCGATTATGTGTTCACCAGCGAATCCGTGTCCGAAGGCCACCCGGACAAGATCTGCGATCGCATCTCCGACGCGCTCGTTGATACCTTCCTTGCCGCCGAACCCCAGGCGCGCTGCGGGCTCGAGACGCTGGCGACGACCAATCGGATCGTTCTCGCCGGCGAATGCAGGGGGCCGACGTCATGGCACAACGACGATGAGCTGACGCGCCACGCCAAGGACATGCTGATCGACGTGGCGCGGCATGCGGTGCGCGAAATCGGTTACGAGCAGGACGGGTTTCATTGGCAGCGCGCCCAGGTCGAATGTCTAATCCACAGCCAGTCGGCTGACATCGCGCAGGGCGTCGACGAGCGTGGCAACAAGCCCGAAGGCGCCGGCGATCAGGGCATGATGTTCGGTTATGCCTGCGACGAGACGCCCGAATTCATGCCCGCGCCGATCTATTACGCACATGCGATCCTTCGCTCGCTCGCGGAGGCGCGGCATTCGGGCGCCGCTCCGCTGCTCGGCCCCGATGCCAAGAGCCAGGTAACGCTGCAATACATTGCCGGCCGGCCGGTGCGTGCCGCCGCGGTCTTGGTCTCGACCCAACATGCCGAGAGCATTGGCCCCGAGGAAGTGCGTGAGATCGTCCGGCCGCACGTCGTCAACGTGCTGCCCCAAGGCTGGATGTGCGACGAAGAGCACTTCTATATCAATCCGACTGGCAAGTTCGTGAAAGGCGGTCCCGATGGCGATTGCGGGCTGACCGGACGGAAGATCATCGTCGATACCTATGGCGGCGCAGCGCCGCATGGCGGCGGCGCTTTTTCCGGCAAGGACCCGACCAAGGTCGACCGATCGGCCGCCTATGCCGCACGATATCTGGCTAAAAACGTCGTTGCCGCCGGGCTTGCCGAGCGCTGCACGATCCAAGTCGCCTATGCGATCGGTGTGGCCAAGCCGCTATCGGTCTATGTCGAAACCCACGGCACCTCGTCTGTGAATGAGGGCAAGCTCTCGAATGTGCTGCAGGAGCTGATGGATTTGTCGCCGCGCGGCATCCGCACACATTTGGGGCTCAATAAGCCGATCTATGCCCGTACTTCGGCCTATGGTCACTTCGGCCGACCGCCCGAACCCGATGGTGGTTTTTCCTGGGAGCGCACCGACCTCGCCGACGAACTGCGCCGCGCGTTCTGAGGGTTTGGCCAAGGCATCGCCGCACCGCGAGCTGTTCTACGGCCGGCGCCGCGGCCGGCCGCTGCGCGCCGGACAGCGCGAGCGGCAATCAACGCTGCTGCCGCAATTGTCTTTCGCCGTGCCGGAGTGCGGCCGCCTCGATCCGGCCCACCTCTTTGCCACACCACCGCGCGAGATTTGGCTCGAGATCGGCTTTGGCAGTGGCGAACATCTCGCCGAACAAGCCGAGCGCCACCCCGATATCGGCTTTATCGGCTCTGAGGTGTTCGAGAACGGTGTCGCCAAGCTGCTCGGCGAGATCGAGCACCGCCGCCTGGCCAATGTCCGCGTCTATCCAAACGACGTTCGGCTGCTGCTGGCGGCGCTCACGCCGCACTCGATCGGCCGGGTCTTCATCCTGTTCCCCGACCCGTGGCCAAAGGCACGGCACCACAAGCGCCGCCTTGTCGCGCCGGCAACGCTCGACCGCCTCGCCAAGATCATGGCCAGTGGCGCCGAACTGCGCCTCGCCACCGACGAACCCGGCTATCTCGGCTGGATGCTCGAGCACGCGACCACCCATCCGGCATTTTTGTGGACCGCGCATCGCCCAGCCGATTGGCGCGAGCGCCCGGCCGATTGGCCGGCGACCCGCTATGAGGAAAAAGCGCGCAAGGCCGGCCGGAAACCCGCCTTTCTCCGCTTCACGCGGCGGGCGTGGCGAATTGCTTAACCTCTGGCACTTTTATCCCGATAAAAGCAGCGCCGATGCATCAGCCGACCCTTCGCTCACCATTACTCGCCCTGGCCATTGCGATCGGCGCGCTCAGTGGCTGCCAAGCACCCACACCGCCGCCGGCGCCACCGCCCGTTCCCGTGCCCCCATCCCCTCCCAAATTCGCCGACGAGGTCGTCGTGCTGAAAGGTCAGCGCGTCTTGCAATTGATGCATGCCGGCAAGGCCTTCGAGACATTCCCGATCGCGTTGAGCGGACACTCTACCGGCACCAAGCATCAGCTCGGCGACGGGCGCACGCCGGAGGGCGTTTACACCATCGACAAGCGGACGACGCACACGAGATGGTCACGCGAGCTGCACATCTCCTATCCCAATGCCAATGACCGCGCCCACGCGGCGGCGACACATGTCGACCCGGGCGGCGGGATCTTCATCCACGGCATGCCGCCCGATTACGGCCCTTATGATCCGCCGCTCTGGGTCAAGGACTGGACCGAAGGATGCATCGCGGTCGGCAACGCCGCGATCGTCAAAATCTGGGACGCGGTGCCCGACGGGACGCCGATCGACATCCGCCCTTGACGGCCAATACCCTTGCCTCAGAGGGAGGTTTGCCTATATAGGACGCAGTAACAAAGTCCCATAACCGATGTTTGCTGAGTGGGCCGGCGGCCCACTTTTTATTTGCGCATCTAGATAGGACGAACGCTTGACAGGCATCGCGCCGAAAACCGCTGGCGACATCGCGCCGGTCATCGAACCCTCGCTCCAAGCGATGGGCTACCGGCTGGTGCGGATTGCGTTTCTCGGCGCCCGGCGCGCGACGTTGCAGATCATGGCGGAGCGGCTCGACGACGCGCCGATGACCGTCGACGACTGCACCGAGATCAGCCGGTCGGTATCGGCGCTGCTCGATGTCGCCGACCCGATCGATAGCGCCTATATGCTTGAAGTGAGCTCGCCCGGTCTCGACCGGCCGCTGACCCGGCCCGAGGATTACGATCGTTTCGCCGGGTTCGAGGCCAAGATCGAGCTGGCGCAGCCGCTCGACGGCCGCAAGCGCTTTAAGGGCCGTATCCTCGGCCGCGCCGGCGAGCATGTCCGCCTGCACGGCGAGGCAGGGCAAGTTTCGCTGCCGCTCGGCGACATCGCCAAGGCCAAGCTGGTCATCACCGACGATTTGTTGAAGGCCCGCGCCACCCCGCTTCACTGAGGCATCGAAAAGCGATGGAAAGCACCCTCACCTACGCTCGCCCCGAACTCTTACAGGTCGCCGACACGGTCGCGCGCGATAAGGGCATCGACAAGGACGAAGTTCTCGAAGCGATGGAGCAGGCGATTCAGAAGGCCGGCCGCTCAAAATACGGCCAGGAATACGACATCCGCGCCGAGATCGACCGGCGTACCGGCGAAATCCGCCTGTTGCGCTTTCGCGAGGTGGTCGACACGGTCGAAAACGAGGCGACGCACATTCCGCTCGCCGCGGCCAAGCGGCTGAACGCCGAGGCCGAGATCGGCGATTTCATCACCGATCCGCTGCCGCCGATCGATTTTGGCCGCATCGCCGCGCAAACCGCGAAACAGGTCATCGTTCAGAAGGTGCGCGACGCCGAGCGGCAGCGCCAATACAACGAGTTCAAGGACCGCGTCGGCGAGATCGTCAACGGGCTCGTCAAGCGCGTCGAGTTCGGCAATGTCGTCGTCGATCTCGGCCGCGCCGAGGCGATGCTGCGCCGCGACGAGCTCTTGCCGCGCGAGAGTTTTCGCCAGGGCGAGCGGGTGCGTGCCTATATCTACGACGTGCGACAGGAACCGCGCGGTCCGCAGATCTTCCTGTCACGCACCCATCCGCAATACATGGCGAAGCTGTTCGCCCAGGAAGTGCCGGAAATCTACGACGGCATCATCGAAATCCGCGCGGTGGCGCGTGACCCCGGCAGCCGCGCCAAAATCGCGGTCATCTCGCGCGACAGCGGCATCGACCCGGTCGGCGCCTGCGTCGGCATGCGCGGCAGTCGCGTTCAGGCCGTTGTCGGCGAGCTGCAAGGCGAAAAGATCGACATCATCCCATGGTCGCAGGATCCGGCGACTTTTGTCGTCAACGCGCTCGCCCCCGCCGAGGTCACTAAAGTGGTGATGGACGAGGAACAGCAGCGCATCGAGGTGGTCGTTCCCGACGACCAGTTGAGCCTTGCGATCGGCCGACGCGGTCAGAATGTGCGGCTCGCGTCGCAGCTCACCGGCTGGGACATCGACATTCTGACCGAGGCCGAGGAAAGTGAGCGACGCACCGAAGAGTTCCGTGTCCGCAGCCAGCTCTTCATCGACGCGCTGGACATCGACGACGTCATCGCCCATTTGCTGGTGACCGAGGGCTTCAGCACGCTGGAAGAAGTTGCTTACGTCGCGACCGCCGACCTCGCCGGGATCGAGGGCTTCGACGAGGACATCGCCGCGGAACTGCAAGCGCGAGCCCGCACCGCGCTCGAACGGCGCGACGAGGAATACGCGGCGCGCTACCACGAGCTCGGTGTCAGCGACGAGTTGGCCTCGCTCGAGGGCCTCACCCCCGGGATGCTGGTCACCCTCGGCGAGAAGGGCGTGAAGACGCTCGACGACTTCGCCGATCTGGCGGGCGACGAGCTGATCGAGATGCTGGCCGCCTCGGACAAAGGCGGGGTCGAGCTCGAACTCGACACCGCGAACGACATGATCATGGCAACGCGGCAGCATCTCGGCTGGTTCGGCGACGAAGTGGCCGAACCGCCCGCGGAGCAGGAGTAGAGGCGACGAGCGCCGCCGCGAAGCTGGCGCCGCCAGGGGCCGATCCGGAGGAAACCGGCCCGCAGCGCCGCTGCATCGTGACGGGCGAAAGCCACGACCGCGCCCGACTTTTGCGGTGCGTCGTCGGTCCGGAT
>DATHCK010000208.1:0-12281 GCA_035319545.1 Allostellaceae bacterium | reverse complement strand
GGATCGAGACGGTTCCGCGGCTGCTTCAGATCGACGGCGATCTCGCTGATGATCTTTCCTGGATTGGTGGAAAACAGCAGGATGCGGTCGCACATCAGCACCGCTTCCTCGATATTGTGGGTGACCAGAATGACGCCCTTGATGGGCAGCTTGCCCTCGCCCCAAAGCTCGAGAAAATCAGTGCGCAGCGTCTCAGCGGTCAGTACGTCGAGCGCCGAGAACGGTTCGTCCATCAGCAGAATGTTGGGATGGACGACCAGCGCGCGGGCAAAGCCGACGCGCTGGCGCATGCCGCCCGACAATTCGCGGGGATAGGCCTATTGGAAGCCATCGAGCCCGATGAGGTCGATCGCCGACATCGCCCGCTTCCGCGCCTCGTCGGCGGGCAGCCCGAGCGCGTCGAGGCCGAGTTCGACATTTTCCAGCACCGTGAGCCACGGATAGAGCGCAAAGGTCTGGAACACGACGGCAATGCCCTCCGCCGGCCCCGCGAGCGGCGCGCCGCGATAAAGCACGCTTCCGGCGCTCGGCTTGATCAACCCGCCGGCGATGCGCAACAGCGTCGATTTTCCGGAACCGGAACGGCCCAACAAACCGAGGATTTCGCCGTCGCGCACCGTCACATCGATCCCGGCGAGTACCGGCAACTTGCCGCCCGACGGCTTGGTGAAGTTCATGTCGATATGATTAAGGGCGACGATCGGCTCGGCTGTCGCATCAAACATCTGCTGCTCCCGTTAGTCGAGCCGCGTGCGGCGTTCGGCAAAGGCGTAAAGCGGCCGCCATAGCAGCCGGTTCATCGCAATGACCAACACCGACATGACGGCAATGCCCAGCGCGATGCGCGGGTAGTCGCCGGCTTCGGTCATCTCGGCGATATAGGCGCCGAGCCCGCCGGCGGTCAGCTTGGTCGAACCCCAGCTCACCGTCTCGGCGACAATGCTGGCGTTCCAGGCGCCGCCCGATGCGGTGATCGCGCCGGTCACGAAATAGGGAAAGATGCCGGGTAGCATGACTTCGCGCCACCACCGCCATGGCCGTACCCGAAAGCTTGCCGCCGCCTCGCGAAAATCGCTCGGAAAGGCGCTCGCGCCGGCGATCACATTGAACAGGATGTACCATTGGGTGCCGAGGATCATCAGCGGGCAGAGCCAGATACCAGGTGACAAGCGGAAATGGACGATCAGGAAAACCGCGACCGGAAACAAAAGATTGGCCGGAAACGCGGCGAGAAACTGGCTCACCGGCTGGACCCGGGCGGTCAGCCTCGGCCGCAGGCCGACGAAGACGCCGATCGGAACCCAGATCAGCGAGGCTAGGGCCACGAGAAGCGCGACCCGCGCGAGGGTCAACGCGCCGTTGCCGGCCGCAATGCGCACATCACCCCATGACAACGCCGATCCCGCGTATCGGGCGATGGCCCAGCCCACATAGATCAGGGCACTTGCGACCGTTGCGAGCCAAAGCGCGTCGCCAAGCCGTCGCGGCACCAACCGGGGCAACGCCATAGAAGGCAAAATCGTCAGTCTGGCACGCCCGCCATAGCGCATCGCCATGCCAAACGGCCGGCACGCCTGCGCCACCAGCCCTGACCGGCGAAACAGGTCGAGCACCCAGCTTTTCGGAACGATCTGAGCCGCGGTCTGCTCGAAACGGAACTTGTCGGCCCAGGCGACCATCGGCCGAAACATCAGCTGGTCATAGAGAATGATGGCGACCGTCATCGCGAGGATCGCCCAACCGACGGCGGCGAGGTCGCGCTCGGCGATCGCCTTCGCGACATAGGACCCGACCCCCGGTAGCGCGATCTGCAGATCGCCGACCGCGATCGCCTCCGACGCCACGACGAAGAACCATCCGCCGGACATCGACATCATCATGTTCCAAATGAGCCCAGGCATCGCGAACGGCACTTCGAGACGCCAAAAGCGTTGCCAAACCGATTCACGGAAACTTCGGCTCGCCTCGTCGAGGTCGGTCGGAATCGTCCGCAGCGACTGGTAAAAGCTGAACGCCATGTTCCAGGCCTGGCTGGTGAAGATCGCGAAAATCGCCGCGAGCTCAGGCCCCATCGTGTTGCCAGGAAATAATGCGACGAAAAAGGCCACGGTGAACGACAGGTAGCCGAGGATCGGCACCGATTGCAGGACGTCGAGGATTGGGATCAACACCATCTCGGCGCGCCGGCTTTTCGCCGCTACGGTCGCATAGGTGAAGGTAAAGAGCAGCGACCCCAGCATCGCCGCCAGCATGCGCATCACCGTCCGCAGCGTGTAGAGCGGGAGCAAGGCTGGCGAAAGCGAGATCTCCGGCTGGTGCTCGATCGCGAATGGCGTCGCCATCTGGCGAGAGCCGATGCCGATTAGCATCACGACGCCGAGCACGAGCGCGGTCGCGATCAAGTCGCGCCAGCCCGGGCCACGCTGCCGCCAAACACCGCCGGTCAGTACCTCGGCATGCTGCTCCACGGCTCGCGGCCTCCTCGCGCGCGGCTCCGGCGTGACCGAGCTATCGCACTAATATATCCTGGCCCAGCCGTCGGCCCGGCGCGTTGATGTGAATCAAAGCCCTGGCTCGCCGAGCGAGTGGAAAGTCGACAGCGGCCCGTGAGCCGCGGCACGATCTTGTCCGGGCGGAAGTCCGCCATCAGCGCTCAGCCGACCCCCAGCGCATCTTGCCGCAGTGTCCGCTCAGCGTTGAAGGCGGCTCTTTGTCGAGTTTAGGAATGGTGCCCAGGGGCGGAGTCGAACCACCGACACACGGATTTTCAGTCCGTTGCTCTACCAGCTGAGCTACCTGGGCGCAGCGGCGAGGCGCCTTAATAAAGGAAGCGGCTTTCGCCTGTCCAGCGGGTTTGCCGATCGGCCTCGCCGCAGCCCGTCCCCGTCCGTCTCCCGCGATCCGCATGACCTGCTCTCTGTCCTGTCGATGGATTGATGATAAAGTCGGTCGCTCGCCGGCGCCTCACCGGCATCGGGTGACCGGCTCGTGAGGGACAATCGAATGAAGCTGTTCTACGCGTCGGGGTCGCCCTATGCGCGAATCGCCCGGGTTGTCGTGCGTGAGCTGGGTCTCGCGGACCAGATCGAGGAAGCCGAGGTCACGCTGCGCGACGCCGCCTCGGCGCTCTTACCCTACAACCCCGGCGGCAAGGTGCCGGCGCTGCAGCTCAACAACGGCACGGTCATCAACGAGAGCCTTCTGGTGCTCGCCTATCTCGATACCCGGCACAGCGGCCGCAAGTTGTTGCCGATGGACGGGTCGGATGGCTGGAGGACATTGTCCGAATTGGGCCGCGCCTATGCGTTTCTCGACGCCGTCACGGTGTGGAACCGCGAGCTGCGCTTTGGTCAGAAGGCGCCGGGCGTGATCGCGCTCGAAAAGGAACGCGCCGAGCGCGCCGCCGACGCGCTCGAAGCCGACATCGCCGCCGGCGGTTTTGCGGGGCCGCTCAACGCCAGCCAGATCGTGCTGGCGGCGGCGCTCGAGAATTTCTCGCGACGGCATAAGGTGTGGAACTGGCGCGTTGGGCGTCCGCATTTGGCGGCCCTGCTCGACCGCATCGCCGCACGCCCGTCGTTCACCGCGACGATGCAGCCCGAGCTGAACCTCTAATTAACCACTCGCGCGCTACCTTCCGCCCGCGGCGGAGACTGGAGCGCGTGTGATGATCCGAACAAAGTGGGTGCGGCTTGGCGTCAATGACCCCGCCGACATTCTGCGCTGGGCCGCGACGCAGAACACGCGCCAACTCGACGAATTTCGCCATCGGATCATTCACGGCCGCGAGTTCGTGTCGTTTCGCCTCGTGCCGCGCTACCGCGTCGAGATCGGCACCAGCGACATTGTCGTGTTGGCGCATGTAAAGGCCAGCGCGCGGCAGCGTCTCGCCGAAGCCATCACCGCGCTGGGCCGCCGGACCACCCGGCATGTCGTGTCGGTAATCGCCGCCTTGCGGCCGCGAGTCGCGCCGGCGACGCCGCGCAGCGCGGAGCTCTACGCCTTCGTCGCGCCGCGTCTGTCCTCGCCTTCCGCCCGCTAACGGCCGCGACAACCGAGCGCACGGAAAATTCGCGCGAAAGCCGCTCGAATTAACCTTAAATTTTATGGAATGCCTGCCGACCCGATGGTTAATTTGCTCGCGACACGCCGAAGCCGAGGGGACTGTCGGATGTTGCAAGCACAGTTTGTGCAGCGGGCCTTATCGTTGCTTTGTACGTTGCTGGGCGGTTTCGGCGTGTTCTGCGTCCTCTACAGCTTTTCGGCACGGGATATCGCGGCGCAAGCGCTGATCCTCTTGGGGGCCGCGCTCGCGGTGAGTTATTTCTCGGCCGAGCGCTAGGTCATCAAATGCGGCGCTGCGTCCGCAGCGCCTTCGGCACCGGCCCGCTCCCCCACCCGGCCACCCAACGAGAGTATGCTTATGGGTGGCCGGGTGGGGGAGCGGGCCGGCACCGCAAGGCAGCACGGAGGTGCTGCCGCTCTTGATTACGCCGGGGCGGCGATACCCTCCGGCTCGTCGCGGCGGCCGGCGCCGATGAACAGCACCATGAACGCGGCGACGATGCACAACAGCCCGGACAGCATGAAGGCCTCAAGGTAGCTGCCGTATTCGATCCGCAACAGCCCGCCGAGATAGGCGGCTCCGGCGCCGCCCACCTGATGCATGACGGTGATCCAGGCGACCATGATGCCGGTGCGCTTGGCGCCGACCGTGCGGCTCAACAACCTCACCGTCGGCGGCACGCTGGCGATCCAGTCGAGGCCGTAGAAGACGCTGAACAGGGTCAGCCCGTAGAACGACATGCCGAACGCGAACGGCAGATACATCAGCGACAGGCCGCGCAGCCCGTAATACCAGAACAGGAGATAGCGATTGTCCCAGCGGTCGCTGAGCCAGCCCGACAGCGTCCCGCCGACAAAGCTGAACACGCCCGCCGCGGCAAGCAGCCCGGCGCCCGCCACCTCGGTCAGCCCATGATCGACGCAGGCCGGGATCAGATGCGTCGCGATGAGCCCGTTGGTCGACGCGCCGCAAATAAAATAGCCGCCGGTGATCAGCCAAAAATCGCGCAGCCGCGCGCCCTCGCCGAGCGCGCGAAACGCGGCCGCCGCCGGGTTGCCTTGCGGGTGCGCGACCGGCTGCGGCCCGCGCGGGTCACCATAGGCGCCGAGCCCGATATCCTCGGGCCGGTCGCGCATCGCCAGCAGCAAGAGCGGCGCGAGCGCCAGCACCGCCGCCGCGAGAACGAGCGACATCGTCCGCCACCCCGCCTCGGTCACGATGCCCGCGAGCAGCGGCAGGAAGACGAGCTGCCCCGCCGCGGTCGCGGCGGTCAGGATGCCGACCACCAGCCCCTGCCGCGCGACAAACCAGCGCGTCGCGATATAGGCCGCGAGGTAGGGTCCGATCGCGCCGCAGCACAGCCCGTTGATGACGCCCCACAGCACGATCAGCTGCCAGATGCTGCCCATCAGCGGCGACACCGCGACGGCGAGCGCGATCGCCGCCACCGCGACGCACATCACGGGCCGCACGCCAAAGCGGTCCATGATCGCCGCGGCGAACGGTCCGATCGCACCGTAGAGGAGGAGATTAATGCCGACGGCGAGCGAGATCGTCGCGCGCGACCAGTGAAATTCCGTCTCGAACGGCACGATCAGCACGCCTGGCGCGGCGCGCACCCCGGCAATCACCAGGATCACGACAAAGGTCAGCCAGACGATGACCCAGCCGTAGTGAACACGGCCGAAAAGACGCGTCGCCGCAGCGTTCATGCGCCGCGGCTCACTCGAGGGCTTCGGTGCCGGCAATCTCGATCCCGAACCCGGCAAGGCCGACATAGGTGCGCGCCCGCGTCGCCAAGAGGCGGATCGAGCTGATCCCGAGATCGCGCAGGATCTGCGCGCCGAGCCCGACCTCGCGCCACTGCTTGCTGCGCTCGATCTCGGAGGCCGTCCCCTCGCCGACCGGCCGCGTCGGCACGCCCGAGACGCCGGCGCGCAGATAGACCAGCACCCCGCGCCCATCGGCCTTGAACCGCTCGATCGAGGCGTGGATCGGCTTTGCGCCGCCAAACACATCCTCGACGACATTGGCGCGGTGCAGCCGGGTCGGCACGTTCCGCCCGTCGCCGAGATTGCCGTAGACAAAGGCATAGTGGTGCACGTCGTCGAACGGCGTCACATAGACATAGCCGGTGTAGTCGCCGAGCTCCGACGACACCTTGAACTCGGTGACCCGGGTCACGAGCTTCTCGCGCGCCTGGCGGTAGGCGATAAGGTCGGCGACCGCGATGCGCCTGAGGCCATGATGCTGGGCGAAGGCGGCGACCTCCTTGCCGCGCATCACCGTGCCGTCGTCGTTGACCAGCTCGCAGATCGCCGCGACCGGTTCGATCCCGGCGAGCTTGCACAGATCGACCGCCGCCTCGGTATGGCCCGAGCGCATCAACACGCCGCCGTCCTTGGCGATCAGCGGGAAGATGTGCCCTGGCCGGACGAAATCGGCGCGCCCGGTGTTGTTGTTGGCCAGCGCGCGCACGGTGAGGGTGCGCTCCTCGGCCGAGATGCCGGTCGTCGTGCCGTGTCGATAATCGACCGACACGGTAAAGGCGGTGCCGTGGATCGCATCGTTCTCGGCGACCATCGGCTGCAGCGCGAGCCGCTTCGCGACCTCGCCGGTCAGCGGCGCGCAGACGATGCCGCAGGTGTTGCGGATGATGAACGCCATCTTCTCCGGCGTCACATGCGACGCGGCGATGATGAGGTCGCCCTCGTTCTCGCGATCGTTGTCGTCGGTGACGATGACGATCTCGCCGCGGCCGAACGCGTCGATCGCCTCGCGGACGCTTGCTTGTCCTGCCTCAGTCACCTGTCGTGTCCGTCCTGATCCCGTTTGCCGCGAGGAAATGTGGGTTGCCTTCGCGCAGCTTTCCAATCGTCAGCCGCCACAATATCGCGCGCGCCGCCTTTTCTCGCGACGGGGAAGTTTCGAAGGCTCCGTTGCGCAGATCGGCGGCCAAGCGAACGAGCGATCCACTACCGCCGAAAAACTCCTTCAACGCTTGCCCAATTTCTGCCTGCCATCCCCCCGCAGCCGCCTCGCGCACGGCGATCGCCATCACCGTGGCGATCAGGTGCGCGTCGCGCTCGCGCTCCGGCGGCAAGAGCGGCAACAACTCGTCGAGCAGCGTTTCGCGCGCGAGGGCCAACAGGTCGCGGGTTGTTGGCAAATCGCGGAAGCTGGGCGACGACGCGCCCCCTCCTCCATTGATGGAAGGCTGCTGCGGTGAGGACTCGCCATCCAATAACACGAGCAATTCGAGCTCGCATTCGGTGGCGCGCCGCCCGGTGATCGCGGTCGAGAGGCTGCGCGCGCCGCCGATCAGGAACCGGTCGCTCTGCTGCAGCGCGATCACCGCCCAACGGATATTGGCGTAGACCTCCCAGAACTTGATCCGCTCGGGATCGAGCCGTCGGCCGCTCTCCTCCTCATAGCCGCGATAGAAATGCGCGCGGGCGGCGATGCCGCCGGCCTCGCGGTCGAGCCGGCCAAACCGCCAGCCCTTACAGCAGAGCCAGCCGATATCCTCATCGGGATCGCCCCAGCCGGCGAATTCCCAATCGAGGATCGCGGTCAGCCGCACGCCTTGGAGCATGTAGTTGCCGGTGCGGAAATCACCGTGGCACAGCACCGGCGGCAACGGCTCGGGCAGATGCGCCTCGAGCCATCGCAAGCCCCATTCGAGCACCGGGCGCGGGTTCGGGTGGCGATCGAGATAGGCGCGAAATTCGGCGATCGAGGTCCGCGGACCGTCAAAGGGCGCGAGGAAAGCGAGCTCGGGGCGCGGTGGGCGCACGGTTTGGAGACGTGCCAGCTCGCGCCCCAGGCGCTCGGCGATCGCCGGCCGCTTCGACTCCAGCGCCGGGTCAAGCGTCATCGGCCGCCCGACGGCGCTCCCCGCGACCCGGCGCATCACAAAAAACGGCTTGCCGATCACCACCACGTCGGCGCAGGCGAAGAGCGGCTCCGGCACCGTGACCCCGGCGACAAACGCGGCTCGCAGTACGGCAAATTCCTCGACCCTGCCGAGGCTCGACGGTACTCCGGTCGCCGCGTCGCAGCGCAATACCAGACGCCGCGACCCAGCAAGGCTGCCGCCGTCGAATTCGGCGTCGATCGCCCAGTTCTCTTGGATCGCACCGCCGGCAAGTAGCGCGATGCGCGAAATCTCGACTGTCTCGGCCCCGGTCGCTTTTGCGAGATAGTGCGCCAGCGCGCGCTGGCGGTCGGCCGGCCCTGCGCTAGATCGCGGCAACGCCATGGCCGCCATCGACCGAGATGCAGGCGCCGGTGACATAGGCACTGGCTGGCGAAGCCAAAAACAAAAGCGCGCCGCCCAAATCCTCGACTTGGCCGACGCGCTTCATCGGCACTCGGGCCGCGAGCTTCAGCCCGGCCTCGCTCATCAGGAAATCGCGGTTGAAATCGGTGACGACATAGCCCGGGGCGATCGCGTTGACGCGAATGTCATACCGCGCCAGCTCCATCGCCATGCCACCGTTGAGGTGCAACAAACCGGCCTTGGCGGCGAGATAGGACGGCACCCTCGCGATGGTGCGGAAACTCAACACCGAGGCAATGTTGATGATATTGCCCGGCCGCCTCTTCGCCACCACATGCGCCGCGAACTCGCGCGCCATCAGCCACGCGCCCTTGAGATTGGTGTCGACGACGTGGTCCCAGTCTTCCTGGGTGTGCTCGAAAAACGGCTTCGAGACGACGACCCCGGCGTTGTTGACGAGCACTGAGACTGCGCCGAGCCCGGCCTCCGTCGCCCCGAGCGCCGCGACGATACTGTCGCGGCTGGTGACGTCGAGCGCGACCGGCAGACACGTTCCGCCCCGCGCGCGGATGGCGGCGCAAGCCGCCTCGAGCCGGTCGGCGCGGCGCGCCGCCAGCGCCACCTTGGCGCCGGCCAGCGCCAGCACCTCGGCGAGATAGAGCCCGATCCCGCTCGACGCGCCCGTGACCAGCGCGACCTGACCAGCGACAGAAAAGCTCGGGAGCTCGGTCACGTCACGACCTCCTTCGCCTGCGCGCGCAGCGCGTATTTTTGGATCTTGCCGGTCGAGGTCTTGGGCAATGGCCCGAACACCACCGCGCGCGGTGCCTTGAAATGCGCGAGATTGGCGCGGCAAAAGGCGATGATGTCGGCCGCGCTCACCGCCTCCGCGTCCGGCTTCAGGGTCACAAAGGCACAAGGGCTCTCGCCCCATTTGTCATCGGGCCTGGCGACCACCGCCGCTTCCATCACCTGCGGATGGCGGTAGAGCACCTCCTCCACCTCGATCGAGGAAATGTTCTCGCCGCCGGAAATGATGATGTCCTTCGAGCGGTCCTTGACCTCGATATACCCGTCGGGGTGCATCACCGCGAGATCACCCGTATGGAACCAGCCGCCGGCAAAGGCCTCGTCGGTGGCGGCGGGGTTGGTGAGGTAGCCTTTCATCAGCGTGTTGCTGCGCACGACGATCTCGCCGATCGTTTCGCCGTCGGCGGGCACATCCCGCATCGTCTCGGGATCGACGACGCGCTGCCGGTCGAGGGTGATGGTCCGCACGCCTTGCCGCGCCATCTTGCCGGCGCGCTCGGCCAGCGGCAGCTCGTCCCATTCGTCCTGCCAAGCGCAGATCGTCGTGGGGCCATAGCTTTCGGTGAGGCCGTAGAGATGCGTCACGCGGAACCCCATGCGTTCCATCGCCTCGATCACCGGCGAGGGCGGCGCGGCACCGCCGGTCGAGGCCTCGACGACATGGTCGAATTTGCGCTTCACGCTCTCCGGCGCATGCACCAGCATGTTGAGCACGATCGGCGCGCCCGAGAGATGCGTCACCTTGTGCTCGGCGATCGCGGCGAAGATCAGCGCCGGGTCGACCCGCCGCAGACACACATGCGTCGCGGCGACGGCGGTGACGCCCCAGGTATAGGTCCAGCCGTTGCAGTGGAACATCGGCAGGGTCCACAGATAGACCGAGTGCGGCCCAAGCCCGAAGAGGATTGCGTTGCCCAACGCGTTCAAGAACGCGCCGCGATGGTGATAGACGACGCCCTTGGGATTGCCGGTGGTGCCCGAGGTGTAGTTGAGCGCGATCGGCGCCCATTCGTCTGCGGGCGGCGACCACGCGAAACCGGGGTCGCCCTGGCTGAGAAAATCCTCGTATTCGATGTCGGCGAATTGCATGTCGCCCGGCCCGTCGGCGATCTCGATGACCGGCAGCTGACGTCCGAGCCGCCGCGCCAGCACATCCTTGACGACCGGCGCGAATTCGCGGTCGGCAATGAGCAGCTTCGCCTGGCCGTGATCGAGAATGAAGGCGATCGACGCGGCGTCGAGCCGGTAGTTGAGCGCGTTGAGCACAGCGCCGGCCATCGGCACCGCGTAATGTGCTTCGAGCATCGCCGGCACATTCGGCGCCAGCACCGCGACCGTGTCGCCCGCGCCGATCCCGCGCCGCGTCAACGCGCTCGCGAAGCGCCGGCAGCGTTCGCCGAATGCGCGCCAGGTATAGCGGCGTTCGCCGTCGATGACCGCGACCTTTTCCGGATAGATCGCGGCGGCGCGCGCGAGAAACGAGAGCGGCGTCAGCGCCGCGAAATTGGCGGCATTCTTTGCCAGATGCGGGGCGTCGTAGATCGAGCCGGACATGCGAACGATCCTAGCACGCCAAAAGATCGATCCAGAACGACAGCTTGGCCTTGCCGTTCTCGTCCTCGTATTGCCGCTCGAACGCGCCGCCATTCGCCTCGATCACCCGACGCGAGGGGAAGTTGTCTTCGTCGCAGGTGATCTGCAGACGCCGCACGCCCACCTCATACGCGACCGGCAGGATCAGACGCAGCGCCTCGGTCGCGTAGCCGCGCCGGCGCTTCCACGGCACGATGGCATAGCCGACATGGCCGTCAGCATGCGGCGGCAACTCGTCGGTGCCGAACCGGAAGCGCAGATTGATGCTGCCGCAGAATTCGCCGTCGTCGAGCCAGAACACGCGGTTTGGCAGTTTCGGGACCAGGTCGCCCGCCGCCGTCCTGATTTCCCCGTCCTGCCGGGTCAGCTCGTCGATCAGCGCCGCCGGTTCCTGCCGGTAAAGCGCGAGCTGCTCACCCGAGACATCGCGCGTCGTGCTGGGCGACCAGCCTGTCGCCAGCGCCGCGACATAGCCGGCGATCCGATCGAGGCTCGGTGGCGTCAGCCTCAGGCTCATGCCCCCAGCAGCGCCGCCACCCGCTCGCGGTGCCAGGTCGCGTCGCCAAACGCCACCTCGCTCGCCTTCGCGCGCTTCATGTAAAGGTGGAGGTCGTGCTCCCAGGTCATGCCGATACCGCCATGCAGCTGGATGCCGGCGTTGGACACCTTGCGGCTGGCGTCGGACGCATAGGCCTTGGCCATCGACACCGCCATCGCCGCGTCTTGTTGCTTCTCGTCGATCGCCCAGGCGGCGTAATAAACCAGCGACTTGGCGTTCTCGACCTCGACCAGCATGTCGGAGCATTTGTGCTTGACGCCCTGATAGCTGCCGATCGGCTTGCCAAACGCGACCCGCAGCTTGGCGTAATCGACGGTGATTTCGAGCACGCGCTGCGCGCCGCCGCACATCTCGGCGGCCAACGCTACGGACGCGCCGTCATAGACCCGCGCCAGCGCCGGCCAACCCTGATGCAATTCGCCGAGCAGCGCCGGTTGCGGCACCGCGACATTGTCGAGCCGCACCTCGCAGAGTTTGCGGGTCTCGTCGATCGACGGCATCGCGGCGATCGACAACCCGGCGGCATCCTTCGGCACCAGGAAGAGGCTCACGCCGTCTTCCATCGTGCTGCCGTCGCGGGTACGCGCGGCGACGACGATGACGTCGGCGAGATGCGCGTCCGGCACAAAGAGCTTGGCGCCCGACAGCGAAAACCCGCCGCCCGCGGGCCGCGCCTCCATCATGATGCCCGAGGCGTCCCAGCGTGCGTTGGGCTCGATCGCCGCCAGTGTCGCCCTGAGCCGGCCCTCGGCGATCGCCGGCAGATATTCCCGGCGCTGCGCCGGCGTCCCCGCCTCGCGGATCGCCGCGCCGCCGAGCAGCACGGTCGCCAGATAGGGTCCCGGCATTACCGCGCGGCCCATCTCCTCCATCAGCACGACGAGATCGACAAGGCCCAGCCCGGCGCCGCCGTCTTCTTCCGCGAAATTGATGCCGAGCCAGCCCTGCTCGGCGATCTGCGACCAGAATTG
>DATHCK010000207.1:0-8086 GCA_035319545.1 Allostellaceae bacterium | reverse complement strand
GCAGCCGGTTCGCGCCGTTCCAATTCTCGCAATGGGTGCGGCCGACATCGCTTTTGAGCTCGGCGCGCTCGCGGCGGATCATCGCGCGATAGCCGAACTGCCCGACCTCGCGCCGCCAACGCAGCAGGCCGAGCCCGTCGCGGATTGGTGAGTTGACGCCGTCGGCGGCGACGATGAGATCGGCGCGCGCCTCGCCGCCATCGGCGAAATAAAGCGTGCCCTCGGTGTCGGCTCCGATTGCGCGCGAGCCGAACGCCACCTCGCCCCCCGCCGCGACCAGCGCCTCATAGAGCGCGGTCAACAGCGCTTCACGCGTCGGCACGTAGAGCCGGAAATTGGGCTTGAGGCGGCTTTGCGCGAAGAGCACGCCGTCGGCGTCGCGCTTCTCATGCCGCCACGCCGGCAGCGCGTCCCAGGTCACCTGGTCGAGCACGCCTAGCGCGGCGAGCACTCGGAGCCCATTCTCCCAGATATAGATGCCGGCGCCGAGGATGCGCAGGTCGTCGTCCTGCTCGTGAACGCGGACGCGCCAGCCCTTGCGCGCGAAGGCGAGCCCGGTGGTCAGGCCGGCGATCCCGCCGCCGGCGATTTCAACATGCCCGCTCATGTCGTGTTCATCTCGGCTGCTCCCGCCCAAGGGGTCCAAGCGAGAAGTCGAGCCAAGGATCAGCACGAACCGTGCCAATGGCGCTTTTTTAGGCTGCTCTTTGGCATTTCTCTTGCGTTGCTTCGCGCTGTCTTTCTTTTTCTAACGGTGGGCGCGATGCAGGTCGGCGTTTTTATCCCTATTGGCAATAACGGCTGGCTGATCTCCACCACCTCGCCGCAATACATGCCGACCTGGGACTTGAACCGCGAGGTCGTGCAGAAGGCCGAGCGTTACGGCTTCGACTTCGCGCTGTCGATGATCAAGCTGCACGGCTTTGGCGGGCCGTCGCGCTATTGGGACTACAATCTCGAAAGTTTCACCTTGATGGCGGGGCTCGCCGCCGCGACGAGCCGCATCCAGCTGTTCGCGACCTGCGCCGTGCTGACGTTGCCGCCGCCTTTCGCGGCGCGCATGGCGGTAACGATCGATTCGATCTCGCAGGGCCGTTTCGGGATCAACATCATCTCGGGCTGGCAGCGCCGCGAGTACACGCAGATGGGGATCTGGCCCGGCGCCGAGCATTATCGCCGCCGTTACGATTATTGCGCCGAATACGTCAGCATCATGCGCGAGCTGTGGGCAACCGGGCGCTGCGACCTCAAGGGTGACTTCTTCCGGATGGACGATTGCCGCTGCCTGCCGCTGCCGAGCGCCAACATCCCGATCATCTGCGCCGGGCAGAGCGACGCCGGCACCAAATTCGCGGCCGAATATTGCGACTACAATTTCTGCAGCGGCGGCCAGGTCAATCAGCCGCGCGCCGCGACCGAAAGCGTCGCGCGCCTCGTCGAGGCGAACGCCAGGGCAGGCAAGGATTGCGGCGCGCTCTTATTGCAGATGGTCATCGCCGACGAGACCGACGCCGCCGCGATGGCGAAATGGGAGCATTACAAGGCCGGCATCGACCTCGAGGCGATCGCCTATCGTGACGAGCAGGCCGAGGACGACCCGAGCCGCGACAAATATTCCCAGCCGTTGCGCCGCAAGACCTTGGGGGTCGATAAGCTGCCGACCAATCAAGGCGTCTTTGTCGGATCCTATGCCGCGGTGGCGCAGATGCTCGACGAGATGGCGACCGTCCCCGGCGTGCGCGGCGTGATGCTGACCTTTGACGACTTCCTCATCGGCATGGAGCAGTTCGGTCAGCGCATCCAGCCGTTGATGAAATGCCGCGCCCAGGCCCTTGCCGCGTAAAACTGACGGCGGAGCGCCGCGGCGACCCGCTTCTTGACTCCCGCGAAGAGCCAAGCCGCGATCATCCTTAACAGGCTCGGCCGCACGCTCCGGTTCCATCTCAGGCTGGCGAGCGAAGCGTGGACGCAGAGCCCGGTCCGGAAGCGCCATCCGTGTTCCGGCCAACCGTGACGCCGCAGCACCACGTGAGCGTAACCGGACAGCCATG
Source organism: Allostellaceae bacterium (assembly GCA_035319545.1). Classification (GTDB taxonomy): domain Bacteria; phylum Pseudomonadota; class Alphaproteobacteria; order ATCC43930; family CGMCC-115725; genus DATARH01. The sequence continues at coordinate 6,035 of DATHCK010000207.1, read as the reverse complement.
CGTCCGGCACCGAGCCGAGCCGACGTTTCAGCATGTCGTTGATTTCTCGGTGCACCGGCAAGCGCGCGGCGAGCGTCTTTGCCGCCGCATGGAGCCGCGAGCCCGCGAGCACGCAATCATCGAGATAGGCGACCGCCAGTCCGGCCTGCGCGACTCGGAGCCATAGATCGTAATCCATGCAGTAGTGGAGCGTCTCGTCGATCGGACCGACCCGGTCGATCAGCCGGCGGCGGAAAAACACCGCCGGTTGCGACAGGTAGCAGGTCTTCCGCAACCGATCGAAATCCCACGGTTCGGTCGGATAGTCCTCGATCCAGCGATCGTCTTCGTCGATGTGATGCGCCCGGCCGTAGACCATGTCGAACTCGGGATGCGCCGCGAAAAATTGCTGCACTCGGGCCAGGGTGCCGGGAAAATAAACATCGTCAGAGTTGAGCCAGCCGATGATCTCGGCATCGGTCATTCGCAGCCCTTTGTTGATCGCGTCCGACTGGCCGCGATCGGCTTCCGACACCCAACGGAGCCGCTCGCCATAGCTTTTGAGGATGTCGACAGTCTCGTCGTCGCTGCCGCCGTCGACGACGACATAGTCACAGGCGACGCCTTGCGACAGGACGCTGTCGATCGTCCGCTTGATAAAGCGGCCCTGCCGAAATGACGGGGTGATGACGCAAAGCCGGGGCAATGAAGGCGCCGTCATGACGGCATATGAAAGCTGGTGACTTTCGCCGTCAATGACGGATGGCCCCGGAACTTTCGCTAAGATGCCGCCGGCCGGGTTTTTGCGCGGGCGCGACATCGGGCCGCCGCACGCCAAGGCCGCCGAATGGCGAAAGTTTCCCGCGCGCCGGTCATTCCGGAGCATCGTATCCTGGGCCAAGATCGGCAAATGACGCAATTCCGGCAGTCCGGCCGCGATGGTGGGCATGGCCGCATCGCGGCGCCGCTTGCCGCGCGTCCCGCGCCCCTCTGCGACAGGTACTGGACGTTCGCTGACACTGGGTCGAAGCGGGCGGATCGTTGATTCGGCCGCCCAACCGACCCTCGTTCGCGCATTGCCGCCTGCACCGAGCGCCACGTCTCCATGGTTGCGCAAATTTCTGCGCAATCTTACCCTGGCGCGCCAATCAGAAAGGGGAAGTCGCATGGTCAAATGGGTCGGCGCCGCCGTTGCCTTGCTGTATTTTACGGGTGTAGCCGTGGCCTACGACCCGCAACCTCATGCGCATGCGGCCCTCGATGCGCTTCAGAACGCCCTTCACGAGATTGAAATCGCCGATCAAGCCCATGATCACGGCGGTTATGCGGGCGCGGCCACCAGGTCGATCCAGCAAGCCATCCAACAACTGCAACAGGCTATTGCGTACCGCGACGCCCACAGCCCGTGATGGGATGGCGCCGTAGGTGATGGCAACGGGAACGTCCGCTCGGGGGCAATTCCGGCGGGCGTGGCCGCATTTGGGCCGAAAGCGGAAATCCAAGCCGAGGACCACCCCCACCGCGCCGCTCTTTTGCGCGCCGGCGCAAAAGAGGCGATAGTCTCACCCCTGGAACCGCTCCCGGGGGAAACGTGCCGCTCAATCCCGACCTCGATAGCCTCAGCGACTACCCGTTCGAGGCGCTGCGGGCGCTCCTCAATCCGGTGACGCCACGGGTCAACGACCCGCCGATCCTGATGTCGGTCGGCGAGCCGCAGCATCAGCCGCCGGCGCTCCTCACCGAGACCCTCATGGCCCACGCGCATGAGTGGAACAAATACCCACCGATGGCCGGCACGCCCGAGCTGCGCCAGGCGATCGCCGACTGGTTGACCTGGCGCTACAACCTCCCGCCCGGCGCGCTCGACATCGACAAGCATGTCGCGACGCTCGCCGGCACCAAGGAGGGTCTTTACCTCTTCTCCTCGGTCGTCGTGCCGCGCGAGAAGGCCGGGCAAAAGCCGGTCGTGCTGTGCCCCAACCCGTATTACCTCGTCTATAACGGCGCGGCGACGATGGCCGGCGCCGAGGCGGTGTTTCTCGACGCGACGCGCGACAACGCGTTCCTCCCTAATCTCGACCACATCCCCAAGGCGACGCTCGAGCGCTGCGCGCTCTTCTATCTGTGCTCGCCGTCAAACCCGCAGGGCACCATCGCCGACATCGAGTATCTGAAAAAGGCGATCCGGCTGGCGCGCGAATACGATTTCGTGCTCGCCGCCGACGAATGCTATGCGGAGCTTTACGACACGATCCCGCCGCCCGGCGCGCTCGAAGCCTGCCAGGCGCTCGGTGGCGATTTCACCAATGTCGTGGTGTTTCATTCGCTGTCGAAGCGGTCGAGCGCGGCGGGCTTGCGCTCCGGCTTTGTCGCCGGCGACCCGAAGCTCGTCGGCGAGTTCAAGCGGTTGCGCGATTTCGGCGGCTGTCAGGTGCCGCTGCCGATCCAGTGGGCGGCGACCGCGTTGTGGCGCGACGAGGCGCATGTGATCGAGAATCGGGCGCTCTATCGCCGCAAGTTCGACCTCGCCGAGGCGGCGTTGGGCGGGCGCTACGGCTTTTACCGGCCGGCCGGCGGGTTCTTTTTGTGGCTCGATGTCGGCGATGGCGAAGAAGCCGCGCTGCGGTTGTGGCGCGACGCGGCGGTCCGCGTGCTGCCCGGCGGCTACACCGCGCGTGCGGCGAATGCTGGCAAGAACCCGGGGAGCGAGTATATTCGCGTCGCGGTCGTCCATGACGAGGCGACGCTCGACGCCGCGTTCGCGCGGATCCGCCGGGTGTTGTAGCTCCAGCGTCACGGGACGAGACGCGGCGCCGGCTTTCGGGGGAAAGACCGGCGTCTGGAATGACCACGGAGTGGTTGGGGGACCACGACATGGCCAAATCGGCACCGCTTGCCCGCGGCTTCAGCCAGCGGGTCAATCATCAGGTCGACAGCTGGAATGTGATGGTCGCGTCGTTCAAGCGCCGGCTCTGGGAAGGGCTTGGCGCGGCGCTGGTCATCCTTTGCTTTCTTGTCGCCGTCGCCCTCTTGACCTACAACCCGGCCGATCCGTCGCTCAACACCGCGGGCGATGCGACGCCGACCAACTTCCTCGGGCGCGACGGCGCGCTTGTCGCCGATTTCCTGGTGCAAGGCCTCGGGCTCGCCGCGTTCCTCATCCCGCTGATCCTGCTCGGCTGGGCCTTCCGCCTGCTGCTGCAGCGGCCGCTGCGGCGCATGCTGCGACGGCTGGCGATGGTGGTTCCGGCGCTGCTGCTCGGCGCCTATGCCGTGTCGATCGTGCCGTTCCGGCCGATCCCGCTGCCGGCCGGCTCTGGCGGCGCGATCGGCTGGGGTCTGCAGCATGTCGCGCAGGCCTTTGGTCTCGCCGGGCTGGAGCCGGCGCTGGTGATCGGCGCGGCGGTGCTGGCGGCGCTGTTGCTGCTGTCGATCATGGGGCTTTCCTGGGGCGACTGGCGCGATGTCGGCAGCGGCGCCGGACGCAACGCGGCGCGGCTTGCGGTGGTGTCGGGCGTCGGCGCGGCGGCGGCGGTCGGCTTCAGCGCGCGCGTCGTCTCGCGCTGGCGCGCCGCGCGCCGCGCGCGTCAGCCCGAGCCCAATTCGGCGCTCGGACCGCCGCGCCCGCTGCCCTGGATGCGCCCGGCAAGCGGACCGTCCGGTGTCTCAGCTGGTGGACGCCGCGAACCGAGCCTCGCCGGCTCGATGGTGCACCCGGCACGCGTCGCCGCGCTGCGCCCCGTCGCCGTCGTGCCCGAGCCGCCGGCGGCGGGCAACCGGCTCGCCCGCCTGGTGCTGCCCGGCACGCGCTCGGTGAGTTCCGGTCGGCGGGCCGAATTGGAACGCCAATCGGTGCTCGACCTCGAAGGCCAGCCGATCCTGCCGCCGATCGATCTCCTGGTGCGGCCGCCGCTCGCCAAGACCGAGACCCTTGACGAGGAGGCACTGCAGAAGAACGCACGGCTCCTGGAGGCCGTGCTCGAGGATTACGGCGTGCGCGGCGAGATCGTCCAGGTGCGCCCCGGCCCGGTCGTCACGCTGTACGAGCTGGAGCCGGCGCCCGGCATCAAGGCGTCGCGCGTCATCGGCCTCGCCGACGACATCGCCCGCTCGATGAGCGCGATTTCGGTGCGCGTCGCGGTGGTGCCGGGCCGCAGCGTCATCGGCATCGAGCTCCCCAACACCAGGGCCGAGATGGTCTTTCTGCGCGAGCTCCTCGATTCGCCGGCCTATGAGAAGAACACCGGCCGGCTGGCGCTGGCGCTCGGCAAGGACATTGGCGGCGAGGCCGTCGTCGCCGACCTCGCGCGCATGCCGCATCTCTTGATCGCCGGCACCACCGGCTCGGGCAAGTCGGTCGGCATCAACACGATGATCCTCTCGATCCTCTACCGGATGCCGCCGGACCGCTGCAAATTCATCATGGTCGACCCAAAGATGCTGGAATTGTCGGTCTATGACGGCATCCCGCATCTCTTGGCGCCGGTCGTCACCGATCCCAGAAAGGCCGTGCTCGCGCTCAAATGGACCGTGCGCGAGATGGAGCGCCGCTATCAGATGATGTCAAAGCTCGGCGTCCGCAGCATCGAGGGCTTCAACGCCCGCATCCTCGAGGCGCGCGACAAGGGCGAGACCTTGGTGCGCAAGGTGCAGACCGGCTTCGACCCCGAGACCGGCCAGCCGATTATCGAGGAGCAGCCTTTCGACCTCACGGAGCTGCCGCTCGTCATCGTCATCGTCGACGAGATGGCCGATCTGATGCTCGTCGCCGGCAAGGATATCGAGGCCTCGGTGCAGCGCCTGGCGCAGATGGCGCGCGCCGCCGGCATCCACATCATCATGGCGACGCAGCGCCCCTCGGTCGATGTCATCACCGGCACGATCAAGGCCAATTTCCCGACCCGCATCAGCTTTCAGGTCACCTCCAAGATCGACAGCCGCACCATCCTCGGCGAGGGCGGCGCCGAGCAGCTTCTCGGCCGTGGCGACATGCTTTACATGGCGGGCGGCGGCCGCGTCACCCGCGTGCACGGCCCCTTTGTCTCCGACGAGGAGGTCGAGCGCGTCGTCAATTTCCTCAAAGCGCGCGCCCAGCCCGACTATATCGAGGAGATCACCGAGGACACGCTGGAAGGCGGCGCCGGCGTCGGCTTTGGCCTCGATGACGAAGACGGCGGCAGCGGCGACCAGCTTTATGACCAAGCGGTGGCGCTGGTGACCCGCGAGCGCAAGGCCTCGACCAGCTTTGTCCAGCGCCATCTGCAGATCGGCTACAACCGCGCCGCGCGCATCATCGAGCGCATGGAAGAGGAAGGCGTCGTCGGCGCGGCCAACCATGTCGGCCGCCGCGAGGTCCTCGCCCCGCCGCCGCGATAGCCGGCGCTTTCAATCCACCCCGGCGAAGGCCGGGGCCCATCCCGATGGCGGACTGCGGTGTTCTACATCTACATGCTCGCCAGTCGACCCCACGGAACCCTGTATGTCGGCATGACGTCCGACCTGGCGAAACGGATCTGGGAGCACAAGAACAAGGTCGTTCCAGGCTTCGCGCGACGCTATGGCGTGGATCGGCTCGTTTGGTTCGAAGCTCATGAATCGCGCAATGCCGCATTGCGCCGCGAAAAGCAGATCAAGGAATGGCGGCGCGATTGGAAGATCAATTTAATCGAGCGCGAAAACCGTCACTGGCTCGATCTTTCCGGAAACCTGACGCCCTGATTCTCCACTCCGACTTTCGCGCTGAAAGCCCATCCCGACGAAGGTCGGGACCCATGCTTCCGCCGCTCCAGCGTTCGATGGATGGGCCCCGGCCTTCGCCGGGGTGGATATCTTAGTTGCGTTGTTCCTTTTTTGTTCTTGATAAAATCGCAATTGTGCGATTATCCTCCGCAGTTTGAAAATCACCCCTAAAAACCGTGGAAGGAAATCGTCATGCCTGCTGATTCCCTGCAGATGCAGGTGAAGCGCGACGAGAACGGTCAGTTTGTCAGAGGCCAGTCCGGCAACCCGGCGGGCCGTGAAACGGGCTCGCGCAACCGCGCGACGTTGCTGGCGGA
>DATHCK010000206.1:0-3500 GCA_035319545.1 Allostellaceae bacterium | reverse complement strand
GGCGATGTCGAGGCGCTCATGCCTTGGTTCGACTGGGCCTGGGAACAAGAGCGCGACGCGGCGAAGGCCACTTAACTAAAATTCGACGCGGAGGGCGCTGAGGAGACGCGTAGAACGCGGTGGCAACGCCGTGCCGCCGATCACGCCAGGGGGTATGGATGCCGAGAGTTTTGATCGCCGACGAGTTGAGCCCGCGCGCCGTCGCTGTCTTCGCCGAGCGCGGGATCGAGGCCGATGTCGCGATCGGTCTCAAGTTCGACGAGCTCGCCGCGAAGATTGGCGCCTATGACGGGCTCGCCGTTCGCTCGGCGACCAAGGTCACCGCGGCGCTCATCGCCGCCGCGCCGGCGCTGAAGATCGTCGGCCGCGCCGGCATCGGCGTCGACAATATCGACGTGCCCGCCGCAACGCAGCGCGGCATCGTGGTGATGAACACACCTTACGGCAACGCGATCACCGCGGCCGAGCACGCGATCGCGATGATGTTCGCGCTGGCCCGCCAGATCCCCGCGGCCGACCGCTCGACCCAGGCTGGGAAATGGGAAAAGTCGCGTTTCATGGGCGTCGAGCTCAGCGGCAAGACGCTCGGGATTATCGGCTGCGGCAACATCGGCGCGATCGTCGCCGACCGCGCGCACGGCTTGAAGATGCGGGTGATCGGCTACGACCCGTTTCTCTCCGAGGAGCGCGCGCTCGCACTCGGCATCGAGCGCGTGACCCTCGACGAGCTTTTGGCGCGGGCCGATTTCGTGACCCTGCACACGCCGATGACCGAGGCGACACGCGGCATGCTCGATGCCAAGGCGTTAGCGAAACTGAAGCCCGGCGCGCGGCTCATCAACTGCGCGCGCGGCGGACTCATCGTCGAGGAAGACCTTGCCGCCGCGCTTGACGAGGGCATCGTCGCCGGCGCGGCTATCGATGTCTTTGTCGAGGAGCCGGCGAAGGACAACCCACTCTTCGGCCGCGACAATGTCGTCGCCACGCCGCATCTCGGCGCCGCCACGGCCGAGGCGCAGGAAAACGTCGCGGTGCAGATCGCCGAACAGATGGCGGATTTCCTGCTGACCGGCGCCGTCAGCAACGCCGTCAATATGCCCTCGCTCAGCGCCGAGGATGCGCGCCGTCTCAAGCCCTATATGAAACTCGCCGAGCAGATCGGCAGCTTTGCCGGCCAGCTGACCGATAGCGGAATCATCTCCGTGGCGGTTGAATACGAGGGCCCGATCGCCGAGTTCAACGTGAAGCCGCTCACCGCTACCGCGCTCGCCGGTCTGCTCGCGCCGCAGCTCGCCTCGATCAATATCGTCAACGCGCCGGTCATTTGCCGCGAGCGCGACATCCGGGTTAGTGAGACGTTGCAGCCAGAGCCCGGCGACTATCAGACTCTGATGCGCATCACGGTGACCGGGGAAGGCGGGACAAGGTCGATCGCCGGCACGGTTTTCGCCGGCGACAAGCCGCGCCTCGTATCGGTCGAGGGCATGCCGCTCGAGGCCGAGCTGGGTGAGCATCTGCTGTTTGTGCGCAATCTCGACAAACCGGGATTTATCGGCGCGCTCGGCAACGCGCTCGGCACCGCGTCGATCAACATCGCGACAATGCATTTGGGCCGTACCGGACCGGGGCAAGACGCGATCTGCCTTGTCGAGGTGGATCAGCCGCTGCCCGCCGAATTGCTCGACAAGGTTCGCGCGTTGCCCAACGTCGTGCAGGTCAAGTCCTTGAAATTCTAGGGATTTGAAATGCGAAACCCCGACCGGGGGTAGGTCGGGGTTTCGAGCTCCGTCGACGTAGGCGGAACTGGGCTTGCACCGTCGAGGGTGGGGGAAGTGACGATGCAGGTTGCTATTCTGTAAGCAATCTCAAAAAGATGCAATACTTATCCGGCAATTCAACTGACCGATTGTAGTTAAGAAAGATTGATTCGCGTATCGCGAGCGCTGCATCGCGTGAAATCCGCGCCCGATCGCCGTTTTATCGGTGTTAGTTGCGATTGCAGTGCATGAAACGGTCGCGATTTCATGCGCGATCCGCAACCGTTTGTCCCAAGCCCCTGCCGCTGCCCGTCAATGGCCGGCCTCGCCGGCATTTTTTGCCGCAGAGCAATCGCTTTCTTCGGGCGGGCGAGGCAATATCGCGGCGATGAACGACATGCCGCCCATCGCCCTCTTGCCGACAGGGTTTTACGATCTGCTGCCGCCGGTCGCCGAGCGCGAGGCCGAAGTGGCGGCGCGGCTGATGGCGGTGTTGGCGTCGCATGGCTACGAGCGGGTCAAGCCGCCGCTCGTCGAGTTCGAGGAAACGCTGCTCTCCGGCGCCGGCGCGGCGATGAGCGGCGAAAGCTTTCGCACGATGGACCCGACCTCGCACCGCATGGTCGCGGTGCGCGCCGATATGACGCCGCAGGTCGCTCGCATCGCCGGCACCCGGCTCGGCCATTATCCCCGGCCGCTGCGCCTCAGCTATGCCGGCCAGGTGCTGCGGGTGAAGGGCTCGGAGGTACGGCCTGAGCGTCAGCTCGGGCAGGCTGGAGCGGAACTGATCGGCGCCGAAGGCCCGGCGGCGGATGTCGAGGTGATCGCGGTGGCGGCCGAGGCGTTGCTCGGCGTCGGAGTGCCGGACCTGTCGGTTGATCTCACCGTGCCGACCCTCGTTCCGGCGATCGCTGATGAGTTCGAGTTTCCGGCGGATAAGCGGGCAGCCTTGCGCTTCGCGCTCGACCACAAGGACACCGCCGCCGTCGCCGCGCTTGCCGGCCGAGCTGGACCGTTGCTGACCGCGCTCGTCGCCGCCGCGGGTGGCGCGGCGCAGGCGCGCCCGGCGCTCGACGCGCTTGATCTGCCGACGCGCGCCCGCGCCGAGCGCGACCGACTGGGCGCGGTGATCGACGGACTGACCGCGGCGATGCCGGGGCTGATGGTCACGGTCGATCCGGTCGAGAACCGCGGCTTCGAGTACCACACGGGCATCAGCTTTACGTTCTTCGCCCGCAACGAGACGCGGCGCGGCGCGCTCGGCGAACTCGCCCGCGGCGGCCGCTATGATGCGGGCGATCCGGCGATGCCCGAGCCGGCGACCGGCTTTACGCTGTACACCGACACGATCCTTGCCACTTTGCCCGAGGCGCCGGCGCGACGGCGGCTGCTGGTGCCACCGGGCGCCGATCGGGCGCTCGCGGCAGTGTTGCGGGGCGCCGATCAGGGCGGGTGGATCACGGTCGCCGCGCTCGCGCCGGCGGATGATTGGCACGCAGAGGCCGTTCGGCTCGGCTGCGGTTACGTTCTCGAAGACGGCAAGCCCGTGCCGGTGCGCGAGCGGCGATAGCGCCGCGGGGAGACAGTTATGGCCAATGTCGCGGTGGTCGGGGCCCAATGGGGCGACGAAGGCAAGGGCAAGATCGTCGATTGGCTCTCCGAGCGCGCCGAGATCGTCGTCCGCTTTCAGGGCGGTCACAATGCCGGCCACACGCTGGTCGTTGGCAATGTCGAATACAAGCT
>DATHCK010000205.1:0-15877 GCA_035319545.1 Allostellaceae bacterium | reverse complement strand
CGAGACCACCGCCGACGGGAAATTCACGCTCGTCGAGGTCGAGTGCTTGGGCGCCTGCGTGAACGCGCCCGTGGTCCAGATCAACGACGATTTTTATGAGGATCTCACGCCCGCGAGGCTCGAGGAGATCCTCGCACGCCTCGGCCGCGGCGAGAAGGTGCCCTACGGCGTGCAAGTCAAGCGCCAGTTCTCGGCCCCCATCGGCGGCCTCACCACGCTCAAGGCCGCGGAGAAGGCCTGATGCTCGAGGACAAGGACCGCATTTTCACCAATCTCTACGGCCAGCACGACTGGCGCCTCGCCGGCGCGCGCGCGCGCGGCACGTGGAGCGGCACCAAGGAGGTGCTTGCCAAAGGCCGCGACTGGATCGTCGAGGAGATCAAGGCGTCCGGCTTGCGAGGGCGCGGCGGCGCCGGCTTCCCGACCGGTCTCAAATGGTCGTTCATGCCAAAGGACGTGACCAACCGGCCGCGCTACCTCGTCGTCAACGCCGACGAAAGCGAGCCCGGCACCTGCAAGGACCGCGACATCCTGCGCTACGACCCGCATCGGCTCATCGAGGGCTGCCTCTTGGCCGGCGTGGGGATGAGCGCGACCGCCGGCTACATCTACATCCGAGGCGAATTCTACAACGAAGCGCAGAACCTCCAGGCCGCGATCGATGAGGCGTATGAGGCCGGCCTCGTCGGCAAGAACGCCTGCGGCTCGGGTTACGATTTCGAGCTTTATATGCACCGCGGCGCCGGCGCTTATATCTGCGGCGAGGAGACGGGGCTCTTGGAAAGTCTCGAGGGCCGCAAGGGCCAGCCGCGCCTCAAGCCGCCGTTTCCGGCTGCGGTCGGGCTCTATGGCTGCCCGTCGACGGTCAACAATGTCGAAACCATCGCCACCAGCCCCGAAATCCTGAAGCGCGGCGCCAAGTGGTTCGCGGGGATCGGCCGCGAGCGCAACACCGGCACGAAAATCTTCTGCATCGCGGGACATGTGAATAACCCGTGCAATGTGGAAGAGGCGATGTCGATCCCGATGCGCGAGCTGATCGAGAAGCATGCGGGCGGGGTGAGGGGCGGGTGGGACAACCTCATGGCGGTGATCCCTGGCGGTTCTTCGACCCCGTGTCTGCCGAAATCGATCTGCGACAATGTGTTGATGGATTTTGACGCGCTCGTCGCGGAGAAATCGGGGCTCGGCACCGCGGCGCTCATCGTCATGGACAAGTCGACCGACATTGTCCGTGCGATCTCTCGGCTTTCGGCCTTTTACAAGCATGAGAGCTGCGGCCAGTGCACGCCCTGCCGCGAAGGGCTTGGCTGGGTCTGGCGCGTCATGGAGCGCATGGTCAAGGGCGACGCGACAGTCGAGGAGCTCGACATGCTCGACGAGGTAACCCGCGAGATCGAAGGTCACACGATCTGCGCGCTAGCCGATGGCGCGGTCTGGCCGGTACAAGGTCTGATCCGGCACTTCAAGCCCGAGATGCAGCGCCGCATCGCCGAGTACCGTGCGCACGCCTCGCGCCGGGCGGCGGAGTAGGCGCGATGCCCGATCCGATCAAGCTGACGATCGACGGCCAGGAAACCGAGGTTCCGCCCGGCACCACAGTGCTCCAGGCCTGCGAGGAACTCGGCATCGAGGTGGCGCATTTCTGCTTCCACGAGCGCCTGGCGATCGCCGGCAATTGCCGCATGTGCCTCGTCGAGCAGGAGCGCGCGCCAAAGCCGATCGCCTCCTGCGCCATGCCGGTCGCGCCGGGCATGGTCATCTTCACCCAGTCCGAAAGGGCCAAAAAGGCGCGCCACGCCGTCATGGAGATGCTGCTGATCAACCACCCGCTCGACTGCCCGATCTGCGATCAGGGCGGCGAGTGCGATCTCCAGGACGAGTCGATGGCCTTCGGTTTTGACCGGGGCCGCTATCACGAAGCCAAACGCGCGGTCGAGGACAAGGATTTCGGGCCGCTGGTGGCGACCCACATGACGCGGTGCATCCACTGCACGCGCTGCATCCGCTTCCTGACCGATGTCGCGGGCGTTTCTGAGCTCGGCGCCACCGGCCGCGGCGAGCACATGGAGATCGGCACCTATGTCGAGCGCGCGCTCGGCTCCGAGCTGTCCGGCAACATCATTGATTTGTGCCCGGTCGGGGCGCTGACCTCGAAGCCTTACGCGTTCAACGCGCGTCCCTGGGAGCTGCGCAAGACCGAGAGCGTCGACGTGCTCGACGCGGTCGGCAGCAATATCCGCGTCGATGCGCGCGGCGCCTCGATCCTGCGCGTGCTGCCGCGCCTCAATGAGGCGGTCAACGAGGAATGGATTTCCGACAAGACCCGCTTCGCGGTCGACGGCCTCACGCGCCGCCGCCTCGACCGGCCTTATATCCGGCGCAGCGGCAAGCTCGTCGAAGCCGAATGGCGCGAGGCGCTCGATCTTGTCGCTGGCAAGCTCAGAACCACGCCGGGCGAGCGGATCGCGGCGATCGTCGGCGACCTCTGCGACGCCGAATCGATGTACGCGCTGAAGGAGCTGCTCGGCGGCGTCGGCGCAGCCAGCCTCGATTGCCGCCAGGATGGCGCCAAGATCGATGCCGCCTGCCGCGCCGGTTATCTTTTCGACACGACGATCGCCGGCATCGACGAGGCGGATGCGTGCCTTCTGATCGGCGCCAACCCGCGCTGGGAAGCGCCGATCGTAAACGCCCGGCTGCGCAAGCGCTATCTCGCCGGCGGGTTCAAGGTCGCGGCGATCGGCCCCGCGCTCGACCTCACCTTCCCGGTCGAAATGCTGGGCGAGGGCGGTGACGCGCTCGCCGCGCTGGGGCAGGGCGAGTATGGCTGGGCCGGCGCGTTCAAGGACAAGAAATTGCTGCTCATCGTCGGCTCGGGCGCGCTTGCCCGTCCTGACGGCGCGCAGGTGCTGGGCGCGGCCCGCGCGCTCGCCGAAAGCCTCGGCCTGATCCGCGACGACTGGAACGGGTTCAACGTACTGCATCGCGCCGCGTCGCGCGTTGGCGGGCTCGACCTCGGCTTCCTGCCGGGCGCTGGCGGACGCGACGTCGCCGGCATCCTCGACGGCTGCCGCGACGGCAGCATCGAGATCCTTTACCTGCTCGGCGCCGATGAGCTCGACCTTGCCGATACCGGCTCGGCCTTTGTGATCTACCAGGGCCACCACGGCGACCGCGGCGCCGCGCGCGCCGATGTCGTGCTGCCCGGCGCCGCCTATACCGAGAAGGACGGCACCTACGTCAACACCGAGGGGCGCGCACAGCTCGGTCGTCGCGCGGCCTTTCCGCCAGGCGAGGCGCGCGAGGACTGGACCATCATCCGCGCCTTGTCGGGTGCGCTTGGCAAGCCGTTGCCGTTCAATTCGCTCGCCGAGTTGCGCGGCGCGATGCGCACCGCGCATCCGAGCCTTGGCGCGATCGACACGTTGGCTCCGGCCGCTTGGGGCAGCTTTGGCGCGGTCGGACCGATCGCTGCGACGCCGTTCGTCTACCCAATCGCCGATTTCTACAAGACCGACCCGATCAGCCGCGCCAGCCCGACCATGGTCGAGTGCAGCGAGCTCTTCGTCACCGGCGCTCCGGCGCGGACCGGCATGCATGGTTGAGTTCTTCTGGGGATATGTCTGGCCGACGGCGATCGTCGTCGCCGAGATTTTGCTCGTGCTGGTGCCGCTGCTGCTGACAATCGCCTACTACACCTACGCCGAGCGCAAGATTTTGGCCTACGCGCAGCTGCGCAAGGGGCCGAACGTCGTCGGCCCGTTCGGGCTCCTCCAGCCGATCGCTGATGCGGTCAAGATGCTGTGGAAAGAGACGATCATCCCGAGCGGCGCCAACCGAGTCATCTTTATCGCCGCGCCGATCGTCACCGTGGCCTTGGCGCTTGTTGCCTGGGCGGTGATCCCGTTCAAAGAGGGCTGGGTCATCTCCAACATCAATGTCGGCATCCTCTATCTGTTCGCGATCAGCTCGCTGTCGGTCTATGGCACGATCATGGCCGGCTGGGCGTCGAACTCGCGCTACGCCTTCTTGGGCGCGCTGCGCTCGGCGGCGCAGATGGTTTCCTACGAGGTCTCGATCGGTTTTGTGCTGGTGACCGTTCTGCTCTGCGCCGGGTCGCTGAACCTGACCGACATCGTGCTGGCGCAGAACCATTACTGGCTCGGTTTTATCCCGGGCTGGTACGTGATCCCGCTCTTGCCGATGGCGGTGGTGTTCTTTGTCTCGGGCCTCGCCGAGACCAACCGCGCGCCGTTCGACCTGGCGGAAGGTGAATCCGAGTTGGTCGCCGGGTTCCATGTCGAATATTCGGCGATGACCTGGCTGCTCTTCTTCATGGGTGAATACGGCAACATGATCCTGGTCAGCGCGATGACCTCGATTCTGTTCCTTGGCGGCTGGCTGTCGCCCATCCCGATCGAGCCGTTCACCTGGATCCCGGGGCCGATCTGGCTGATCGGCAAGATCCTTTTTGTGATGTTTGTCTTCCTGTGGGTGCGCGCGACCTTCCCACGCTTCCGCTACGATCAGCTGATGCGATTGGGGTGGAAGGTGTTTTTGCCGTTGTCGCTGTTTTGGCTCGTGCTCACCGCCGGCGTGTTGACGGCGATGGGCTGGGTCCCGAGTCATTGACGCGATGAGGGGGCGGTTTATGGTCGGGCGATGCGACGGATGAGGAGCCAGCAATGAGCCTTCTGCGCAGCGCGCGCGGTCTGCTGCTCTCCGAGCTCGTCTCGGGCATGGCGCTGACCCTACGCTATATGTTCAAGCCGTCGGTGACGGTCAATTACCCTTATGAGAAGGGACCGCTGTCGTCGCGCTTTCGCGGCGAGCATGCGCTGCGCCGCTATCCCAACGGCGAAGAGCGCTGCATCGCCTGCAAGCTCTGCGAGGCGATCTGTCCGGCGCTGGCGATTACTATCGAGGCCGAGCCGCGCGAGGACGGCAGCCGCCGCACGACGCGCTACGACATCGACATGACGAAGTGCATCTATTGCGGCTATTGCCAGGAAGCCTGCCCGGTCGATGCCATCGTAGAGGGGCCGAATTTCGAGTTCGCCGCGGAAACTCGCGAAGAGCTCTTCTACGACAAGGACAAGCTCTTGGCGAACGGCGACCGCTGGGAAGCGGAGATCGCCCGGTCGCTATCGATCGAGGCACCGTACCGGTGATCCTCTCCGCGATCATGTTCTACCTCTTCGCCGCGGTGGCGATCGCTTCGGGCGTGATGGTCGTCACCGCGCGCAACCCGGTGCATTCGGTGCTGTTCCTGATCCTCGCCTTTTTCAACGCGGCGGGACTCTTTGTGCTGATGGGCGCCGAGTTCCTGGCGATGATCCTCGTCATCGTCTATGTCGGCGCGGTCGCGGTGCTATTCCTCTTTGTCGTGATGATGCTCGACATTGACTTCGCGCAGCTGCGCACCGGCGCTATGAAATACCTGTGGGTCGGGTTGCCTGTCGGTCTCATCCTCTTTTTTGAACTGCTTTTTGTGTTCGCGAGTTGGGTGCTTGCTCCGAACGTCTCTGCTGTCGTGGCCGCACCGGTGCCGACAGCCGCCGGCTTTACCAATACCCGCGCGCTCGGCGATCTGCTCTACACCCGCTATATCTTCGCCTTCCAGGCGGCCGGCATGATCCTGCTCGTCGCGATGATCGGCGCGATCGTGCTGACCTTGCGGCACCGAGCCGGCACCCGCCGCCAGGTGATCGCCGATCAGATCGCCCGGCAGCGCGGCGAGACGGTTGAAATCGTCAAGGTTCCCATCGGTGCTGGGATCGGCGCCGAGGCGGCGGAGTAGGCGGATGACGATCGGTCTCGCCCATTACCTCGCCGTCGCGGCGATCCTGTTCACGCTCGGCATCTTCGGGATTTTCCTCAACCGCAAGAACGTCATCATCATTTTGATGTCGATCGAGCTGATGCTGCTTGCGGTCAACATCAACTTTGTCGCGTTTTCGACGACGCTGCATGATCTCGTCGGTCAGGTCTTTGCGATGTTCGTGCTGACCGTGGCCGCGGCCGAGGCGGCGATCGGTCTCGCGATCCTCGTCGTCTATTTCCGCAACCGCGGCACGATCAGGGTCGAGGACATCCGGATGATGAAGGGCTGATCGGTGGTCGCGCTCGTCGTCTTTCTGCCGCTTCTCGCCGCCGCGATCGCCGGGTTTTTCGGCCGGGTGATCGGCGATCGCGCGTCGCAGCTGGTGACCTGCGGCGCGCTCGTGCTGTCCGCGATCTTCGGGGTTCTCGTCTTCCGCCAGATCATGGGCCAGTCGGCGCCGCAGGTTCAAACCATCGCGACGTGGATCGCGAGTGGTGGGGTCGATGTCGCCTGGTCGCTACGCCTCGATACGCTCAGCGGGGTGATGATCCTTGTCGTCACGATCGTCTCGGCGATGGTTCACATCTACTCGATCGGCTACATGGCGCACGATCATTCGATCCCGCGTTTCATGGCCTATCTGAGCCTGTTCACCTTCTTCATGCTGATGCTGGTGACGGCCAACGACTTCGTGCAGATGTTCTTCGGCTGGGAGGGGGTGGGGCTCTGCTCTTATCTCCTGGTCGGCTTCTGGTATGACCGGCCGACCGCCAATGCGGCAGCGATCAAGGCGTTTGTCGTCAACCGGATCGGCGATTTCGGCTTCGCGCTCGGCATCTTTGCGACCTTTGTGCTCTTCAACTCGCTGGACTTCGACACCGTGTTCGGCAAGGCGCCGGCGACGACGCATGTGGTGATGAACTTCCTCGGCTGGCAGGTGCCGGCGTTGACCCTCTGTTGCATCCTGCTGTTTATCGGCGCGATGGGGAAATCGGCGCAGCTCGGGCTTCACACCTGGCTGCCCGACGCGATGGAGGGGCCGACCCCGGTCTCGGCGCTGATCCACGCCGCGACGATGGTGACCGCCGGCGTGTACATGGTGTGCCGCCTGTCGCCGATGTTCGAATATGCGCCGGCGGCGCTCGCGGTGGTCGGCGTGATCGGCGGCACGACCTGCATGTTCGCCGCCAGCATCGGCATGGCGCAGAACGACATCAAGCGCGTCATCGCCTATTCGACCTGCTCGCAACTCGGCTACATGTTCTTCGCCGCCGGCGTCTCGGCCTACGGCGCGGCGATGTTCCACTTGTTCACCCACGCCTTCTTCAAAGCGCTCTTGTTCCTCTGCGCCGGCTCGGTAATCCACGCGATGTCGAACGAGCAGGACATGCGGCGCATGGGCGGGCTGTGGAACAAGATCCCGATCACCTACGTGTTGATGTGGATCGGTAGCCTGTCGCTGGCCGGTATTCCGCCGTTTGCCGGCTTCTTCTCCAAGGATTCGATCCTTGCCGCTGCCTGGGCGTCGGAGACTGCGGTCGGCCGCTATTCCTATTGCCTCGGCACCTTCACCGCCTTTCTGACCGCGTTCTACTCCTGGCGTCTGCTGTTCATGACGTTCCATGGCGCCTCGCGCGCCGACCATGAGACCCAGCATCATGTCCACGAAAGCCCGTGGGTCATGCTCTCGCCGCTTTTCGTGCTGGCGGCGGGGGCGATCTTTGCCGGCTGGCTCGGCGATGCGTTCTTTGTCGGAGAGGGCCGCGAAGCGTTCTGGAAGGCGGCGATCCTGGTGCTGCCCTACGACGATTCGACAGCCCACGCCGTGCACAATTCGCTTTTCATCGACTATCTGCCGCTCGCCGCGGGGCTCACCGGCATCGCTCTCGCCTGTGTCTGCTACATTCTGGTGCCCAGCATTCCCAACGCGGCGGCAGTGCATTTCCGCGCGCTGTATCTGTTCCTCTTGAACAAGTGGTACTTCGACGAGCTCTACGACCGGCTCTTTGTGCGCAGCGCGTTCAGCCTTGGAGACGGGCTGTGGAAGACCGGCGACGGCGCGATCGTCGATGGGACGATCAACGGTATAGCCTCCGGCACGAGGGAAGCCGCCCGCGAGGCGAGCCGGCTCCAGACCGGCTACGTCTATCACTATGCCTTTGCCATGCTGATCGGCGTCGTCGTGCTGATCACCTGGTATCTGGTCCCCCGGTGAGGGTGTCCAAGGAAGAACAATGAGCCACTGGCCGCTCCTGTCGCTTGTCACCTTCCTGCCGCTGGTCGGCGTGGGGTTCATCATGACCACGCGCGGCGAAGCGGAGATCGTCGCACGCAACGCCAAGAACATCGCGCTGTCTACCTCGATCATCGTCTTTCTGCTGTCGCTCCTGCTGTGGGTCTATTTCGACCCCTCGACCGCCGCGTTCCAGTTCGTCGAGCAGGCGCGGTGGGTCAAGATCGGCGGGTTCGAGGTCAACTACCACATGGGGATCGACGGCATTTCGCTGTTCTTCGTGCTGTTGTCGACGTTGCTGACCGTGCTCTGCGTGCTGGCGAGTTGGCAATCGATCCACGCCCAGGTGCGCGAGTACATGATCGCCTTCCTTGTCCTTGAGACGCTGATGGTCGGCATGTTCTGCGCGCTCGACTTCATCGTTTTCTACATCTTCTTCGAGGGTGTGCTGATCCCGATGTTCCTGATTATCGGGATTTGGGGGCACAGCAACCGCGTCTACGCCGCGTTCAAGTTCTTCCTCTACACGCTCTTGGGCTCGGTGCTGATGCTGCTGGCGGTCATCGCGATCTACTACCAGAACGGCAACACCGACATCGAATTTGCGCTCAACCACGCGCTGCCGGCCGCGCTGCAGAAATGGCTCTTCCTCGCCTTCTTTGCGTCGTTCGCGGTCAAGGTGCCGATGTGGCCGGTGCACACTTGGCTGCCTGACGCGCATGTCGAAGCGCCGACCGCGGGCTCGGTGATCCTCGCCGGTGTGCTCCTGAAGATGGGTGGCTACGGCTTTGTGCGCTTCTCGCTACCGATGTTCCCCCTGGCCTCGCATTACTTCACGCCGATGATGTTCGCGCTGTCGGCGATCGCGGTGATCTACACCTCGCTCGTCGCGCTGGCCCAGACGAACATGAAGAAGCTCATCGCCTATTCGTCGATCGCCCATATGGGCTTTGTGACGATGGGGCTCTTCGCGGCGACGAGCGAAGCGGTGCAGGGCGCGATCATCCAGATGCTGAGCCACGGGCTCGTCTCGGGCGCACTCTTCCTCTGCGTCGGCGTCGTTTACGACCGGATGCACACTTACGACATCGCGCGCTATGGCGGGCTCGTTGAGCGCATGCCGGCCTACGCCTTTGTCTTTATGGCGTTCACGCTTGCCGCCTGCGGGCTGCCGGGAACGAGCGGATTTGTCGGCGAGTTTCTGATTCTGCTCGGCACGTTCAAGGTGTCGACCCTCGAATGTTTCCTCGCCGCGACCGCGCTGTTTCTCGGCGCGGCCTACATGCTTTACCTCTACCGCCGGGTGATCTTCGGCACGATTACCCGCGACGATTTGCGCAATATTCTCGACCTCAGTCCGCGCGAAAAGGCTGTGTTCGCGCCGCTTCTGTTGATTGTGCTGTGGATGGGCATCTATCCGGCGTCGTTCCTCGGGCCGATCCGCGCCTCGGTCGATCACCTCGTGCAGCAGGTCGGCGCGGCCGAGGCCGGTCAGCGCGCGAGCGCGGACTAGCCGTGATGCCACTTGCCGCCGCCCCCGATTTCCTGCCGGCCCTGCCCGAGATGGCGCTGGCTTGCGCCGCGATGCTCTTGCTGCTCGTCGGCGTGTTCCGCGGCGAGGGGTCGACCCGGCTCGTCTCCTGGCTTTCGGTGCTGGTACTGATCGGCATTCTGCTGCTGGCGGGACGGCTCGGGCTCGGCCGGCAGACGGCGTTCTACGGCATGTTCGTGACCGATCCCTTCGCGCTCTTCATGAAGATGCTGGTGCTGATCGGCTCAGCCGTGTCGATCGTCATGGCGATGCGCTACAACGAGGATCACGGCATCGCCCGGTTCGAGTTTCCGGTGCTCGTGCTGCTGGCGACGACCGGGATGATGGTGATGGTCTCGGCGAACGACCTCATCATGCTTTATCTCGGCCTCGAGCTGCAGAGTCTCGCGCTTTACGTCGTCGCCAGTTTTGATCGCGACTCGACGCGGTCAAGCGAGGCCGGCCTTAAATATTTCGTGCTCGGGGCGCTGTCGTCGGGGATGCTGCTTTACGGCGCCTCGATGGTTTATGGCTTTGCCGGCACGACGAGTTTCGAGGCGTTGGCGCACGTCGTGACCGGCGCGGCGCCGGTGTCGCCGGGTCTTATCATCGGCATGATTTTTGTCGTGGTCGGGCTGGCCTTCAAGGTTTCGGCGGTGCCGTTCCACATGTGGGTGCCCGACGTCTACGAGGGCGCGCCTACCCCGGTCACCGCGTTCTTCGCCGTGGCGCCCAAGATGGCGGCGATCGCGCTCTTCATGCGCTTTATGATCGAGCCATTCGGCGCACTTCTGGCGCAGTGGCAGCAGGTCATCGTCTTCCTGTCGGTTGCCTCGATGATACTAGGTTCGGTCGCGGCGATCGCGCAGACCAGCATCAAGCGGCTGATGGCCTACAGCTCGATCGGTCATATCGGTTACGCGCTGATCGGCCTTGCCTCGGCGACGCCGGCCGGCATTCGCGGCGTTCTCGTCTACATGGCGATCTATCTGTTCATGAATGTCGGCAGCTTTGCCGTCATCCTGTGCATGCGGCAAAACGGCCGGAACCTCGAAGGCATCAGCGACCTTTCCGGTCTGTCGCGCAACCAGCCGAGTCTCGCGCTGGCGCTGGCGATCTTTATGTTCGCGATGGCGGGCATCCCGCCGACCGCCGGCTTCTTTTCAAAGCTCTACATCTTCCTCGCCGCCATCGACGCGCATCTAACCGGGCTTGCCGTCATCGGCGTCGTCACCAGCGTGGTGGGCGCGTTTTATTACCTGCGCATCGTCAAGGTCATGTATTTCGACGAGCCGGCCGCGGCGTTCGACCGGCCGATGCCGGCCGAATTGAAAGCGGTGCTGCTGGTGACCGCTGTCGTGACGATGTTCTTCTTCCTGTTGCCCGACCCGGTCGTCGGCGGCGCGCAGACCGCCGCCGCCTCCTTGTTTCTCAAATGACGGGCGAGGCGTTGCCGCACCCGTTCCGGCTCGTCGCCTACGAGACGATCGGCAGCACCAATGATGAGCTGAGGCGGCTGGCGCGCGAGGGGGCGGGCGAGGGGCTCGTCGTCATCGCGGGGCAGCAGACCGCCGGTCGCGGGCGCCGGGGCCGCGCCTGGATCTCGCCGCCGGGCAATCTCTATTCCTCGACTTTGATCCGGCCGGATTGCGCCGTGGCCGTGGCCGCGCAGCTCGGGTTTGTCGCGGCGCTCGGCGTCACTGGCGCGATCGGCGAGCTCGCCCCCGGGATCGATCTGCGTTGCAAATGGCCAAACGATGTCTTGGCCGACGGCAAAAAAATTTCCGGTATCCTCTTGGAGACCGAGATGGTCGCGGGCGACAAGCCGGATTTCGTGATTCTTGGCGTCGGCGTGAACCTCGCTTCCTCGCCGCGCGACACGCCCTATCCGGCGACCTCCCTCGCCGAGGAAGGCGCGGCGGGCATCGCGCCCGCTGTCATGGCGACAACCTTTATCCGCCATTTTTCCGGGTGGCTGGCGGCGTGGCGGCGCGATGGGTTCGCTCCGGTCCGCGATGCCTGGCTCGCCCGCGCCATGGGGCTGGGCGAGACGATCCAGGTTCGCCTCGAGCGCGACACGCTGCATGGCCGCTTTGTCGACCTGGACAATGACGGCGCTCTACTGCTCGATATGCCGAGCGGCAGCCGGCGTGTTGCCGCTGGTGAGGTTTTTCCGGTCGCTGCCTGATGCTGCTCGCTATCGATTCCGGCAACACCAACGCGGTCTTCGCGGTCTATGAGGGCGACACGCTGCGCGCCTCGTGGCGGGTCTCGACCAATGCACGGCGCACCGCCGACGAATATGCCGTCTGGCTGACGCAGCTACTCGGGCTCGCCGGCCTCACCGTGAGCGATATCGACGCCACGGTCATCGCCAATGTCGTGCCCGATGCCGCGTTCAACCTGTTGTCGCTGTGCCGGCGTTATCTCAACAGTGAGCCGCTGGTCATTGGCAGCGCCGACTGCAACCCCGGCATCGGCATCGATGTCGACATGCCGGCGCAGGGCGTCGGCGCCGACCGCATCGCCAATTCGGTCGCCGCGCAGGACCGCTACCAGTCGCCGCTGATGGTCATCGATTTCGGTACCGCGACCAATTTCGACATTGTGGACAAGGCCGGCAATTACTGCGGCGGCATCATCGCGCCGGGGCCAAACCTGTCGCTCCAGGCGCTCGAGATGGCAGCGGCGCAACTGCCTCATATCGCGATCAAGAAGCCGCCTAAAGTCGTTGGCCGCAACACGGTCTCGGCGATGGAATCGGGCGTGTTCTGGGGCTATGTGAGCATGTTGGAAGGGCTCGTCCGGCGCATCCGCGAGGAGCGCGGTGAGACGATGGGGACGGTCGCGACCGGCGGGCTCGCGCCGCTCTTCGCCGGCGCCACCGACGCGATCGAAAAGGTCGACCCCGATCTGACGTTGTGGGGACTTCGTCTGATCTACCGGCGCAACCGCAATCGATGACGGCGCCGGCGTCCTCCTTCGGGACAGCCTCTTCGCTGGATCGCGCCGTCGAGCGCGATGAGAAGGGCTTGTACTTCGTCCCGCTCGGCGGTTCGGGCGAGATCGGCATGAACCTCAACCTCTACGCCTATCGCGGCCAGTGGCTGATGCTCGATTGCGGCGTCACCTTTGGCGACGAGGAACATGCCGGGGTCGATGTCATCATGCCCGATCCGGCCTTTATCGTGGAGCGC
Source organism: Allostellaceae bacterium (assembly GCA_035319545.1). Classification (GTDB taxonomy): domain Bacteria; phylum Pseudomonadota; class Alphaproteobacteria; order ATCC43930; family CGMCC-115725; genus DATARH01. The sequence continues at coordinate 3,089 of DATHCK010000205.1, read as the reverse complement.
AAGGACAAGCTCCTCGGCATCGTCGCGACCCATGCGCATGAGGACCATATCGGCGCGATTCCGTATCTGTGGCCGCTCTTGCAATGCCCAGTCTGGGCGACGCCGTTCACCGCCTCGCTGCTGAAAGCAAAGCTTGAGGAAGTCGGGCTCGCCGGCCGGGTGCCGATCACCATCGTGCCGATGTCAGGCCGCTTTACAATCGGCCCGTTCGACCTCGAGCTGGTGACCCTGACGCATTCGATCCCCGAACCCAACGCGGTCGCCATCCGCACGCCGGTCGGCACGGTCATGCATACCGGCGACTGGAAGCTCGATCCCGACCCGCTGGTCGGCGACGTCACCGACGAAGAGGCGCTCGTCCGCATCGGCGACGAGGGGGTCATCGCCATGGTCGGTGACTCGACCAACGCCCTCGTCGACGGCACATCCGGCTCCGAGGCCGAATTGCGCGAGGCGCTGACCGAGCTGATCGGCCGCTACACCGGCCGCGTCGCGGTCGCGTGTTTCGCCTCGAATGTCGCGCGCCTTTCGACGATCGCCCATGCGGCGCGGGTGCATGGGCGCGACGTGGCGCTGATCGGCCGCTCGCTGTGGCGCATCGACAAGGCGGCGCGCGAAAACGGCTACCTCGCCGATGTGCCGCGCTTCCTTACCGAGGAGGAGGCGGGCTACGTCCCGGCCGACCGCATCCTCCTCATCTGCACCGGCAGCCAGGGCGAGCCGCGCGCGGCGCTCAACCGTATCGCCCGCGAGGATCATTCGCACATCGTGCTCGAAGAAGGCGATGTCGTGATTTTTTCCTCGCGCATCATCCCGGGCAACGAGAAGGCAATTTCGCGGCTGCAGAATGCGCTGGTGCGGCTCGGTGTCGAGATCGTCACCACCGACGACCATTTCGTTCATGTCTCCGGCCACCCGTGCCGCGCCGAGCTGGTGCGCATGTACCAGATGGTACGGCCGCGCGTGGCGATCCCGGTGCATGGCGAGGCGCGGCACCTTCAGGCGCATGCGCAGCTGGCGATGGAATGCCAGGTCGGCGACGCGCTGATCATCGAAAACGGCGACGCGATTCGCATCGACGCGCGGGGCGCGGAGCTTGTCGGCCAGGTGCCGGCCGGCCGCGTCGGCAGCGACGGAAGGCGGCTTTTGCCGCTGTCCGGCGTCGCCTTACAGCAGCGCCGCCGGGTCGGCAATCAGGGCGCGCTGGTTGCGACAATCATCGTCGACCGCACCGGCTCGCTCGCCGCGCCGCCGCAGATGTCGCTGATTGGACTTGTCGAGGCGGCCGAGAGTGAAGATATGTCGGCAAAGCTGCGCGACGCCGCGACGTCCGCGGTCGAATCATTGCCCAAGGCGATGCGGCGCGACGACGCCCAGGTCAAGGACGCCGCCAACCGCGCGCTGCGCAAGGCGATCAACGAGCGCATCGGCAAGCGCGCGCTGATCGACGTGCAACTCGTCCGGCTCTAAGGGCGCACCATGATCGGCAAGCTCAACCATGTCGCCATCGTCGTCCCCGATCTCGCCGCGGCGAGCGCGCTCTACCGCGACACGCTCGGCGCCGAAGTGCTGCCGGCGCACGCGCTCCCCGAGCATGGCGTCACGGCGGTTTTCGTCGAGCTCGGCAACACCCGCATCGAACTGCTGGAGCCGCTCGGGGACGCCTCACCGGTGCGCGGTTTTCTCGCACGTCATCCCGAAGGCGGGATGCACCATCTCTGCTACGAAGTGGCCGACATCAAAGCGACGCGCGACCGGCTCAAGGCGTCGGGCGCCCACGTGCTCGGCGACGGCGAGCCAAAGATCGGCGCGCATGGCAAGCCGGTGTTGTTCCTGCACCCGAAGGATTTTTGCGGCACGCTGATCGAGCTCGAAGAGGTCTAATTGGGCTGGGTAACCGGGATCGTAGTCTACGTCCTCACTTGGTGGGTGGTGCTGTTCGCGGTTTTGCCGCTCTGGGTCAAGCCGACCGACCCGGGCGATATCGGCCACGGCTTCGGCGCGCCGAAACAGCCTTTCATGTGGCGCAAGATGGCGCTGACCTCGGCGATTGCCGGGGTTGTCTGGGTTGGGATCTATATTCTCGTCGTCGAACCTTGGATCAGCTTTCGCGGGGGATGAGATTTGAGCGCTGCCTATTGCCTCGCGGCGCCTCGCAGCCCGCTACATGGCCCCTATCACGACGAGGAATACGGGTTTCCGTCGCGCGAGGAGGCAGTGCTGTTCGAGCGGCTGATCCTGGAGATCAACCAGGCGGGCCTCTCCTGGGCGACGATCCTCAAGAAGCGCCCCGCGTTTCGCGCAGCCTTCGCCGGGTTCGATGTCGACCGCGTCGCCGCCTTCGGCCTGGCGGATGTCGAGCGGCTGATGGCTGATTCCGGGATCATCCGCAACCGGCTCAAGATCGCCGCGACGATCGACAATGCGCGCCGCATCCAGGAGCTGCGCCGCGAGCACGGTTCGTTCGCCGCTTGGCTCGACGCCCATCACCCCCGCTCGCGCGAGGAGTGGGTCAGGCTGTTCAAGAAGACCTTCCGCTTCACTGGCGGCGAGATCGTAAACGAGTTCCTGATGAGCCTTGGCTATCTCGACGGCGCGCACGAGGCGAGCTGCCCGGTCTATGCGCGCATCGCCTTGCTCACACCGCCGTGGATCGAGAAAAATCATCCGCAGAAGAAGGCGTTACCAAATTGACGCGTCGCGCTGGCCGGGCTATAGCAGCGCCTGGAACCATTGTCGCAATCGTCTCGTATATTTAGCGCTCGACGTTCTGTCGCGTTCGCTCGCTAGCGTTATGTGCCGGGATCAAACCCGGCACGCCTGACCCACCGGTCGCCGATCAAGGAGGAGACATTGTCGCTGCGGCTGAAATATCAAACCATCCTGACCCAGTTGGCGCCCGCCGGGGCCGTGGGCGTGTCGCTGGCTCTTGGTGCTGCTGCTCCGGCCGCAGCCAGTGAGCCGCCAAGCGGCGCACAGCCCTCGGCGACCGCGAAGGACACGGTTTCCGAGCGGCTTGCCGCCGTTCGCGACGCCGTGACCGAGCTCGACATGACCAAGGCCGATGCGGCCAAGGCCGATGGCCGGCT
>DATHCK010000204.1:0-4431 GCA_035319545.1 Allostellaceae bacterium | reverse complement strand
GCGCGGTGCTCGACGGCCGCGACATCGGCACGGTGGTCTGCCCGGACGCGACGGTGAAGCTCTTCATCGTCGCCAGCACGGAATCCCGCGCCTTTCGCCGGGCCAAGGAGTTGCGGCCGGACGACGTGGCGGCTATATACGACGATGTCCTGCAGGACATGAGGGAACGCGACGCGCGCGACAGCGAGCGTCGGGTTGCGCCGCTCGCGGCCGCGCCCGATGCCGTAACGATAGACACAACATTGCTCGACGCCGACAAGGTATACGAGCGAGCCTCCCAACTCATCGCGCGCCACTGTGACCGCTGACGGCGGCTTCCCCCACGATTTGCAGAACCGGGTCAACGCGGCCGCGCCCGAGGAATTGCCGGCCGCTCGTCCCCCGTCCTGATCCCGGCGGGGGTCACCCTGCCATCGGGATCGAGGATGTGTAATGGCTGTCGCTGAACCTGTCGTCGCCCGCAAGGAAAGCTTTGCCGCGCTGCTTGACGAGTCGCTGGGCGTCTCCAACGGCATCGAGGGCACCGTCGTCAAAGGGCGCGTGATCGCGATCGAGAACGATGCCGCGCTGATCGATGTCGGCCTCAAATCCGAGGGGCGCGTGCCGCTCAAGGAGTTTTCCAACGGCGGGCAGCCGCCCGAGATCCATGTCGGCGATACAGTCGAGGTGTTCCTCGAGCGGATGGAAGACAAGAATGGCGAGGCCGCGCTGTCGCGCGAGAAGGCGCGCCGCGAGGAAGCCTGGACCCAGCTCGAAAAGAACTTCCAGGCCAACGAGCGTGTCGAAGGCGTGATCTTCGGCCGGGTCAAGGGCGGGTTCACGGTCGATCTCTCGGGCGCGGTCGCGTTTCTGCCTGGCAGCCAGGTCGATATCCGCCCGGTGCGCGACATCGCCCCGCTCCTCGGCACCAAGCAACCCTTCCAGATCCTCAAGATGGATCGCTCGCGCGGCAACATCGTCGTGTCGCGCCGCGCCGTGCTCGAAGAGAGCCGCGCCGAGCAGCGCTCGGAGTTGGTGGCGAGCCTCAAGGAGGGCCAGATCCTCAACGGCGTCGTCAAGAACATCACCGATTACGGCGCCTTTGTCGATCTCGGCGGCGTCGACGGCCTGTTGCATGTCACCGACATCGCCTGGCGGCGCATCAACCACCCGTCCGAGGCGCTCAATATCGGTCAGAACGTTCAGGTTCAGGTGATCCGCTTCAACCCCGAGACGCAGCGCATCTCACTCGGCATGAAGCAGCTCGAGGCCGACCCGTGGGAGGGTGTGGAGCTCAAGTATCCGGCGGGCGCCAAGTTCAAGGGCCGCGTCACCAATATCACCGACTACGGCGCCTTTGTGGAGCTGGAGCCGGGGGTCGAGGGCCTCGTCCACGTCTCGGAGATGAGCTGGACCAAGAAGAACGTGCATCCCGGCAAGATCGTCTCGACCTCTCAGGAGGTCGAAGTCATGGTCCTCGATGTCGACCCGACTAAGCGGCGCATCAGCCTTGGTTTGAAGCAGACCCTGCCGAACCCCTGGGAAGCCTTTATGGAAGAGCACCCGGCCGGCAGTGAGATCGAGGGCGAAGTGCGCAACACCACCGAGTTCGGCCTGTTCATCGGCCTGCCCGGCGATATCGACGGTATGGTCCACCTCTCCGACATCGACTGGACCAAGCCCGGCGAGGAGGCCATGCAGGACTATCACAAGGGCCAGATGGTCAAGGTCAAGGTGCTCGATGTCGATGTCGAGAAGGAGCGCATCTCGCTCGGCATCAAGCAGCTCGAGAGCGACCCGTTCGAGGCCGGGATGTCCAAGGTCAAGAAGGGCGATGTCGTCACCGCGACGATCACCGGCACCTCCGACACCGGCATCGATGTGACGCTGCCCGACGGCATGCCCGGCTTTATCCGCAAGTCCGAGCTGTCGCGCGATCGCAGCGAACAGCGCCCCGACCGTTTTGCGGTCGGCGAGCGGGTCGACGCCAAGATTACCCAGCTCGACCGCGCCACCCGCAAGGTATCGCTGTCGATCAAGGCGCGCGAGGTCGACGAGGAAAAGAAGGCGATGGCCGAGTTCGGCTCGTCGGATTCCGGTGCGAGCCTCGGCGACATTCTCGGCGCGGCGATCCGCCGGCGCGACGCGGAAGCCGACGTCGAAGACAAGGCCTAGTCCACGAGGCGTCCGGAGGGACATCGTCGAAGGGGCCGTTTCTTGTCAGGCGCTTGCTTGACGCTCGCTCGCGGCTTTGGCACCGTACGGCGACGCCAACAAAACTGACGGGAGCTGCGACCGCGATGACGAAATCAGAGCTCGTCCAGCGGCTAGCGGAGAGCAACCCGCATCTTTACCAGCGCGATGTCGAGATCATCGTCACCGCGATCTTTGACGAGATCGCTGCGGCGCTGTCGCGCGGCGACCGGGTGGAGCTGCGCGGCTTCGGCGCGTTCTCGGTCAAAAAGCGCGACGCGCGCATCGGCCGCAACCCGCGCACCGGCGACAGCGTTTCGGTCAGCGAGAAGCACATCCCGTTCTTCAAGACCGGCAAGCAGCTGCGCGACCGGCTGAACCATTAAGTCTCCACCGCGGGCACCCATCTAATCGTCATGGCCGGACTTGATCCGGCCATCCACGAATAAGCTGAAGCTATTCGTGGACCCGCGGATCAAGTCCGCGGGAGGAGAATTATATATCTGAAGCGGGATGTGGCCGGATGGGGTCCCTCGAATGAAATTTTTCTGGTGGCTAATCCTTGCGCTCGTCGCGCTCATCCTGATCCTGTTCGCCGTCTCGAACCGCGAGGCGGTGTCGGTCGAGCTGTGGCCGCTGCCATGGGCGCTCGATTGGCCGCTCTACGTCGTCGTGCTCGGAACGCTGGTGATCGGCTTTTTCGCCGGCCAGTTCGTGACCTGGGTCGGCGGATGGCGCTGGCGTCGCGAGGCGCGCCGCTCGCGCGAGCGCATCGCCCGGCTCGAACGCGAGCTTGAGGCCGCGCGCGCCGAGACGCGCTCGCCTGTCGCGGCGCTTCCGCGATGAGTGTCGCGGCGAAAATCTGCGGACTGTCGAGCGAGGCGGCGGTCGAGGCCGCGATCGTCGGCGGCGCGGCCTATGTCGGGTTCGTGTTCTACCCGCCGAGCCCGCGCGCGGTGACGCCCGCACGCGCCGGCGTGCTGTGCGCCGCCGTGCCGGCCGGGGTGAAGCGCGTCGCGCTCTTTGTCGACGCCGACGACGCGGCGATCGAAGCGGTGCTCGACGCCGCGCCGATCGACATCCTGCAATTCCACGGCGCCGAGACCCCCGAGCGGGTCGCCGAGGCGAAACGGCGGTTCACCCGGCCGGTGATGAAGGCGATCCCGGTCGCCGGCCCTGGCGATCCCGACGCGGCCGCGCGCTACCAGGACGTCGCCGATATGTTGCTGTTCGACGCCAAGCCGCCGCGCCGTGCCGACGCGCTGCCGGGCGGCAATGGCCTTGCCTTCGACTGGGAGCTGATCGCCGGCCGCGACTGGAAACTGCCGTGGATGCTGTCGGGCGGCCTCACCGCCGCTCTGCTGCCCGAGGCGGTGCGCATCTCCGGCGCCGCGATCGTCGATGTCTCGTCCGGTGTCGAGACCGCGCCTGGCCGCAAAGACCCCGACAAGATCCGCGCTTTCCTTGAGGTCGCACGCGGTCTATAGGCACGCCGATGCAGACACCGAACACCTATCGCGCCGGCCCCGACCCGGACGGGCATTTCGGCCTCTATGGCGGTCGCTATGTCGCCGAGACGTTGATGCCGCTGATCCTCGCGGTCGAGGAGGCCTACAACGCCGCTAAGGCGGACCCGGCCTTCAAGGCCGAGTTGGACTATTACCTCAAATATTATGTCGGCCGGCCGAGCCCGCTGTTTTTCGCCGAGCGGCTGACCCGGCATTGGGGCGGCGCCAAGATCTACATGAAGCGCGAGGAGCTCAACCACACCGGCGCGCACAAGATCAACAATGTGCTGGGTCAGGTGCTGCTGGCGCGGCGCATGGGTAAGACGCGCATCATCGCCGAGACCGGCGCCGGCCAGCACGGCGTCGCCACCGCGACCGCCTGCGCGCTCTTCAACCTGCCCTGCGTCGTCTATATGGGCGCGACCGACATCGCCCGGCAGCAGCCCAATGTCTTCCGCATGAAGCTTCTGGGCTCCGAAGTCGTGCCGGTGCATTCGGGCACCGCGACTCTGAAGGACGCGCTCAACGAGGCGCTGCGGGACTGGGTCGCCCATGTCGACGACACGTTCTACGTGATCGGCACCGTCGCCGGCCCGCACCCTTACCCGGCGATGGTGCGCGATTTCCAATGCGTGATCGGTGACGAGACCCGGGTGCAGCTGCACGAGGCCGAAGGCCGGCTGCCCGATACGCTCGTCGCCTGCATCGGCGGCGGGTCGAACGCGATGGGGTTGTTCCACCCGTTCCTCGA
>DATHCK010000203.1:0-18499 GCA_035319545.1 Allostellaceae bacterium | reverse complement strand
GTTCGCCGTCGCGCGCGGCTGGCATCGTGGTTTGTGCTTCGCTTTCGGCCATCGCTCACTTCTAAGCCAAGCCAGCGTTCGGGAAAAGCCGCCCTCTGCACCTTGCCCTCATTCTCAGCGGGCCGATATTGTCGTCGGCGTCCGGCAGCTCGGAGGACGGGAGATGGATATTCGCGACGGCTTTGTCGGCTCGATCGGCCATACGCCGCTCATCAAGCTGCGTCGCGCCTCGGAGGAGACCGGCTGCATGATCCTCGGCAAGGCCGAGTTCCTCAACCCCGGCGGGTCGGTGAAGGACCGCGCGGCGCTGGCGATCATCAAGGACGCCGAGGAGCGCGGCGAGCTGCGGCCGGGGGGGACGATCGTCGAAGGCACCGCCGGCAATACCGGGATCGGGCTGGCCCTGGTCGGGCTGGCGCGCGGCTATCACTCGGTCATCGTCATGCCGGAGACGCAGAGCCAGGAAAAAAAGGACATGCTGCGGCTGTGCGGCGCCGATCTCAGGCTCGTGCCGGCGACGCGGCTGACCGACCCGATGCACTACACGCATTATTCCGGCCGGCTGGCCAAGGAACTCGACGCGACCGCGCCCAACGGCGCGATCTGGGCTAACCAGTTCGACAATCTCGCCAACCGGCGCGGCCATTACGAGACAACCGGCCCCGAGATCTGGGAACAGACTGACGGCAAGGTCGACGGGTTTGTCTGCGCGGTCGGCACCGGCGGCACGCTCTCCGGCGTCGGGATCGCGCTCAAGGAGCGCAATCCGCGCGTCAGGGTCTATCTCAGCGACTGCATGGGTTCGGGCATCTACAGCTGGTACGCGCGCCACGAGTTCCAGCCCGAGGGCAGCTCGATCACCGAAGGCATCGGCAACAACCGCGAGACGGAGAATCTCAAAGGCTTCACCCCGGATGGCCAATACCAAATCACCGACGAGGAGATGCTGCCGGTGCTGTTTGCGCTGGCGCAGGAGGAAGGCCTGTTGATCGGCGGGTCGAGCGGGATCAATGTCTGCGGCGCGATCCGCCTCGCCAAGGAAATGGGACCGGGGCACACGATCACCACGATCCTCGCCGATTCCGGCACGCGCTATCAGTCGAAGCTGTTCAACCCCGCCTTCCTGCGGGAGAAGAACCTGCCGACGCCGCAATGGCTTGACGGCTAGGCGCCCCGCCTATTCGTTGGTCCGCGGCAGCGGCGCCAGATAACGGTCGTAGAGCCAGCCAATGCCCTGCGGCGTGTCGACCCGCCAGCAGGAATTGCACTCAGAGCCCGTCTGACCGATCGGGGTAACGACCGTCCCTTTCGGCAGATGCGCGACGATCGACGATTCGTCGTCCTGCCCCGAGCGCAGATCGACATCGTTGGTCGTGACGAATTGTCCATGCGGGAAGAGCGCGAGCTGTGTGAAATTGTCGAAACAGCCGGCGAGCAGCAGCCCCGCGGCGAGAACAAAGGCGACGGACAATCTCTGTGGCAGCATCGCGGCTCGCTCCAAGGGCGATCGACGCGCTATCAATAGTGCAATTGGGTAATGATCGAAATGATCGACCGAGACGTGCCATGACCGAGCTGATCTTTCGCGACGATGCCTATGAGCGTTCCTGCTACGCCCAAGTCGTCGTGGTCGATGAACGCGGCGTCAGGCTCGACCGCACGGTCTTCTATCCGACTGGCGGCGGCCAGCCCGGTGACACCGGCGTGTTGCGCGTCTTGCAGAATGAAGCCAGGTTCCAGCATGCGAGCGGTGAAACCGGCGTGCTGATGCTGCCAAAAGGCCCGACGATCGCGATCGTCGACACGGTAAAAGGCGATGGCCCCGACGAGGTCATCCATGTCCCGGCGCCGGGCTTCGTGGTGCCGGAGGTCGGCGCTGAGGTCATCGCCGAGATCGATTGGGAGCGCCGGCATCGGCTGATGCGCATGCACACCTGCCTGCATCTGCTGTGCGCCGTGGTGCCGGGCGCGGTGACCGGCGGCTCGGTCGGCGACGGGCGGGGGCGGCTCGATTTCGACGTGCCCGGCGCGAGCCTCGACAAGGATGCGATCGCCGCCGGGCTCAACCGGCTGATCGCCGAGGGCCACGCGGTCGTGCCGCGCTGGATCGATGACGTGGAGCTTGAGGCGCATCCCGAACTGGTGCGCACGATGTCGGTGAAGCCGCCGACCGGCCAAGGCAAGGTGCGGCTTCTCGAGATCGACGGCGTCGACCTGCAGCCCTGCGGCGGCACGCATGTGAAAAACACCGCCGAGATCGGCCGGGTCGAGATCACCAAGATCGAGAACAAGGGCCGGCAGAACCGGCGGATCAATATCGCGTTTGCGACTTAGACGTTTCATCGCCGGATGGCCCAGTACGGGGCCCGTTCTCCGTCGACAAGAAGCGCAACCGCATCGCGGATACCGCTGAATCGCGCAACGTCGAACGGATCGGCGTCTAAGTAGGCTGCTTTGCCCATCAGCCGTGACATTCGAAAATCGCGATGCGCGGTCTCGTCGTGCAACATCGCGGCACCGTTAGGCGGCCATTCGCCGTAAGCGATTTGGATCATCTCGGTCGTCTTATATTCAACAGACACACAATGTGATTTACTCATTCGTTTGCGTTAACTGGCTAATTGCGTCCAGCGAGCAGCCCGCGGGCGATGATCTGGGCCTGGATTTCGGCGGCGCCTTCGAAGATGTTGAGAATGCGCGCGTCGCACAGCACGCGGCTGATCGGGTACTCGATGGCGTAGCCGTTGCCGCCATGAATCTGCACGGCGTTGTCGGCGTTGCTCCAGGCGACGCGGGCAGCAAGCAACTTCGCCATCCCGGCCTCGATGTCACAACGCCGGCCGCTGTCCTTTTCGCGCGCGGCGAAATAGGCGAGTTGGCGCGCCATCATCGTCTCGACCGCCATCATCGTCAGTTTAAGCTGCACGCGCGGAAAGGCGACGATGTTGCGGCCGAACTGGCGGCGCTCCCGGGCGTAGGCCATCGCCAGCTCGAAGGCGTTTTGCGCGACCCCGACCGCGCGCGCCGCGGTCTGCACGCGGGCGCTCTCGAAAGTCGCCATAAGCTGTTTGAACCCCTCGCCCTCGACGCCGCCGAGCAGCTGGTCGGCGGGCACCGCGAAGCCGTCAAAACCGATCTCGTATTCCTTCATGCCGCGATAGCCGAGCACCGGAATTTCGGTGCCGGACATGCCCTCGGCCGGGAACGGATCGGCGTCGTCGCCGCGTGGCTTGGGCGCGAGGAACATGCTGAGGCCCCGATAGCCGCTGTCAGGCGCCCCGGTGCGCGCCAGCAAGGTCATCAGATCGGAGCGCGCGGCGTGGGTGATCCAGGTCTTAGCGCCGTAGATGCGGTAAACATCGCCGTCTTTCACCGCACGTGTCTGCAGGCTGGCGAGGTCGGAGCCGGCATTGGGCTCGGTAAAGACCGCAGTCGGCAGCACCGCACCCGAGGCGATGCCGGGCAGCCAGCGCTCCTTCTGCGCCGCGGTGCCGCTCATCCGGATCAGCTCGCCGGCGATCTCCGAGCGCGTGCCGAGCGAGCCGACGCCGATATAGGCCCGCGACAACTCCTCCGAGACGACGCACATCGCCAGCTTGCCAAGCCCGAGCCCGCCGTACTCCTCAGGCAGGGTCACGCCAAAGACGCCGATGCCGGATAGCTCTTCAATGACCTCGATCGGGATGAATTTATCGGCGCGGTGCCAGTCATGCGCGTGGGGCGCCACGGCGCGCTCGGCAAAGCGGCGCACCTGGTCGCGGATCAGCTCCAGCGTCTCGTCGCCAAGGCTGTCGCTACCCGCCAGCATGCCTTCGGCGAGAGTCGCGCCGAGACGGGCACGCGCCTCGCCGAGGCCGGCGACAAGAGGACTCTGTCGCAACGGCGCGACGTCGGCATCGCTCAGGCCCAGGTCGTGGTGACGCGCGATCTCGCCCTGCCCCATTGCGATGCCGCCCGCGAGCTGCGCGAGGTATTCGCCGAACCCGACCGCCAGGATGAGCTGTTGCGGTTCGCCGAATTCACCGGCCTCCGCGAGCGACGCCGCCCAGAAGCGCAGCTGCCGCAGCGCCGCGACATAGGTCGCCATCCAGGCAAGGCCGTGTGCGGCAAGCTGTTCCTCGTCGAGCCGGGCGGCATCGACCGCCCCGTCGCGTGCGACGCGGGACGCGAGATTGGCGCGCGCCCGCGCCAACAGCGTCTCGGCGGCGGCAAGCGCCACCCCGCTATCAGCGAGAAGAACGTCCGGCGCGGTCGAGCCCATGCAACGTCAACAAAGCCAACGAACGGGGCACACGAAACCGCTAGCGGTTGTCGCTGTCAGTCGTCTGGTAGTTGTTGGGCAGTGTCGACTCGAGGTTCGGGTCATGCGTCGTACGGCTCTGCGAGTCGGTCATCGTCCTCGCCGAGATGTCGTCGTTGATCCCATTCAGGTTCTGGATGTCGCTTGCCCGCTCGGGGCCGCCGGGCGTGCAGGCGACAACGCCACCGACGCAAAGGGCTACAACAAGGCCGATGCGGAGTAGCGTCATGGGACTCTCCTGTGGGGCATGAGCCAGATATAGGAGCGAACCGGGGCGGTCACAACCGCTACCGACGGTATCGCCGGCGACAAGTGGTTATCGCTCATGAGTTTTACGCCAATTGCGCCTGACATATCCCCGCTTACGCCCCCTCCGTGGGTGTCCGCGATCCTGTACAGCCGTCCGGAATTTGCCTTAAGGTTGACCCAGACGGCTGATTTCCGGGTCGAAGGAGATCGCGATCATGCTGCGCCGCCTTGCCCTGACACTGATCGTCATCGTCGTGCTGGCCGTTGCCGTGGCGTTCTTGATCCCGCTCGACAGCCTGCGCGGACCGATAGAAACGGCGGCGTCGAGCGCGCTCGGACGACAGGTCCAAATCAGCGGACATTTACGGCTCGCGGTCTTCCCCGAGCTCGGGATTTCGCTCAAGGACGTATCCATCGCCAACGCCGCGGGCGCGCACGAGCCGCAAATGATCGCGGTCGGGAAGGCCGTGATGGGCGCGGATTTGTCGTCGCTGCTTTCTGGGCATCTGCGCATCACCAAAGTCGTCCTGAAAGAGCCGGCGATCCATCTCGAATTGGCAGGCAACGGCGTCGGCAATTGGCAGATTGGCCAAGCCGCCGCCGCGGAAAACGCATCGAGCTCGGTGAGCCTCAGCGTTGACCAGGTGCGCGTCGAAAACGGCGAAGTCAGCTTCCTGGATGCGCGCACCGGGAAGAGCGAGACGCTGAGCGCGGTCTCGGTGACGCTCACCGAGCCGTTCGAGAGCGGCGAATCCCGCCCGCTCGGCATCGAAGGCAGTGCCACGTACCGCGGCGCACCGGTGCAATTCTCGACCAAGCTCGAGGATGCGCTCGGGTTTCTGCAAGCCAAACCCTGCAATGCCACGGTAAAGGTGAATTCGGCCAAATTCACCGCCGCCTTCACGGGAAGATTGGCGCCATCGGGCGAAGCAACAGGCGACGTGGCCTTCACCGCCCCGTCATTGCGCCAGCTCGCGGCCTGGGTCGGCCAGCCACTGCCGCCGGGCAATGGGTTTGGCGCGATTACGGTCCAGGCCTCGCTCTCGGCGACGAGTTCCGCGCTCGCACTTCACAACGCGAAAATCGCGCTTGACGGCATGTCGGTTGGCGGCGACGTGTCGGTCGATATTCTGCACAGCACGGTGAAAGCCGAGCTGAACAGCATCGCCGCCTATGGTGGGACCGGCAGAGCCACGGTCTCACTCGACGCTGGCGGCGTGGTGCCGAGCATCCAGGAAACGCTCGACATGCGAGGGGTGCAGATCGGGCCGTTTCTTCAGCAGGTGATGGGGGTCGCCAAGCTGCAGGCAACGGGCACGGCCCATCTCGAGGTCTCGGCGCGCGGGCTGACGGAGAACGAGATTATCCGCAGCCTCAACGGCAGGGGCTCGGTGACCCTGAGCAACGGCGCGATTACCGGCGTCGACCTCGGCGCGGTTGCGAAGCTCTTGCAATCGACCGCTCGGGCGCTCGGTGGCGCGTTGGGCGGCGGTTCTCGCACCGATTTTAGCTCGCTCTCCAGCAGCTTCACGATCCGCAACGGCGTCGTGCAAACCAGCGACCTGCAGATGAGCTCCTCGACAATCAACATGACGGGCGCCGGCTCGGTCGATTTGGCAAGCCAGCAGGTCAACTTCCACATCGTCCCCAAGGCACAGCTCGGCGTTGCTGGGGTGAACCTGGTCGATATCGGCATCCCGTTCTACGTCCGTGGCACGATCGACAATCCGAGCTTTGATCCCGACCCGGCAGGCATCGCGAAAGGCGTTGTCGGAGCCGCGGCCGGAACGGCGACCGGCGTCGCCAATACCGTCGGCGACACCGCGACAAAAGTGCTCAGCGTTCCCGGCGGCGCGATCAAATCGCTGTTTGGCAACTGATCGAGACCGGTGCGCCGCGACCTGCATGGCAGGCTGCCGGCCCGCCGTGGTTGACGCAGACGACAGCCGGGCGTAAACCCGCCTTGATGTTGGAGACGACGCATCGCGCCGGCATGCGGCGAATTACCGACCCGGGTTCGACAAGAACCCGGGCCGTGTTGATTCGCCACTTCCATGCCAAGGATCACGTCGATGTCGTCTCCAGCCGCTGCCGTTGCAGCTGAACCGTCACTCACCACTTTCTTTTCCGTACAAGCCCGAGCAGAGCCCGGCGTGATGCCGCGCGTGCTCGAGATCTTCGCCAAGCGCGGCCTGGTCCCCGAGTTGTGGCATAGCGCCGTCATCCGCCCCGGCAATCGGCTGACAATCGACGTTGAGGTCGCCGGGCTTGCCGACACGGCCGATTACGTGGCGAATTGCCTGCGCCAGATCACCGGGGTCGAGGTCGTGCTGACCGCCTGATTAACCGGGGAGCCTATGTCGTTCGCCGATCGCATCCGCCATTGCAACAGCTATGACCCGGCCCGGGCGATGCCGCTGTGGGCCGGCGAGCATCGCATCGGCTGGCTGCGTCGCGATAATGCCGCGGCGCTGGCGCCACACGCGGACGTGTTCGAGGTTGGGGCCGACAGCGCACAGCTACGGGCGACCGGCGATGCCGATGCAGTGAGCCGCGCCGTTGACCACGTGGTCGACGCGCTGGTCGCCGAGCGGCTGGTGCCGAAGTGGCGACACGAGACCTTTGACGTCGTGCCGCGCTGGGGCGAGCCGCCAATCTTCCGGCTCGATCGCGGTGCGGTGCCGTTTTTCGGGGTGCGCGCCTACGGCGTGCACCTCAATGGCTATCGCCGCGACGGCGACCGTTATTCGCTGTGGATCGGCAAGCGCGCCTCGAATAAGCAAGTTTCGCCCGGTAAGCTCGACAACATGGTCGCCGGTGGGATCGGAAGCGGCTATGGCGCCGTAGCGACACTCGCCAAGGAGGCCGAGGAGGAAGCTGCGGTGCCGCCCGAACTGATCACGCGGGCGATTCCTGTCGGCGGACTCACCTATCGTATGGAGACAAAGCTCGGGGTCCGCGACGATGTGATGTTCGTCTACGACCTCGAAGTGCCGGCGGACTTTACGCCCTCGAACGAAGACGGCGAGATCGCCGGGTTTGAGCTGATGCCACTCGCCGATGTCCTCGAACGCATCCGCACGAGCAGCGCGTTCAAGTTCAACGTCAATCTGGTGATCCTCGACTTTGCGGTGCGGCACGGCCTGTTGCGGCCGGACGATCCCGAATATCTCGATGTCGCCAACGGGCTTCATCGCCCGTTCGATTGAGCCTTTTTCAGAATTTCCGCCGGGGTCATCCCGGCTTCGCGCATCGCGCGGATGGTGAGCGCGCGGTCGCGTTTGGCGAGACGCCGACCGTTCGCGTCGGTCAAAAGTGGATGGTGGTGGTAGGTCGGGCTCGGCAGGCCAAGCAGTGCCTGCAACAGGCGATGGACATGGGTCGCGGCGAACAGGTCGGCGCCGCGGGTAACCAGAGTCACGCCCTGTACCGCGTCATCGACGGTGACGGCCAGGTGGTAGCTCGTCGGCACGTCCTTGCGCGCCAGCACGATATCGCCGAGTGCCGCCGGGTCGGCGGCAACGCGCCGCCCGTCCTCGCGCCAGTCAAGCATGCCGGTCCGCGCCAGCGCGGCGGCCACATCGAGACGCAGTGCGTAATCGACGCCCGACGCGATGCGCCGAGCACGCTCGGTCGGCGATAGATGCTTGCATGTGCCGGGATAGACCGGCCCGTTGTCCCCTTGCGGCGCGCCGTCGGCGCGGGTGATCTCGGCCTGGATGTCTTTTCGCGTGCAGAAACACGGATAGAGCAGGCCTTGCGCGTCGATCCGAGCCAGCGCCGCTCGGTAATCAACGAAATGCTCGGATTGCCGCCGCACCTCGCCGTCCCAGTCGAGACCGAGCCAGGCCAGGTCTTCGCGGATCGCGATGTCGAATTCGGGCCGGCAGCGGCCGCGGTCGATGTCCTCCATGCGCAGCAGGAACCGCCCGCCAAGCTCGCGCGCGGCATGCCAGCCTTCCCAAGCCGAGCGGACATGGCCGAGATGCAGATATCCGGTCGGGCTCGGCGCGAAGCGCGTGACGATTGATTGCATCGACGGCATTGCGTGGTTCGAGACGGCGCTGCGCGCCTCCTGACGATGACGGGTGTTTGGCCTGGCACAAAGAAAGATCGTCATCCTGAGGAGCGTCCGCAGAGCACGTCTCGAAGGACGCAGGATTGCTCATCCAAGATGTGATCGGCTATGCCTTTTCAACGATACCGCCGGAGAGCGCAATGATGAACCTGACCCTGTCCGGGCCTTCGCATCCGCCGCATTCGGGCGCCGCCCCGAAGCAATTGGTGATCCTGCTGCACGGCCTCGGTGCCGACGGCAACGACCTCATCGGCCTCGCGCCCTACTGGGCGCCGCTTTTGCCCGACGCCGAGTTCTTGTCGCCAAACGCGCCCTTCCCGTGCGATATGGCACCGTTCGGCTATCAGTGGATGAGCGCGCGCGATCCCGCCCCCGAGGCGCGGCTTGCCGGTGCGCGCGCGGCGGCTAGCATCCTAAATGACTTCATTGACGAATCGCTCGAAGCGCGCAGCTTGAGCGACAGCGATCTCGCGCTGGTCGGGTTTTCGCAAGGCACGATGATGTCGCTCTTTGTCGGGCCGCGCCGGGAGCGCCAGCTTGCTGGGATCGTCGGGTTTTCCGGGCGACTTATCGCGCCGCAACTGCTTAATGAGGAAATCAGCTCGCGGCCGCCGATTCTGCTGATCCACGGCACCGACGATCCGATGGTGCCCTATTCGTCAATGCCGGAAGCCGAAGGCGCGCTGCGTGCGGCGGGGGTGTCGGTCCAAACGCTTACCTGCAGCGGCATCGGTCACTCGATCGACGGCAAGGGGCTGCAGGCGGGCGGCGCGTTCCTCCAGCGCGTGCTCAGCTAGGCTTGGTCGGCGGCAGCAACCTGGCGATTGTCGAGCGCAACTGGTCGGAACTCCAATCGGCCGCGCCCTCGACCTTACCAACCACCTTGCCGCTTGGGTCGATCAAATAGCTCGACGGCAGCCCATGCACCCCAAAGGCGCGCGAAGCGGTGCCCTTAGGGTCGAGACCGACCTTGAGCTTGTCGAGCCCCAGCTTGTCGACAAAGAGTTTGACGATAACCTCGCCGCCGTGATCTTCCGAAACCGCGACGACGGTCAGCGCAGGGCCGAACTTTTCCTGCAAATCGATGAGCGATGGCATCTCCTTGATGCATGGCTGACACCATGTTGCCCACAGATTGAGAAGCACGAACTTGCCCTTTAAATCGTCGAACGCGATCGGGTTGCCGGCGAAGTCGACGACGGAAATCTCCGGCGCTGGCTGCGGCGACGCGGCCGGGATAAACTCGCCGAGCTTCAGTCGATCGGCATCGTCCGCTCGTGCGGGCGAACCAAAGGTTGAGGCGACGAGCAGTATTGTGGCGACGATGAACAAGCCCAAACCGCGCCCGGCAGACGAGGTTGCCCCGGAAGCTGCACCTAACATTATGTGGGGCGGCCGTTTTGCCGGCGGCCCCGCCGCCATCATGCGTCGCATCAACGCCTCGATCGATGTGGACCGGCGCCTCTACGCCGAGGACATCGCCGGATCAAAGGCGCACTGCGCGATGCTGGTCGCGCAACGCATCCTCTCAGCCGAAGATGGCGCGGCAATCACCACGGGTCTAGAGCAAATCCAGGCGGAAATCGACGCAGGGGATTTTGTCTTCCGCGAGGACAACGAGGACATTCACCTCAATATCGAGGGACGGCTCGCCGAGCTGATCGGTCCAGTGGCGGGGCGGCTGCACACCGCGCGCTCGCGCAACGATCAGGTCGCGACCGATTTCAAGCTGTGGGTGCGCGGCGCGATCGACCGCATCGACGCGGCGATGACGGCGCTGCAGGCAGCGCTGCTCGACCAAGCCAAGGCGCACGCCGCCACGGTGATGCCGGGTTTCACCCATCTGCAGACGGCGCAGCCGGTGACCTTGGGTCATCATCTGATGGCCTATGTCGAAATGCTCGGGCGCGACCGAGGACGTTTCACCGATTGCCGCAAACGCCTCAACGAAAGCCCGCTTGGCGCGGCCGCGCTCGCGGGCACTGCCTTCCCGATCGATCGCGACGCGACGGCGGTGGCGCTCGGCTTTGACCGGCCGGCGGCGAACTCGCTCGACGCCGTGTCAGATCGCGATTTCGCGATCGAATTTCTTGCCGCGGCGGCACTCGCTGGAACCCATCTGTCGCGGTTCGCCGAGGAGATCGTGATCTGGTCGAGCGAGCCTTTCGGCTTCATCAAGCTGTCGGACGCGTTCACGACCGGCAGCTCGATCATGCCGCAAAAGCGCAACCCCGACGCCGCCGAGTTGGTGAGGGCCAAGTCCGGCCGGCTGGACGGTTCGCTTGTCGCGCTGCTGACGGTGATGAAGGGACTCCCGCTCGCCTATCAGAAGGACATGCAGGAAGACAAGGCCCCGGTGTTCGAGGCAGCCGATACACTTGAGCTGTGCCTCGCCGCGAGCGAGGGCATGGTGCGCGACATGCGGCCCCAAATCGAGCGGCTGCGCGACGCCGCGGCGCGCGGTTACAGTACCGCGACTGACCTCGCCGACTGGCTGGCACGCGCGCTGGGCATGCCGTTCCGGCAAGCGCATCATGCGACCGGCGCGATTGTCAGACGCGCCGAGGCGCTCGGCCTTGGTCTTGCCGAATTGCCACTTGCCGAAATGCAGGCAATCGAGCCGAGAATCACAAAAGCGGTCTATGATGTGCTCGACATCGACCGTTCGGTTGCCAGCCGCGGCAGTTATGGCGGCACAGCGCCCGAGCGCGTTCGCGCCGCAATAAAAGCGGCCCACAAAAGGTTTTGCCGATGAGTAAGGCGCCCATTGCTTCCCGACGCCGCCCCTCGCCCGCCGCGCGGATCGTTCTGGCGCTGGTGGTCGCGGCGATGCTCGCCGGGTGCGGCAAGAAGGGCAACCCGGTACCGCCCGCGGATGAGCCGAACACCTTCCCACAGCCCTATCCGAAGCAATGATGCGTTCCGGACGGCGTGCGTGATGGCAGGCTTCTCCTATCGCAACGGCGAACTCTACGCCGAGAAGGTGCCGGTCGCGCACGTCGCCGCTTCTGTCGGTACGCCCTTTTATCTGTATTCCGCCGGCGCGATGCGGGCGCAATACCGCGCCTTCGCCGCGGCCTTCGCCCCCGATGCGCCGCTCATCTGCTACGCCGTCAAGGCCAACTCGAACCAGGCGGTGCTGCGCCTTTTCGCCGCGCTCGGCGCCGGCGCGGACGTCGTGTCGGAAGGCGAATTGCGGCGCGCGCTGGCCGCAGGCATCCCGACCGATCGCATCGTCTTCTCGGGGGTCGGCAAGACAAGCGGCGAACTGAGCGCAGCGCTCGACTCCGGCATTCACCAGATCAACGTCGAATCGGATTCCGAGCTGCGGCAGCTGAGCGGCCTGGCAGCGGCACGCGGGTCCAAGGCACGCGTCGCGATCCGGGTCAATCCGGATGTCGCGGCCCGCACCCACAGCGGCATAGCGACCGGCCGCAAAGAAGACAAATTCGGCATCCCTCATGGTGAGGTGATGGCCGCGTACCGCCTAGCCGCCGAACTGCCCGGCATCGAGCCGGTCGGCCTCGCCGTCCATATTGGCTCGCAGATCGTCGACCTTGAGCCGAGCCGCCTTGCGTTTACCCGTATCGCCGAACTGGTCGTCGCGCTGCGCCAAGCGGGTCTCGCGGTGCGCCAGCTCGATCTCGGCGGCGGACTGACGGTGCCCTATGGCAACGAGGTTCCGGCGACGCCCGCGCAATACGCGGCGATGGTGCGGAAGATCTTTGGCCCGCTCGACGTGACGCTGGCGTTCGAGCCGGGGCGCTTCATGGTCGCTGCGGCGGGCGCTTTGGTTTCGACCGTCGTTTACGTCAAGGATGCCGGGAGGCGCATTGTTGTTGTCGACGCGGGGATGAACGATCTGGTGCGACCGGCGATGTACAAGGCCGAACATCGTATCCTGCCGGTTCGCGAGCCGACCTCGGATGCCACCTTGTTGCCCGCCGATGTGGTGGGCCCGGTGTGTGAGACGACCGACACCTTTACCCGCGACCGCATTCTGCCGCGGCTCGACGAGGGTGAGCTTGTGGCGTTCATGACCGCCGGCGCCTACGGCGCGGTGATGAGCTCGACCTACAACACGCGCCCCCTGGTGCCGGAAGTGCTGGTCGACGGCGACCGCTTCGCGATCATCCGGGCGCGGCCGAGCCATGACGAACTGCTGGCGCTCGATATCGTGCCCGATTGGCTCGCCTCATGACCCCGGACCGCGCATCTCATCGCTTCCTTGTCCGGCAATTGTTGCTATCGCGGGCGGCGCTTGCCTGGGAGTGGGCATGGCCGGCGCTTTGGCCGATGCTGTGCGTCGCCGGGTTTTTTCTAGTCGCGGCGCTGTTCGACCTGGCCGAGCTTGTGCCGCCGATCCTGCACGCGGCCATCCTTGCCGGTTTCGCGTTGGCGTTGGCCGGCGCGGCGGTCTGGGGGTTGCGGTCACTGGTCTGGCCGGACGTGCCGACCGCGCGCCGCCGCATCGAGATCAATAGCGGGCTTGCGCACCGCCCGCTCGCCACACTGGCCGACCGGCCGAGCGCGCCGCTCGACGACGCGACGGTAAGCTTGTGGGAAGCGCACCGGCGACGCATGGAGGCAGCGGCAAGGCGATTACGCGTCGGTTGGCCCGCGGCCGGGTTGGCGCGCCACGACCCCTGGGGATTGCGCGCTGTGCTGGCGATCCTGTTGCTGATCGGCGCCATCGACGCCGGCGGCGATTGGCGTACGCGGATCGGCCGCGCGCTGGCGCCGGCGTTGGATGGCGGCGGCACAGTCGCGGCGACGACCAGTTTCGACATCTGGATCACCCCGCCGGATTACACCGGGCTGCCGCCGCAATTTCTGCGCGCCGACACGCCGGGGCCAGTACACGTTCCGACCGGCAGCACGCTGCTCGCGCAAATCCATGGCGGACGTGCGCTGCCGCGCCTCTCGATCGACGCGCAAGCGAGCGATTTCAAGGCAATCGACAAGACGAATTTTCAGGCCCAGGTGGTGCTGACCAAGGGCGAGTTACTGACCGTCATACAAGGCGGCGTGACCCTCGGCCGCTGGCCCATCGAAATAATTCCCGATAATCCGCCGGCCGCGGCCTTTGTCCAGCCGCCGGGCGCGACCGCGCGCGCCGCGCTGCGCATCGAGTACCGCGCGACCGACGATTACGGCGTCGAAGGCGTCAAGCTGGTCATCCGCCGCGCCGACGACAAGGCAAGCGGCAAGCCCGAACAGGCGGTGGAGGTTCCGTTACCGCTCCCTGGTCTGAATCTCAAGGATGCGCAAGCGACCAGCTATCAGGATTTGTCGCCGCATCCCTGGGCAGGCCTACCCGTCGAGGTCGCTATCGTCGCGACCGACGCGCTCGGCCAGTTGGGAGAGAGCGCGCCGGTGCGCATGACCCTGCCTGAGCGGACATTCACCAATCCCGTCGCGCGGGAGATCATCGAGCAGCGCAAGGAGCTGGTGAAGGACGCCAATTCGCGCGACGTCGTGGCCGAAATCCTCGACGACCTCGACAAGCAGCCGGCGATGTTCCATGACGACGCGATCGCCTATCTGGCGATCGCCGTTGCCGCCGACCGCTTGCGGCAAGGCGATGCGGACAGCGCGTCGGCCGCGGTCGTGCCGCTCTTGTGGGACATCGCCCTGCGTATCGAAGACGGTGGCATGTCGCTCGCCGAAAACGACCTGCGCCGTCTGCAGCAGGAATTGCAGAACGCGCTCGCCAACAATGCGCCGGACGAGGAGATCGACCGGTTGATGCGTGAGCTGAGCCAGTCGCTCGACCGCTATCTTCAGTCGCTCGCGCAGAACCTGCGGAACAATCCGTCCCAGGATGCGCCGCCCCCCGGCCCGTCGAAGGTCGTCACCGATCGCGACCTGCTGCGCATGCTCGACAAGGCGCGCGAGCTGGCGCGCAGCGGCGACAAGGAGCAGGCGCGGCAGCTGCTGTCACAGCTTCAGGACATGCTGGAGAATTTGCGCACCGCCCGTGCCGGGCAGGGACAGCGCGGTAATGAGCAGGCTGAGCAGATGATGCGTGACCTGCACGATCTAATGCAGCGTCAGCAACAGCTGCTCGACCGCAGCTACCGCGCGCAGCGTGGTCAAACACCGGGTCAGGGCCAGGGCAGTCGGTCGGGGCAGAACGCTCAACCGGGCGGCGGCGAATATGGGTCACCGTTGGGCGATCTCGGCGATGCTGCGCAGCAGCAGGAGGCGCTGCGCCGCGCGCTCGGCGACGCGATGCGGCATATGAGCGACGGCCTCGGCGACATCCCTGACCCGCTCGGCCGCGCCGAGCGCGCCATGAACGACGCCGTGGGCGCATTGCAGCGTGGCGCGCCGGGCGACGCGGTCGGGCCGCAGAGCGAGGCGCTCGACCAGCTCCAGCAAGGCGCGCGCGACTTCGCCAAGCAGCTGCAGGATCAGCTCTCCAAGAACGGCGGCGCCAACGATTTCGAAGCGACCGGACAACTGCCGCCCGATAGCGTCGATCGCGACCCGTTCGGCCGCCCGCTTTCCGCGAACGGCACCTACGATCAAGGCGATGTCGCGATCCCCGACGACACGGTGCTGCAGAAATCGCGTGAAATCCTTGATGAGTTGCGCCGGCGTGCCGGCGAACGGTCGCGCCCGGCCATCGAGCTTGACTACATCGAACGGTTGCTGCGGCAATTTTGACACCGCCTTGGATTTTGGGCGTTTTTAACATTGATCATGGACCGCCGACTGCTGCTGTCGATCATCGCGGGAACCGTCCTGGTGCCGGGGATGGCCCGCGCGGTGCCGGCGCCGCCGCCCGGGCCGTCGCGGCTCAAGCTGAGCAACCCGCACACCGGAGAGACGTTCGACGGCCCCTATCGCGACAATGACGGGCCGATCGCGACGGCGATGTCCGACCTGTCGGTTTTCCTGCGCGATTTCCACACCGGCGCGACCATTCCCTGCGATGTCGAGGCGCTCGATTTTCTCTCCGCGCTGATGGATGCGACGGGACAGACCGAGGCACAGATCCTCTCGGCCTACCGCACCCGCGAGACCAACGAGATGCTGGCGCGGACGACATTCGGGGTCGCCGAGAACAGCCAGCACATTTACGGTCGCGCCCTCGACGTGCATTTTGGCTCGAAACTCGCCGAAGCCATGCAAGCAGCGCGCGCCATGAAGCGCGGTGGCGTCGGCTGGTACCCAAATTCCGGGTTCATCCACATCGATTCAGGCCCGGTGCGCAACTGGGATCTCGATGATACCGGGCTCGGTCGGCTGCTGTTTGATGGCAGAGAAATTCACTTTAACGACAAGGGCGAGCTGGTCATTACCGCAGGTCACGGCTACGGCAGGCCCCTGATGTTCGGCGGCGGCCGACCGACGACCGTGGGCCAGCGCATGGCGCGCCTCAGACAGCTTGCCCACGCCGAATTCCTGGCGCGGCATCACTAGGCCTCAGCCCGCGGAAAACGTCACCAGCACGCCGACCGCCGTCTCGGGAGCGGGCAGAAAGCCGACGACGAAATGGCTCGTCTCGCCCGGCAGCAACTTCTCGCGCGGCGGGTCGATGATCTTGAACACCAGCTCGTGCTGGCTCCCGTCGCGCAGCGCGACCCGCAGATGCGGCACCGTGCGGGTCACGCCGATCTTATTGGTTATGTCACCTTCGACGATGAGTCCATCCGCGTTGCGCGTCGTCGCGACATTGGCGATGTCGAGCCCCGCGCCCAGCGGGACGGTGGTGAGACCCACCAGTTCGTAGACCTGTGCCGCCGGCGGCCACAGCGCGACCACCCGGACGCGCGCGAAGATCGCCCCAACCACCGCGGCTCCGATCAGCAAGATCAGGATCATCCAGCCGACCCCGGAGCCCTGCCGGCGGCGCGGCGGCGGTGTTGGCGCGATGATCGCCGCCCGCGGCTCCGCTGTGACCTCGCTTTTCTCGGCCTGCACGCGTTCTCGCAGGCGCGCGCGCGCCGGTGCTGGTGGTGCCACGTAACGCCAGCTGTGCCCGCAATTGGCACAGCGCACGGTGCGCCCAGAGGGCCGGTCTACCGCCTCGTCATCGACCTTGTAGCGGGTGGTGCAGGTCGGGCAGACAAGGATCATCGCGGCGGACCGGCTCGTTTTCGCCTTACCCGGATGATCGCGGATTTGCCGCTGTTTGTCGATCCGGCGGCGTCGAAGCGACGACAATGCGTCGCCTAGCATGACGCTCCTTCGCCTTGACTTCGCCGACACCCCTCGGCACCTTGCCCCCGCCGTTGTGGAGCCGATAAACGCGGGGGAAGGAATGCACGTTGCCGATGCCGGCCGGCCGGGCCATCGTGTTGCTAGGGGCCGGCGATAGGCATGGCGGCGGCGCACGACCCGCTACTTGACGTCCGTGACATCGCGCTGCGCTTTGGCGGTATTGTCGCACTCGACGGCGTCTCGTTCACGATCGATGAAGGCCAAATTCTCGGGCTGATCGGACCGAACGGCGCCGGCAAGACAACACTCTTCAACTGCGTAAGCCGGCTCTACACCCCTAATCGCGGCGATATCCTGTTCGAAGGCCGCTCGACGCTGCGCCGGCCAGCGCATCGCATCGCCGAGATCGGCATCGCCCGCACCTTTCAGAACCTGGCATTGTTCGGGCCGCAATCGGTGCTCGACAATGTGCGGCTCGGGGCGCACGCGAAAAGCCGCAGCAGTTTCGTCAGCGACGGGCTGCACATGTGGTGGGTTCGCCGGCGGGAACGGGAGCTGACCGATTTCGCCTGGTCGCTGCTGCAGATGCTCAACCTTGAAGATGTGGCGCATCGCCCTGCTGACGGGCTGCCGCTCGGCACGCGCAAGCGGGTCGAGCTCGCCCGCGCCCTCGCCGCCCGGCCCAAGCTCCTACTGCTCGATGAGCCGGCGGGCGGACTCAACCACGGCGATGTCGGCGAATTGGGCGCCCTGATCCGCCTGATACGCGACGAGCGTCACGTCACCGTGCTGCTCGTCGAGCATCACATGAACCTCGTCATGTCGGTGTCGGACAAGGTCGTCGCGCTCGATTTCGGCCGCAAGATTGCTGAAGGCACGCCTGCGGAGGTACAGCGTAACGAAGACGTGATCCGCGCCTATCTCGGAACCACCCGGGAGCACGCGGCATGATGCTCGAAGTGTCGGGGCTCAATGCCTTCTACGGTCAGAACCAGGCACTTTACGATGTCGGCTTCAGCCTCGACGAAGGTCAAGTGCGCACGCTGCTCGGCGCCAACGGCGCCGGCAAGACGACGGTGCTGCGATCGATCTGCGGCATGGTACGGGTGGCCGGCGACATCCGCCTCGACGGCAAGGCGATCTCCGGTTGGGCAACCGAGGACGTGGTGCGGCTCGGCGTCGCCCATGTTCCGGAAGGGCGCGGCACGTTTGTGCGGCTGACCGTCGAGGAGAACCTCCAGCTCGGCGCGATGACGCGACGGAACCGGCGGGAGATCGCCGACGACATCGAGCGCATCTATGTCAATTTTCCTCGCCTCAAAGAGCGCCACGCACAGCAGGCTGGCACCTTGTCGGGCGGCGAGCAGCAGATGCTCGCCGTGGGGCGAGCGCTGATGCTGCGGCCGCGCCTGTTGCTGCTCGACGAACCGTCTTTCGGCTTGGCGCCGCTGATCGTCGAGGAGCTCTTCGCGATCCTGCGCCGGATCAACGCGGAGACCGGAGTGGCGATGCTCATCGTCGAGCAGAACGCGATGCTCGCGCTGGAGCTGGCGGAGCACGCCTATTTGCTCGAAACCGGCCGCGTGGTGATGGACGCGCCGTCGGCGGTGGTCGGCGCCGATGAGTCGATCCGCCGCTCCTATCTCGGGTATTAACGGATGGAATTGCTGCTGCAGCAGGTGATGGCGGGGCTGGCGAAC
>DATHCK010000202.1:0-23480 GCA_035319545.1 Allostellaceae bacterium | reverse complement strand
CGGGGTGAAGTCGCGCAAATCTTCGGCGACGACATGGATGACGCCCTCCTCGCGCTGCAGCCGGCCGCGGCAATAGAGCAGGGTCGCGCCGAGCGCTGTGCGCCGGAAACGCTCGAGGATCGGCGGCCAGATGATGAGATTGGCGACCCCGGTTTCGTCCTCCAGGGTGATGAAGATGACGCCCTTGGCGCTGCCCGGACGCTGGCGGATCAAGACGAGACCGGCGACCCGGACACGGCACTCGACTGGAAGGGTCACAAGCTCGGCGGCGGTAACGATGCCGTCTTCCCTCAATTCGTCACGCAGGAAGGCGAGCGGGTGACGCTTCAAGCTGAGGCTCGTCGTCGCGTAATCCTCGACAACATGCTCACCCAGTGGCATCGGCGGGAGGAGAGCGGCGGTGAGGTCGTGCGTCCTTCGAGACGCAGTTTGAGGACCGCTCCTCAGGATGACGGACTTTCTTGATGCCCTCATAAACATATCGTCATCCTGAGGAGGCTGCGCAGCAGCCGTCTCGAAGGACGCTGGATGCTTTTGCAGCGCGGCAGCAAAGAGGGGCAGCGTCGCGTCGCCAAGCGCCTTGAGCGCCCAGAGCCCCTGGCGGCGGTCGAGCCCGCCTTGTGCGCGATCGAGTGAGCGCAGAGCATCAGCGCTGGCGAGGCGCTCAAGCGCCAACCGGCCGAGCGCGCTCTTGCGCCACAGCGCCTCGGCGCTCTCGTAGCCCGCGCCCCGCGCGGCGACGAGGCGGCCGGCATCGGCTTCCGAGAACCCCTTGATCTGGCGAAATCCAAGCCGCAGGGCGAACGAGCCGGCGCGCGGCTCCAGCGTGCAGTCCCAGTGGCTGTGATTGACATCGACCGGCAGCACCGTGACGCCGTGCTCGCGCGCGTCGCGGACGATCTGCGCCGGCAGATAGAAGCCCATCGGCTGCGAATTCAAGAGCGCGCAGGCGAAAACCTCGGGGTGGAAGCATTTGATCCAGGCCGAGACATAGACCAGCAGCGAAAAACTCGCGGCGTGGCTTTCCGGAAAGCCATATGTGCCGAATCCCTCGATCTGGCTGAAGCAGCGCGCGGCGAAATCGGTCTCGTACCCGTTGGCGATCATCCCATCGATAAACTTGTCGCGGAACTTCTCGATATCGCCGTTGCGCCGGAAGCTCGCCATCGAGCGGCGCAGCCGGTCGGCCTCGTCGGGGGTGAAACCGGCGCCGTCGATGGCGATCTGCATCGCCTGTTCCTGGAAGAGCGGCACGCCCATGGTTTTGTTCAAGACATGTTCCAGACCGGGAGGGCAATTCACCGGCTCGATCTTGTTGCGGCGACGCAGATAGGGGTGAACCATATCGCCCTGGATCGGGCCGGGCCGGACGATCGCGACCTCGATCACCAGATCGTAGAATGTCCGGGGCTTGAGCCGCGGCAGCATCGACATCTGCGCGCGGCTCTCGACTTGGAAGACGCCGATCGAATCCGCCTTCGACAGCATGTCGTAGACGGCGGGAACCTCTTGCGGGATCTCCGCCAGCGTCCAGGTTTCACCTTTGTGTTGTTTGATGAGGTCGAAGGCCTTGCGCACGCAAGTCAGCATGCCGAGCGCCAGGACATCGACCTTGAGGATGTCGAGCGCGTCGAGATCGTCCTTGTCCCATTCGATGACGGTGCGATTTTCCATCGCCGCATTCTCGATCGGCACCAGCTCATGAAGCGGGCCGCGGGTGATAACAAACCCGCCGACATGCTGCGACAGGTGCTGCGGGAAGCCGATCAACGCGAAAGCGAGGTCGAGCGCCATGCGCAAATTGCGGTCGGTCGGGTCGAGCCCGGCCTGGCGCACCCGCTCATCGGCGATGCCCTCGCTCGACCAGCCCCAGACCATGCCGCCGAGCGCGGCGACGACATCGGCCGACAGGCCCATCACCTTGCCGACCTCGCGGATGGCGCCGCGCGAGCGGTAACAGATCACCGTCGCGGCGAGGCCGGCATGGTCGCGGCCATAGCGCTCGTAAATGTATTGGATCACCTCCTCGCGCCGCTCATGCTCGAAATCGACATCGATATCGGGCGGCTCGCCGCGCGCCGCGCTGATAAAGCGCTCAAACAGCACGTCGATCTGTTCGGGGTTGACCGAGGTGATGCCAAGACAGAAGCACACCACCGAATTGGCCGCCGAACCGCGCCCCTGGCAGAGGATGTCTTTCGACCGCGCGAAGCACACGATGTCGTGGACGGTGAGGAAATAGCGGGCGAAATCGAGCTGTTCGATCAGCGCCAATTCATGCTCGATCCGCTTGCGGTTCTTGTCGGAAATGCCGTCGGGGAACCTCCTGGCCGCTCCCTCCCAGGCGAGTTGCGCGAGGCGCGATTGCGGCGTCATGCCGGATGGCACCGGCTCTTCCGGGTATTCGTATTTGAGTTCGTCGAGGCTGAAGCGGCAGCGCTCGGCGATCTCGACGCTTGCGGCGAGCGCCGCCTCATGACCACGGAACAACCGCGCCATCTCATCGGCCGGCTTCAGATGGCGCTCGGCATTGGCGGCGAGCCGAAACCCGGCTTGGTGGAGTGTGCAATGCTCGCGGATGCAGGTCATCACATCCTGCAGCGGGCGGCGTTCCGGGATGTGGTAGAGCGCGTCGCCGGTCGCCAGCAGCTTGAGCCCGGTCACTTCGGCAATGCGCGCCAGTCGGGCGATGCGTCGCGCGTCATCACCGCGATAGAGATGATGCGCGGCAAGATAGCCGCGGCCGGGAAAATCCGCCGCGACCCGGCGCGCCCGCTCGTGATGCCGCGCGAGGCTCGCCCGGTCGGTATAGTCCGGCGGCAACAATGCGACGACAAGCCCCGCGCCATGGGCGACGACATCGGGGTAATCGAGATGGCACTCGCCCTTGGGCGCACGGCGCTTGCCGAGGGTGAGAAGCGTTGTGAGGCGGCCATAGGCGGCGCGGTCTTCGGGAAAGGCAACGAGGCTCATCCCGTCCTGAAGGTCGAGCCGCGCGCCGACCACCAGGCGGATGCCGCATTCCTTGGCCGCCTGATGTGCGCGGACGATCCCGGCGAGACTGTTCCGGTCGGTGATCGCGATGGCCTCAAGGCCGAGCCGAGCTGCCTGCTGCACCAGCTCGTCCGGGTGCGAGGCGCCGCGCAGAAACGAGAAATTGCTGGTCGCCTGAAGCTCGGCGTAACGCCACGCGGCGGCGGGGAACAGACTGTCACAGCCGCCGGCGGTCTTGTGCCGCTCCTTGCCGCCAAAGCGCAGACCGCCGCCATCGCCGATCGTGCGCGACAGCTTGTGGAATGCCTTGGGGGGAAGCTCGGGCATGGGGGTCTTTCAAGTGCGGTCGGGCATCCGCCCGACCTTACGGCACCGGCCCGCTCCCCCACCCGGCCACCCAACGAGAGTATGCTGATTTGGGTGGCCGGGTGGGGGAGTGGGCTGGCGCCGCAGCCGCGCTAGCGGCTTCATGCAAAAACACCGTGGACAAACCAGCGCGGCGGCGGGTCGCCGGGCAGCCCCGCGCGGAACAGCCAGAAGCGCCGGCCCGTCTCGTCCTCGACCCGGTAATAATCGCGGATCGCCGCCGGATCGCCAGCCGCTCCGGCAAGCTGGCCGCCGGTTATTTGTCCATCGGGCTGCCACCATTCCTCGGCGATGCGCTCGGGGCCGTCGGCCCGGGCGACGCGATGCGGCCGATGCCGCCAGGTGAAATTGAAAGGCGGATCGTCGGGCAGCACCCAAAATGCCTCGATCGGCTCTGGCGGGGCAAAGAGGCGGATGGGGCGCGGTGGCTTTCGCGGGATGACCCTGCCCTTTCCCTCCAATGAGGGGCGAGGGGGTTTTGTAGATGCGTTGGTTTCTGTGACCGGCACCGCGACCGATGCGCGTTCCGGGATGTGGCTTTCATGCGTCTCCAGGCGGGCGTGCGCATCGAGGCCGAGCCGCGCGCCGAGCCGGTCGAAGAGCGGGGCAAGGCTGGGACCATCAGCCAAATGATTCTCTCTCTCCACGTGCTTGCGGGGGGAGA
The DNA here is from genome assembly GCA_035319545.1 of Allostellaceae bacterium. GTDB lineage: Bacteria > Pseudomonadota > Alphaproteobacteria > ATCC43930 > CGMCC-115725 > DATARH01. Next base: position 19,456 of record DATHCK010000202.1, on the reverse strand, counting down.
GGGTCGGGGTGAGGGAGGTTTTGAGGGCAGGTTCGGAGCAAGCCCCCCTTACCCTGCCCTCGCCCCCCAATGGGGGGAGAGGGGTGTTTTTTGTGAAAAGCGGATTTTCGATTTGCTCAGCCTGCAGCTTCTCGACCGCGAAGGCGGCGAGGATCACGTCCTCGACGCCGAGGCCGGGATCGATCGTGTCGAGCTTGCCGATCATCAGCTTGGCGAGATGCGCGGGGTCGCGGCTCGGCCTAGCGGTGCCGATGCGGATGCGCTCGACCCGGCCGTCGACGCGGTGAAAGCCGAGGTCGAGCCGGCGCGCGCCCATGCCCTCGCGCGCCAGGCGGGCAACGAGATCCTGGGTCAGCCGCTCGGCGGCACGGGCAAGATCGGCCGGATCCGAAATCGGCTCGGCGAAACTGAGACGCACCCGGCGGGTCGGTGCCTCTCCGAGCGGTGACAGCGGCTCGGGCAGATCGCCGAATGCCTGATCGAGCCGGCGGCCGATGTCCTCACCAAACCGCTGGGCGAGCGCGTCGCGCGGCATGTTGATGACTTCGCCGATACGACGGAGACCGACGCGATGCAAGCCCTGGACGATGACGGGGTCGAGCCGCAGCGCCGCGACCGGCAGCGGCGCGATGGCGTCGCGGGTCTGTTCTGGCGGAACGACGGTGGGCGCGCCCTCACCCGCCACATGACGCGCCATCGCCCAGGCGGCGCCGATCGTGTCGGCGATCGCCAGACGATGCGTAATGTGCTGTCGCGCCAGGCGGCGCGACAGGTCGGCGGCAAGTTCCGCCTCGCCACCCCACAAATGCGCTGAGCCGGTGATCTCGATCTTGACTCCGTCCGTTTCGTCGGACGCGGTCCATGGGCTGTAGCGGCCGCACCATTCGGCGAGCCGGCGCAGCGCGGCTGCATCCTCGACGGGCTCGGCCGGGCGGGTCGCGAGCCCCGGCAAAAACGACAGCGCATCGGCGAGCGGCAGCCCCACCGCGAGCCCCTTGGCGGCGGCGATCGGGTTCACCGCGGCAAGCAGCTGACGCCCAGCCGCGGCGGTCACCGTCGCGAACGGCGCTTCCTCAGTCGGCGCGGCGCCAGGCTTCGCGCCATTCACGAGCGGCAGCAGACCGACCCGGCGCAGCCGGTCGATCGCCCAACCCGGCAGAAAGACATACAGCACCCGATGCATCAACCCCTCCCAAATCCGCGGGCACATCCCACGACAAACCCGTCGCCTCGGCGTCGCGGCAACGCAGCAGCTCGACCCGCCAGCGCGGCCGGCCGATCCCCGGTTCACCCGGTTCCGACAATGACGGAAGCGGCGCGACCCGCCAGCGCGTCACCGCCGCGCTTGGCCGGGCGCGTTCGGCCGCGGCCTCCGCGCCGGTGCGCCAGCGCCGCAGCAACAACGCCGGAATGCCGGAACGTTCTGCGGCGAGCTGCAGCCGGCGCCCGGCGACCATCGGCAGCCGGCCGATCTCACCGACCACGACGGCGATTCCAGGCGTGCGCAACCCTTCCTCGAGCGCCCACAACAGGTCGTTGTCGCGCGCGGCGCGGACGATGACAATGCGCGCCGGGTCGAACCCGTGCGCTTCCAGCCCCGGCCCGTAAAGATCGCGCCGCTTGAGGCACCACAGCACAAGGCCGTCACCGAGCCGCCCGGCGATGCCGGCGATGAACCCGGCCGCTGCGGCGCCATCCTCCTCGTCGGCCTCGGCGCCGAGGATTTCATGCGCCGCGCCCAAGGCCAGCCCGCCACCGGGCAGCGCCCGGTCGAGCGCCGCGATTCCGAACGGCAGCACCCCGTGACGCCCGGCACTCGGCCGTTCGATACGGCGGATGCGGTCTTGCAAAGCGACAAGGCGGGGGGCAGATGGCATTGGAAACAGGTGGTTGTTCTATTGTTCCCTATTTGTTCGCTTTATCCCCGATTGTCAACCCCGCTTCTTTTGCCGTTAAAATACGCCATGGCTAACGCTCCGAACCCCGACCGCACCGCGGTCGAGAGCGATGCGGCGGAAATCACGGCCCGCATCCTGCTCGAAACCGAGGCCGTGTTGTTCCGGCCCGACAACCCGTTCACTTTCACCTCGGGACGGCTGTCGCCGGTCTATGTCGATTGCCGGCGGCTGATTTCGTTCCCGCGCGCCCGGCGCAAGCTGATGGACATGGCCGCTGACCTGATCGAGCGCCGGGTGGGGTGCGAATCTCTTGACGCGATCGCCGGCGGCGAGACCGCCGGCATCCCGTTTGCCGCGTGGATCGCCGATCGCCTGTCGCTGCCGATGCTCTATGTGCGCAAGCAGGCCAAGGGTTTTGGCCGCAACGCGCAGATCGAAGGCCAGTTGCAGGACGCGGCGCGGGTGCTGCTGGTCGAGGATCTGGCGAGCGAAGGCACCTCGAAGCTCAATTTCGTGCGGGCGATCCGCCAGGCCGGCGGCGAGATCAGCCATACCTTTGTGATCTTCAACTACGGCATCTTCCCGCACACCGAGACGAGCCTCGCCGCCGAGGGGATCACCCTTCTCGCGCTCGCCACCTGGTGGGATGTCGCCGCCGTCGCCGAGAAGATGGGGCGCTTCGAGCCAGGGCAGTACGAGAAGGTCAGAAGCTTTCTCGAAGACCCGGAAAACTGGGCGACGCAACGCGCGACCGCCGCGCGGTAGCGATTACTCGTCGCCGCGGATCAGCGTACGAGTTGTCCGTCGAAAGCGACGAGGCCCAGGGCTTGGCAAATTTCCGGTACCAGCGGGCGGTCTCCGCCGCCATGCGAGGCGCGGATGCAAAATGACTCGCCGACCGGCCTGAACATCAGGAAGTCGTAGCTCATCAACCCTGTTTGGGCAGCCAGGCGGCGAGGCGTTGGGCGGCTTCCTCGATGTCGTCGGTCGAGCCGGCGAACGAGAGGCGGAGCCAGTCCTGGCCGTGGATCGGGTCGAAGTCGGCGCCCGGCGTCGTCGCGACACCGATCTCGGCGAGCATCTCGCGGCAAAAGGCCTCGCTGTCACGGGTCAGCGCCGAGACGTCGGCATAAAGATAAAACGCGCCCTCGGCCGGCGCGAAGCGGCTGAGCCCCGCCTTCTTTAATGTCGCGACCAAGAGGTCGCGGTTGACGCGGTAGCGCGCGACATGCGCGTCGAGCTCGGCGCGGCAGTCGAAAGCCACGACTGCGGCCAGTTGCGACAGCGCCGGCGGCGAGATGTAAAAATTCTGCGCCAGGCACTCGACTGAGCGCGCGAGGTCGGGCGGCACCAGCATCCAGCCCAGCCGCCAGCCGGTCATGCTGTAATATTTCGAGAACGAGTTGACGACGATGGCCTCCCGCCCGAATTCGCGCGCGGTGGCGGCGTCGCCCTCGTAGACGATGCCGTGATAAATCTCGTCGGACACGAGGCGGATGCCGCGCTCGCGGCAATAATTGGCGAGGCGCCGCAATTCGGCCGGCGCGATCATCGTGCCCGTCGGGTTCGCGGGGCTGGCGACGATGAGGCCCGCAAGGTCGGGAATATCGGCCAACAGCTCCGGGTTGGGCTGGTAGTGCGCGTTCTCGCCGACCTCGATCAGCACGGTTTCGAGGCCGAGCGCCGACAGGACGTTGCGATAGGCCGGGTAGCCGGGCGCGGCGAGCGCAACCCGGTCGCCCGGCTCGAACGCGGCGAGAAACGCCAGCTGGAACGCCGCCGAGGAGCCGGTGGTGACGACGATCTCGGCCGGGTCGAAAGCGACGCCGTACTGGTCGCGGTAATGCGCCGCGATCGCCGCGCGCAGCGGGGCGATGCCCTCGGCGTCGGTATAGCCGATCTTGCTGTCGGCGAGCGCGCGCCGCGCCGCGTCGAGCACCGCGGCCGGGGCCGGGGTGCCGGGCTGACCGACCTCGAGATGGATGACCCGCTCGCCGGCCGCTTCGCGCGCGTTGGCGGCGCGCAGCACGTCCATAGCGATAAAGGGCGGGACCAGCCCGCGGGCCGAGGCTTTCAGCGTCATCTGGCCAATCTGCTTGAGATAGTTGCTATTGGCGAGGGGCATTCGCTATGAGGGGCGCAGTCTATTCAAGGGATAAATCAACGATGGCAAAGGTCAGCCTTATTGGCATGTCAGGCAGCTTGCGCGCCGGCTCGTTTTCGAATGCGATCCTGGCGACACTGGCCGATCATTTCGCCGACCGCGCCGATCTCAAGGTCTACGACCTCGCGCCGATCCCGCTCTACAACCAGGATTTTGAGGGCGAAAAACGGCCGCCGGCGGTGAAGCAGATGCTGGCCGATATCGAAGCGGCGGACGGGCTGGTGTTCTGCGCGCCGGAGTTTAACCACTCGATCCCCGGCGTCTTAAAGAACGCGATCGACTGGGCGTCGCGTCCTGCGTTCGCGTCAGTGCTAGCCTACAAGCCGGTGGCGATCATGTCGAGCTCGCGCGGGCCGCTCGGCGGCGCACGCTGCCTCGAGCACATGAAAGTGGCGCTCGACTCCTGCCTGTCGCGGGTGACCCTGGCGCGCGAGTGCATCATCACCGCGGCCGAAACCCGGATCAAGGACGGGCGGTTGGTCGACGAGACCTGCCTTGCTTTCGCCACCGGCGCGGTCGAGGCGTTGTTAAAAGAAATCGCGCTGTTTAAAAACGCCTGAGCGTCAATCGAGCGTCGAGGCGTCCTTTTCGTTGACGCAGCGCAACAGCTTCCAATAGCCGAACAAATTGCTCGGGCGGATTTCCCGCACGGTGAGCTTGCTGTCGCGCATGAAGGTGTCGAATTCGAAATCGGGGTGGAAGCCGATATGCCGGGCGAGATGCGCCAGACGCTTTTCAAAAAACCGCACCGCCCAGTTGTCGCTCATGAAGTGGTTGACCAGCACGATCGTTCCGCCTGGGATGCAAACGCGGCGCATCTCGGCCGCGAAGCGGGCCGGGTTCGGCACCACCGGAGCGACATAAAGCGCGAGCACGGCGTCGAACGAATTGTCGGGAAATTCCATGTGCTCGGCGTCCATGACCCGAAGCGCATCGACATGCTTGAGGTTCTCCCGCGACACGCGCGCCTCGGCCTTGGCCAGCATCTCGGCCGACACGTCGATGCCGGTGACGTGCGAATCGGTGCGGAAATGCGGCAACGACAGGCCGGTTCCGACGCCCACCTCAAGGATGCGCTGGCCGGGCCGGTCGTTGGCGATGCGCACCGCCTCCTTGCGGCCGGGATGAAAAACCGGGCCGAAAACAAAGTCATAGGAGCCGGAAACCCATCGGTAGGTGCGAATTGTGTCGCGAAGTTCCATCGCTTCGTCCCCGTCGCGGGCGCAACAGGCAGTCACCCTCACGGCAGGAGGTTGCCCGTCGTCGACGCCTTTGTAAACCTTTCGTGACGCCTTTAGCGCGCCTAGCTACATCGGGAAGACGCTCAGTAAAATCCGAAAGTTCCGATGCCTGGGTTGCGCTGGCGGCGCCGGCGCGGCGTTAAACAAGCTCGATACTGTCGGCTTCCAGGCCCTTGCGGCCTTCCACCACCTCGACCCGAACCCGCTGGCCGGGCGCCAGGCTATCGATCCCGCTGCGGCGCAGCGCGGTGACGTGGATAAAGACATCCTTGCCGCCGCCATCAGGTGAGATGAAGCCGTAACCCTTGTCGGGTTCGAACCACTTGACCGCGCCTTCGAGTGTGCTCGACGGGCGCGAGCCGCGGCGATCTGTGACGCCCGGGGCGACCGCGGTGCTTTCATCGATGCTGATGACGCTGGTGACGAGCGGTCCCTTGGCGCCGGCGCCGACCTCGCAAGTGATCGATGAACCCTCTCGGACATCCTCGTAACCGGCCCGCCTGAGGATCGCCATCGGCAGAAATGCGTCGGGCGAACCGTCCGCCATGGTTACGAAACCGAAGCCCTTACTGGCATTAAACCACTTGACCTTGGCTTCAACACGCTGAACTGGAGGAGCGCCCTCGGGGGTGAGGGCGGTGCGATGGTCGTGCATCGTTCCTCTAAACGAAAAATTGAATGCGACGGGTGTGGGAGTTTGTAAATTTAGCGTAAATGAGTCGCATTGCGCCAGCGCTGATAACGTGAAACGCGCCTTGGCGCCAGTAGATTTGTACCGTGCCCACGCGTCTTTAAGGTTGATGTAAGACTCAACCGGGGTTTGCAGGGACGTCGTTGCCAGAAGCGGTATCTTGCATCGCGGCTGCGATGTCCTATCATCGCGGCCGCATCGCCCAAACACCGGAGCGCGGGTGTAGCTCAATGGTAGAGCAGAAGCTTCCCAAGCTTACGACGAGGGTTCGATTCCCTTCACCCGCTCCAAACCCTGAATTGACCGGCTAGCCGGAACGGCGGCCCACCAATATCGTCGGGGTGAAGGTCTGTACCGGCTCGTTGTGCTGGTTAAGGGTGGTAACGCGTACCGTCACGAGGCCCTGATCGGGGCGCGAACGTGACGCGCGCAGTTCGATGATCTCGCTTTCGACGCGCAGTTCGTCGCCGGGGCGCACAGGTTTCAGCCAGGAGAGCTCGCCGCCAAACCCGACGATGCCGCCGACGGGACGAAATTCGCTCGGCACGAGAAGGCTCATCGTCAGTGCCGCGGTTTGCCAGCCGCTCGCGGCGAGACCGCCGAACACGGTGCCGCGCGCGGCCTCTTCATCGAGATGAAAGGGCTGCGGGTCGTAGGCCGCGGCAAATTCCTTGATCTCGGCCGCCTCGACGCGACGCTGCGCCGAGGCGAATTTCTGGCCGACGGCAAAATCCTCGAAATAGAGCACGACGACTCGGCGATGCAGGGCGGTTAGAACGGCAGCTTCATGCCGCCGGGGAGGTTGAGGCCGCCGGTCAGCTTGTGCATCTCGGCCTCGGCATGGGCGGAGACCTTCTGCTTGGCGTCGTTGAACGCGGCGACGATCAGATCCTCGACGACCTCGGCCTCTTCCGGGTCGAGCATGGACTTGTCGATCTTGATCTTTTTCAGCTCGCTCTTGCCGTTGAGCGTCACCTGAACGAGCCCGCCGCCAGCGACACCGGTCATCTCCAGCGTTTCCAGCTGCTGCTGCATCTCGGTCATCTTCTGCTGCATCTGCTGCGCCTGCTTCATCAGCTGGCCGAGATTTTTCATGGCTCGTCCTCTTCGCTCGCGCCCGCGTCATCCACGACATCGTCTTCGCCGGTGATCTCGTTTTCATCCGCGGCCGGCTCGGTGGCGGCGAAGCGTTCGCGCACCGCAGCGATCGTCGCGCCGGGAAAGGCCTCCAGCACCGCGCGCACCAGCCGATGCCGCGCGACCTCGCTCTTCACCTCGTTATCGCGCACCTGAGCCTGCTGTTCCAGGGTCGGCGCACCCTCGGTCTGTGAAATCGCCACCACCCAGCGAACGCCGGTCCATTCCTGGAGCCGCTGAGAAAGCCGGCTGGCGAGGTCGCGCGGCGCGTTATCGGCCGGGCGGAACTCGATGCGCGGCGGCTCGAAGTCGACAAGATGCGCCTGCGAGCGCAACTGCGCGCGGGTGATGACCTCACCGTGCTTCTCGAACAGCGCCAGCACCGCCTCAAAGCTTTGCGGCATCGGGTCGAGGCCCGGGTCTTGCGGCGGGGCAGGGGGCGCCGCCGGAAGCGGCGCGGGTTCGGGAATGGCCATGACCGGCGCGGCGTTGCCGCTGTCGGCGAGCCGTGGCAGCACCGCCGGCGCGGGGGCGGGATCGAACCCGACCATGCCGGCATCGCTATTCTTATCGGCGACCGGTGGGGTCACTGCCGGCGGGTGGGGCGCGGCGGACAGTGCGGAGACGGTGCGTGTGGCGATCGGCTCGCCGCCGGCGATGCTTTTCACCAGCTCGGCCGGCACCGGAAGATCGGCGACGTAAGCAAGGCGCACCAACACCATCTCGGCCGCCTGCTTGGCGAACGGCGCGGTCTGCACTTCTTCAATGCCCTTCAACAGCATCTGCCAGGCGCGCGCCAGCACGGGCATCGCCAGGCGCTCGGTGAGCGGCTTGGCGCGCTCGCGGTCACCGGCTTCCATCGGGTCGCCGGCCCCGGCATCAGGCACCAGCTTCAGCCGCGTCACGAAATGCGTGAGATCGAGCAGGTCCTGGATTACCGACAACGAGTCGGCGCCGCCCTGGTAGAGCGCCTCCATCTGGTCGAGTGCGCCGGCGGCGTCGCCTTTCAGCACCGTTTCGAACAGGTCGAAGACCAGGTTGCGGTCGGCGATGCCGAGCATGTCGCGCACCGCATCCTCGGCGATCGGGCCGTTCGCGAGGGCAATCGCCTGGTCGAGAAGCGACAGCCCGTCGCGTACCGAGCCGTCGGCGGCGCGGGCGATCAGGCCTAGCGCACTGGGCGCGATCTCGATCCCCTCGGCCTTGGCGATCTCAGCGTAATGCGCGGTGAGCTGCTCGATCGGCACGCGGCGCAGCGAGAAGCGCTGACAGCGCGACAGCACCGTCACCGGCACTTTCTGGATTTCGGTCGTGGCGAAAACGAATTTGACGTCGGGCGGCGGCTCTTCGAGCGTCTTCAACAGCGCGTTGAAGGCGCTCTTCGAGAGCATATGCACTTCGTCGATGATGTAGACCTTGAACCGCGCCGATACTGGGCGGTAGCGCATGCCGTCGGTCAGTTCGCGGATGTCGTCGACCCCGGTGCGCGAGGCCGCGTCCATCTCGATGACGTCAACATGGCGATCTTCGGCGATGGCGACGCAGTGCTCGCACTGACCGCACGGGCTGACGGTCGGCCCGCCCTTACCGTCGGTGCCGATGCAATTGAGGGCACGAGCAATGATCCGCGCGGTCGTCGTCTTGCCGACACCGCGCACCCCGGTGAGGATGAAAGCATGCGCCACCCGCCCGCTGGCGATCGCATTCGCCAGGGTGCGCACCATCGCCTCCTGACCGATCAGCTCGGCGAAGGTCTGCGGCCGGTATTTGCGGGCCAGCACGCGATAATGGGGCGCGGCGTCGGGCATCAATCAACGCAAATGAGGGGTGGGAGACCGAACAAACGACCCAGGCCGGAACTCGTTACGGCTGCTTCCTTCCGGACCTGACCGGATTGGCGAGGGACCTGTCCGCCCGCCGACCTCCCAATGGCACTATATCAGGTGGTGGGGTGGGCGCAGCAAGCTTCGGTTTACGGGGCAGGAGACGACATGGAGTTCTTTCGACGGTTTTTCGGGTGGGGGCGGCCGCTGCCACTGGCGATTCCGCGCGCGGGACAGCGGCTGAGGCTGGATGAGATCGCGGCATGGGTCGAGCGCATCGATGCGCAATTGCCCGGCCCGCACAGCACCTACGATCTGCCCACTTACGGCCGCAGTAAGGACGGCGCGCGGCCGCATATCGAGATCGACGACTTCTATCACTATGTCGTCGTCGAACGTGGCCGCGAGTTGCGGCGCGATACCACGACCGATCTCAACGAGCTGTTGTACTGGGTGTTCGAGTCGGTCACCTCCACTATGGCGAGTTCCCACGTCGCGGCGCGGCATTCGCCGGCAAACGGCTTCCGTCGCGCATTTTTCCGGCGCCAGATAAAGCTTCTCGACCGACTCGACCCGGAGTGGAGCCGGCGTCGCCGAGCCGAGATCATGGCGATTCTCGTGGCGCACCCGTTCACCGATGGCGGGCCGCAGACCCTCGATTGAAATGCTGCGTGGCGGCGACGGGCGGCGCTACATTGTCGAAGACGGCGTCGCCAAGACCGGCGCGAACAATCCAGGCCAGACGGCAATGCACCGAACCTTGTTGGCTGCGAGCGCCGCGATCTTGCTGGGCCTGCCCGTGCATGCCGACGACACGCCAAAGCGCGGCGGCATCCTCAATTTTGTGATCCCGGCCGATGCGCCGCCGAGCTTAGACGGGCATCGGGAGAACACCTTCGCGACGATCCACGCGGTGGCGCCGTTTTACAGCACCCTGATTCGCGCCAACCCGGACAATCCGAGCGACACGACCCAATTCGTCTGCGATGTTTGCACGGCGATCCCCACGCCGACCGACGGCGGGAAGGCCTACGCCTTTACGATCCGCGACGACGTCAAATTCGCCGACGGCTCGCTGATGACCGCCAATGACGTAGCGGCGAGCTGGAACCACATCGTCAATCCGCCCGAAGGCGTCGTCAGCGCGCGGCAAGGCTATTACGCGATGATCGACAAGGTCGAGGCGGCCGGCCCGCGCACCGTCGTCTTTCGCCTCAAATTCGCCACCGCCGCGTTCCTGCCGGCGCTCGCCGATCCCTATGCCTTTATCTATCAGAAGGCGGTCCTCGATAAGGACCCGCACTGGTACGAGAAGAACATCCTCGGCTCCGGGCCTTTCCGCTTTAAGGATTACCAGACCGGGCAGTCGATCACGGGAGAGCGCAACCCCGACTATTTCCGCTCCGGGCTGCCCTATCTCGACGGGTTTGTCGGCGTCTTCGCCGAAAAGCAGGCGACCCGGGTCGCCGCGATCAAGAGCGGGCGCGCCGATATCGAGTTTCGCGGTTTTCCGCCGGTAACCCGTGACGAGCTCGTCGCCGCGCTCGGCGACCAGATCACGGTGCAGGAAAGCGACTGGAACTGCGGGGCGCTGGTCACGCCGAACCATGCGAAGAAGCCATTTGACGATGTCCGCGTGCGGCGCGCACTGACCCTGGCGATCGACCGCTGGGGCAGCGCGCCGGCGCTGTCGAAGATCACGGTCGAGAAGACCGTCGGTGGCATCGTCTATCCTGGCTCGCCGCTCGCCGCCACCAAGGAGGAGCTACAACAACTCGCCGGCTACTGGCCCGATATCGAAAAATCGCGCGCCGAGGCGAAACGGCTGCTGCAGGAGGCTGGCATGGAGGGGCTGAGCTTTGTGCTGGTCAACCGCAACGTCGACCAGCCCTACAAGTTCAATGCCGAATGGGTCATCGACCAGTGGAGCAGGATCGGGCTCAAGGTTACCCAGCGCGTGCTGTCGACGGGGCCTTACGGCGAAGCCCTGCTCAACGGCGATTTCGACGCGGCGATCGACGCCGAGTGCCAAAACAACGTCAACCCGCTGCTCGACGGCACGAAATACCTGCCGCACAAGGTCTCCAGCATCAATTACGGCAATTACGACGACCCCGAAGAGATCGACATCTACGACCGGATGCTGCGCGAGCCCGATTTCGCCAAGCAGCGCTCGCTGATGCGCGAATATGAAAAGCGCGTGCTCGACACCGAGGCGCACGAGATTTTCCTTTTATGGCGCTACCGGATTGTGCCCTATCGGGCGTATGTCAAAGGCTGGAAGATCAGCCCGAGCCATTACGTCAACCAAGACCTCGGCACGGTCTGGCTCGATAAATAGCGAACCCGATCCGCTCTCGCCTGTTTGCCGGAGAAGGCAACAGCAAGGGAGAACGGCGATGCCAGCGAAATCGAAGGCGCAGCAAATGCCGGCGGGCGCGGCGCTCGCGGCCAAACGCGGCGAGATCAAACCCAGCGAGCTGAAGGGTGCGTCGCGGGAAATGCATGAGTCGATGAGCGAGCATCAGCTCGAGGACTTCGCCGCCGCCAAGCCAAGGGCAAACCCGAGCATGTGAGGTAGGTGCGGCCCAGGAAGCAGCGTGCTAGCGTCCCGCCAAACGGAGGGACGCCGCATGCCGCTTCTGAAACATCTCGCCAAGCTCGACATTCCCGGCGGCGGGCAGGTCGTCGCCGAAGGCGATTACGCCTATATCGGCCATATGGGCCCGCCCGACGGCACCTCGATCATCGATGTCAGCGACCCGCGCCGGCCGCGCGTCACCGCGCGCATCGAGGTGCCGAGCTTCATGCACTCGCACAAGGTGCGGGTGAACGGCGACGTGATGATGGTCAACCAGGAGCTGTTTCGCGCCCGCAACCCGGAAAAGCCCGAGGGCTGGGCCGGCGGCATCAAAATCTACGACATCAAGGACAAGACCGCGCCCAAGGCGATCGGCCATTACAAATCGGGTGGCTCGCACCGGTTCGATTCCGACGAGCGCTACGCCTATATCTCGTCCGAGGAAGAAGGCTATGTCGGAGACATCGTCGTGATCCTCGACCTCAAGGACCCGACAAAGCCCGAGGCGATCGGCAAATGGCACATGCCGGGACAATGGACCGCCGGCGGCGAGATGCCCAGTTGGCCGGGCCGCCGGCATCGCTGCCACCACCCGCTCCGCCGCGGCGACCGGCTCTACACGAGCTATTGGCATGGCGGGTTCGTGATCCTCGACTGTGAGGACCTTTCAAATCTCAAATTCATCTCTGGCCTCGACTGGAGCCCGCCCTATCCGTGCCCGACGCATACCGTGCTGCCGATCCCGCACGAACTGAAAGGCCGCAGGATAGCGGTGGTAACCGACGAGGAAGTCTCCGATCGGCTCACCCCGTCACCCAACGCCTTTATGTGGATCGTCGACATCACCGATGAGGCGCATCCGGTGCCGATCTCGACCTGGGCGGTGCCGCATGACGAGCCGTTCGACCCGCTATGCTGGTACGGCGCGCACCAGCCGCAGGAGACGGTCGACGGCGGTAATGTCATCCTCGTCACCTGGTTTGGCGGCGGGTTGCGCGCGGTCGACATCTCCGATCCCTACCGGCCGGAAGAGGTCGAGAGCTTTATGCCGACCCCTGGCGCCGGGCAGACCATCGTTCAGTCGAACGATATCTTTGTCGACAAGAGCCGCGGTCTGGTCTTCCTGATCGACCGGCTGAACGGGCTCGATATCCTCGAATATGGCGGGTGACGCGGAACCCTTCCGCGTATCGGCAAGGTCGCCGATAATCGCCGCATGTCCGAACTTGATACGCTGATTGGATTGCTGGCGAAGCTGCCGGGGCTGGGGCCGCGCTCGGCGCGCCGCGCCGCACTGCACCTGATCAAGCGGCGCGAAAGCGTCATGGAGCCGCTGGCGGCGGCGCTCAGGGACGCCGCGGCGGCGATCCGACCGTGCCCGATCTGCGGCAATCTCGACACGATCGAGCCGTGCGCGATCTGCCGCGACCCGCGCCGTGACGCGAGCGCGATTTGCGTCGTCGAAGACCTGGCCGATCTGTGGGCGTTGGAGCGCACCGCGGCGTTTCGCGGCCGCTACCACGTGCTCGGCGGCACTCTGTCGGCCTTGGATGGGGTGGGGCCGGAAGAGCTCAACATCAGCAAGCTGATCGCGCGGCTCGGTCCGGGCATGGAGTTGATCCTCGCGCTCAATGCCACGGTCGATGGACAGACCACCGCACATTACATCGCCGACCGCGCAGCGGCGACCGGCGCCGCCGTGTCGCGCATCGCCCAGGGCGTGCCGATCGGCGGCGAGCTCGACTATCTCGACGAAGGCACGCTGACCGCGGCGCTCAAGGCACGGCGCGCGGTGTGACGAGGCGATGCTGATCCTCTCGCTGCGTGAAGTCGGGCGGATCGCGCCTGCTCCGCTTGATCACGTCTCGGTTGGGCCGCCGCGAACCGCCTGATCTGGCCAGCCGTACTGGCTGTCGATGCAACCAGAGGGGCAACGAAAATTATGAAAAACCGAATGCGCGCGTTTGCTGGGATGGCGGGCGTCACCGCGGTGCTGGCGTTGGCCTCGCTGCAACAGGCGGCGGCCAGCGATTTCTCGGATGCCTGCAACGCCATGGGCAACGGCATGTTTCAGCCGAAAGACTGCACGTGCCTCGACGGCAAGGTTACCGACGGCGCCGATCGCACGACGCTGATGACCTATTTTAAGACCATGGCCGCCATCAGTAAGGGCCAGGCGGCCGATATGACGGGGGACGTCCCAGCGCAGCTCCAGAAAGCGTCCACCGAGCTGCTGCCGAAATACGTTGCCCAGTGCACGCAATAGCGGCGAAGGGGTCGGGCGATCCCCGACCCTTTTCTTACGCCGCGCGGCGGCTGCGGACGCGGGTCCTGCCCGAATCTTCTTCCTCGAAGAGGTCGGCGAGGCGTTCGAGCATGACGCCGCCCAACTGCTCGGCATCGACGATCGTCACGGCGCGGCGGTAGTAGCGCGTCACGTCGTGGCCGATGCCGATCGCGGTCAGCTCGACCTCGCCGGTCTTCTCGATGTCGCGGATCACCTCGCGCAGATGCTTTTCGAGGTAATTCCCGGGGTTGACCGAGAGTGTTGAATCGTCAACCGGTGCGCCGTCCGAGATCACCATCAGGATCTTGCGCTCCTCGGTGCGGGTGAGGAGCCGGTTATGCGCCCAGGCGAGCGCCTCGCCGTCGATATTCTCCTTGAGGATGCCCTCGCGCAGCATCAGGCCGAGGCTGCGGCGCGCCCGGCGCCACGGTGCGTCGGCGGCCTTGTAGACGATGTGGCGCAGGTCGTTGAGGCGGCCGGGGTTGGGCGGCTTGCCGGCGGCGATCCAGCGCTCGCGCGCCTGGCCGCCCTTCCAAGCGCGGGTGGTGAAGCCGAGGATCTCGACCTTGACCGCGCAGCGCTCGAGCGTGCGCGCGAGAATGTCGGCGCTCATCGCCGCGACGGTGATGGGCCGGCCGCGCATCGAGCCCGAATTGTCGATGAGCAACGTCACGACCGTGTCGCGGAAATCCGTCTCGCGCTCGCGCTTATAGGAGAGCGGCAGCACCGGGTTGGTCACCACGCGGGAGAGCCGCGCCGCGTCGAGGATGCCCTCGTCGAGGTCAAATTCCCAGGCGCGGGTCTGGCGCGCCAAGAGGCGGCGCTGCAGCCGGTTAGCGAGCCGGGCGATGACGCTCTGGAGATGTTGCAGCTGCTGGTCGAGCAGATGGCGCAGCCGGCCGAGCTCGTCGGAATCGCACAGCTTGTCGGCCTCGACAACCTCATCGGAGATGGTGCTGAAGGCACGGTAGATCGCGTTCTCGTCAGCACGGCCGCGCGGCATCTGGCCAGGACGGCCAGGACGGCCGGGATCGTCGTCGCTGGCGCCCGGCATCATCTCGCCGTCGGTGTCCGCGTCGCCGTCCTGTTCGGCATCCTCGGCAGTGCCTTCGGCGGGCGCGCCCTCCATCGAGGGCTGCGCGCCGGCGGTGGCGCTCTCGCCGCTATCGGTCTGGTTCTCGCCGTCGGCCTCGTCGCCCTGGCTCTGCTGATCGTCGGCCGATTCGTCGAGCTCGCCGAGGTCGAGATCGAGATCCTGGATCAGCCGGCGCGTGGTGCGGGCATAGGCGTCCTGGTCGTTGACGACCTTGTCGAGTTCGTTGAGATCCTTGGCGATCTTGTCCTGCAGCCACGGCCGCCACAGATCGACCACTTTTTTTGCGGCGGGCGGCGGCGGCTCGTTGGTCAGCGCCTCGCGGGTCAGGAGGCGCACCGCCTCGGCCATCGTCCCCTCGGTGCGCTCGGTGACGCGCTCGAAGCCCTGGCGGCGATACTGCTCGTCGAGCAGCGCCGACAGGTTGGCGCCGACCCCGACCATGCGGCGGGTGCCTAGCGCCTCGACCCGCGCCTGTTCCAATGCCTCGAAGATCGATTGCGCCAACGGCCCGCCAGGTAGGCGCTTCGAATGCACCGCGTCGTCGTGATAGCGCACCCGCAGCGCCAAACTATCGGCGGCGCCGCGCAGCTGAGCGACCTCATCGGGCGGCAGGTCGCGCGCCGGGTTCGGGAGCTTGACGCGCTTCCCCGACAACCCGGCCGGCTCCGGCCCAAAGGTGACATTGACCTCGTCGTTCTCGGCGATCGCCCGCAACGTCGTCGCGGTTGCCCGCTTGAAGATTTCAGTCGGCGAAAATTCCTGCGCCATCGGCCCTCGCGGCCTCCTACATCCCAGGGGCTACATCAGCGTCGCGTTGACGCCGGTCTCGGGCAGGTCGGTGCCAAAGCAGCGCTGGTAATACTCGGCGACCGCCGGCCGCTCGGTCTCGTCGCACTTGTTGAGGAAGGTGAGCCGGAAGGCAAAGGCGACATCGTTGAAGATGCGCGCGTTCTCGGCCCAGGTCATCACCGTGCGCGGCGACATCACGGTCGAGATATCGCCGTTGATGAAGCCGCTGCGGGTGAGATCGGCGAGCGCGACCATCGCGCTGATGCGGCGCTTGCCTTCCTCGTTGTCGTAGGACGGCACCTTCGACAGTACGATGTCGCATTCGGCGTCGTGCGGCAGGTAGTTGAGCGTCGAGACGATATTCCAGCGGTCCATCTGGCCCTGGTTGATCTGCTGCGTGCCGTGATAGAGGCCGGTCGTGTCGCCGAGACCTACCGTGTTGGCCGTGGCGAATAGTCGGAACCCCTTGTGCGGGCGGATGACGCGATTCTGGTCGAGCAGCGTGAGCTTGCCTTCGACCTCGAGCACACGCTGGATCACGAACATGACGTCCGGCCGGCCAGCATCGTACTCGTCGAAGCACAACGCCACCGGGTGCTGCAGCGCCCAGGGCAGGATGCCTTCGCGGAACTCTGTGACCTGCTTGTTGTCGCGCAGGACGATCGCGTCCTTGCCGATCAAGTCGATGCGGCTGATATGGCTGTCGAGATTGACCCGGATGCACGGCCAGTTGAGGCGTGAGGCGACCTGCTCGACATGGGTCGATTTGCCGGTGCCGTGATAGCCGCAAATCATCACGCGGCGATTGAAGGCAAAACCCGCCAGGATCGCCAGCGTCGTGTCATGGTCGAAGCGATAGGCCTCGTCGATATCGGGGACGTGTTCGCTCGGCTGGCTGAAGGCCGGCACATCGAGATCGCTGTCGATGCCGAAGGTCTGGCGCACAGACACCTTGATGTCGGGCATTCCGGTAGGCGTGACCGGGAGTTCCGCCTTGTCTACGGTTGGCATTCTCAAAGGGCTTTCTAGGGTTGATGCGTGGTTCGGTTAAGCGAAGATTCCTGCTGAAGGGTCAAGCGAAGTAGCTGGCTTTCAACGTCGTATAGGCCTGGTTGATGATCTTCAGCTTTTCCTCCGCTTCCTTATCGCCGCCATGGGCGTCGGGATGGTGCATTTTAACCAGCACCTTGTATCGTGCTTTAAGGTTAGTCTGGGTGAAGGGCGGTTCCATGTCGAACACCGCCAGCGCCTGCTCGCGGGCCGAGGCGACGCGCGCCGAAGCATCCGAGCCGGGCGAGCGAGCGCGGCGCTGCTGCCCAGCCATGCCGCCGTTCTCGCGATAGACGCCGAAATGATCGCGCACCCGCGCCGCATAGGCCGGGCCGTGGCGCTGACCGAGCTTCCAGCTCGGCCGCTGCCAGACCGTGTCGCGGCGGATTTCGGCCTCGATCTCGGGCTCGCTCATCCCGGCGTAGTAATTCCACGCCGCATTGTAGGCGCGGACATGATCGATGCAGAACCAGTAGTAGCTGTCTAGCTCGAGGCGTGAGCGCGGCGCACGGAAATCGCCGGCGCCCTCGCAGCCCGGATGATCGCACAACCGGGCCGGTGGCTCAGGCTCCGCGATCTGCACCGGTTCGAACACGACACGTCTCATTGGCTCAGTATGGGTAGCTTGCCGCGATGTGACAAGGATTCGCGGCGGGTCGCTGGGATGCGTGTTTATCAAGCGCGCTCGGGCATCCCCGACCACCGGCTGGCGCCGCAAGGCAACGCGGATGTGAGGCCGCACTCGATCAAAGCGCCAATTTGAACCCAGTATGGCTGGCGATAAAGCCGAGCCGCCCGTAGAAGCGATGCGCATCGGCGCGCGAATTATCGCTGGTCAGCTGCACGAGGCCGCAGCCGGCGGCGCGAGACACCTTAATCGCGTGGCGGATCAAGCGCTCGCCGATCCCGAGCCCGCGGTATTGCGCGGCGACCCGCACCCCCTCGATCAGCCCTCGCTTTACCGCATGGCGCGACAGGCCGGGGATCAGCGTCAGCTGCAAGCAGCCGATCACTTCCTTCGCCGTCGAGCCAGCACGCTCCGCGACGAGCAGCTCGTTGCCGCCTTGCGCGACCATGTCGTCAAAGGCGCGCAGATAGGCGGCGAGATCGGCGGGGTCCTCGCGCGTCGCGCCGAGCGGATCTTCGGCCAGGAGCGCGACGATTGCCGACACCTCTTCTCGATTGGCGGGGCGGATGGTGATGTCAGGGGCTTGCATCGACCTCATGCGTCCTTCGAGACGCGCCTATCGGCGCTCCTCAGAATGACGGGCTTTGCGGATGGCATAAAGAACCAACGTCATCCCGACGTGCTCGCGCGACGAGCCTCGAAGGCCGCGGTGGCATTTCTCAAAAAAAACCGGCCCGTGTCGACACGGGCCGGTTCTCATTACGTCGCTGAATGGGACGGCTAGAAATCCATCCCGCCCATGCCGCCACCCGGCGGCATCGCCGGCATGGCGCCCTTCGGCTCAGGCTTCTCGGCAACCATCGCCTCGGTGGTGATCAAGAGACCCGCCACCGACGCGGCGTCCTGCAACGCGTGCCGCACGACCTTGGTCGGGTCGATGATGCCGGCCTTGATCATGTCGGTGAACTCGCCCTTCTGCGCGTCATAGCCATAGGTCGTGTTCTTGCTCTCAAGCAGCTTGCCGACGATGATCGAGCCATCGGTGCCCGAGTTCTCGGCGATCTGCCGTACCGGCGACTGCAGCGCCTTGCGGACGATATCGATGCCGACCTTCTGGTCGTTGTTGCTCGGGGTCAGCGAGTCGAGCGCCTTCGAGGCGTAGAGCAGGGCCGCGCCGCCGCCGGCGACGACACCCTCCTCAACCGCGGCGCGGGTCGCGTGCATCGCGTCGTCGACGCGATCCTTGCGCTCCTTCACCTCGACCTCGGTCGAGCCGCCGACGCGGATCACCGCGACACCGCCCGCGAGCTTGGCCAGCCGCTCCTGCAGCTTCTCGCGGTCGTAGTCGGAGGTGGTCTCCTCGATCTGCTGGCGGATCTGGGTGCAACGGCCCTCGATGTCGGCCTTCTTGCCAGCGCCGTCGATGATCGTGGTGTTCTCCTTCTCGACGCGCAGGCGCTTGGCCTGGCCGAGCATCTCGAGCGTCACGTTTTCGAGCTTGATGCCGAGGTCTTCGCTGATCACCTGGCCACCGGTGAGGATCGCGATGTCCTCGAGCATGGCCTTGCGGCGATCGCCAAAGCCAGGCGCCTTGACCGCTGTCACCTTGAGGCCGCCGCGCAGCTTGTTGACGACGAGCGTCGCCAGCGCCTCACCCTCGACATCCTCGGCGATAATGAGTAGCGGCCGGCCGCTCTGCACTACCGACTCAAGCAGCGGCAGCATGGCCTGAAGCCCGCTAAGTTTCTTCTCATGAATCAGGATGTAGACGTTTTCGAGCTCGGCCAGCATCTTCTCGGCGTTGGTCACGAAATACGGCGAGAGATAGCCGCGATCGAACTGCATGCCCTCGACGACGTCGAGCTCGGTCTCGAGGCTCTTCGCTTCCTCGACCGTGATCACGCCCTCGTTGCCGACCTTCTGCATCGCTTCGGCGATCTTGTCGCCGACCTCGCGCTCGCCATTGGCGGCGATCGTGCCGACCTGGGCGATCTCCTCGCTGGTCGAAATCTTCTTCGACTGCGACTTGAGGTGGGCGATGACCGACTCGACGGCGATATCGACGCCGCGC
>DATHCK010000201.1:0-7908 GCA_035319545.1 Allostellaceae bacterium | reverse complement strand
CACCACCACCTTGATCGCGTCATCGACCCGTTCGCGGGCGTAGCGGATCGCCTCGGGCACCTCGGCGAGCGGGAAGGTGTGGGTGTGGATCAGCTTCGCCTCGAAGCGCCTTTGCGCGATCAGCGCAGCGGCGCGATGGGTCGCGCTCTTGCCCTCGCCGCGGATGCCGAAAACGTAGATGTTGTTGCGCACCAGATGCGCGAGGTCGACCATCACCGGCTCGTGCGGGAAGGCCGCGAGGCAGATACGCCCGCCGCGATTGACCATGCGGCCCGCCTCGTTGAGCGCATTGGGCGCGCCCGAGCATTCGAGCACGTAATTGACGCCCTTGCCGCCGGTGATCCGCATCACCGCCTCGACCGGGTCTTCGCGGCTCACGTTGACGACGTGATCGGCGCCGAGCTTCTTGCCCATTTCGAGCCGGCTGTCGCGCGTGCCGGTGAGGATCACCGGCTGTGCGCCCAATGCCTTGGCGACGCCGACGCCCATGAGGCCGATCGGCCCCGGCCCGACCACCACCACCGGCTCGCCGGCGATCACCCCGCCCATCACGTCGAGCCCGTACATCGCGGTGCCGGCGGTGACGATCAGCGTCGCCTCGGCATCGCTGATCGTGTCGGGGATGTGCACCATCGTGTTGATGTTGTTGACCGCGTACTGGGCGAACCCGCCATCGGTGGTGAAGCCGTTGGCGCGATGGCCCTTCGAGTGCCAGCCGTAATTGAGGCATGAGGTGTACATACCCTCGCGGCAGCGCGGGCAGCGGCCGCAGCCGGCATGGATCTCGACCGCGACCCGGTCGCCGACCGCAAATTCATCGACGGTCGGGCCGAGCTTGACGACGGTGCCCATGTACTCATGGCCGGGAGTGAAGCCCTTGTGGAACGGCAGCTCGCCCTCGATCATCGCCGGCACGCCGTGCTTCAACACCTCGATATCGGTGGCGCAGACCGCGATCGCGTCGATCCGCACCAGCACCTCGGCGGGACCCGGCTCAGGCACCTTTTTGTCGACCAGCGACAATTCATCCGGGCCGCCGAGGACCCAGGCTTTCATCGTCTGCGGCACGACGTAGTCGTTGCTGCGGGCCTGGGTCATGAGCGTGGGCCTTCTCGCTTAGTGTCCGGCGGGCGCGTCGACCGGGACGGTGCCGAGTTCCCCGGGGGTCGAGACTTCGAGGATCTGCATATCGTCGGAAGCGCGCAGCTCGTTATGGATGCAGCCGCCGGGGATGAAGATCGAGTCGCCGGCCTCGACGCGCACGGTCGGGTGGTTTTCGAATTCGAGTTCGACCCAGCCCTTGAGGCAATACACGAACTGGCTCTCGCAGGTGTGGTAGTGCCAGCCGGTCGGCTGGGTCATGCCGGTGATCGCGGTGGTGATCTGAGCACGCATCTTGTCGGCGCTGCCTTCCTTCACGCCGAGATCACGATAGGTGAAGAAATCGCGGCGGCCCTTGGTCATTACCGGCGCCTTGGCGCTCGAATGAACGGCTTTCATGTGGGTCGTGCTGACGGGCGAAACGTCGTTGGCCATGTCATCCTCCCTCGGAAAAATCGGTGCGGCGAGCATAGGCCTGCCGCATCGCTTTTGAAATGCCGCAATGGCGATGACCCCGTCCGTCCGTAACAGGAGGCTCACCTCCTGTTATCCTCCCTGTTATCGAGGGCATTAGCAGGAGGAGTAGGGCCTCCTGTTCGAGCTTCAGGCGGAGGTGTTGACCACAGCGAAATCGCCTCTACCGTAGAACAAAAAGGGTACAAATGTCAAGCGAATTCGCGATCATTTCAGCAAAAGAGCGATCCCGCTCAATAAGATGAGGCCACCGATGAACACGCCGAAATGCTGCGGGTTGAGCCGCCGCACCACCCGGTCGCCCAACCATGAGCCGATGATCACCATGGGCAAGCCGACCGCCAGCAGCACGAGGGTCGAGCGCTGGTAAAACCCCATGCCGGCATAGCCGGTGATCCGGGTCAGCCCGCCGATCAGCGCGACCGTCGTCATCGTCACCCGGAAGACCTCCCGCTCCAGGCGCAGCGCATTGAAATAAATGACGTAGATCGGCCCCACCCCGGCCCCGAACAAGGCGCCGATAAAACCGCCGGAGATGCCAGTCACCGCGGCCAAGACGCCGTGCCATCGCGTCGGCAGCACGACCGGGGCTTTCGCGGTCCACAGGGCGTAAAGCGCGTAAAGCACCAGAAAGACGCCAAAGGAGCGCCGCAACACGTCTTCGTTGAGCAGCGCGAAAACATAAAAGCCGAGGGCGATGCCGATGGCCGTATAGAACGCGATCCTTGTGAATTCGCGCCACGCGATATTGCGCCAGCCGCGGCCCAGCTGGTGAACCGAGGTGATCGCGGTCAGCGCCGAACCGATCGACACGGCGGCGGACATCGGCATCACCAAGGCGAGCATCGGCACCGCGATCAGCACCGCGCCGAAACCTGCGGCGCTGCGCACCGCGAACGCCCCCATCAAAACGAGCGCGTAGAAGGAATAATCGAAAGCCGACAATGGCGGCGCCTTCGACCGCCGTCAGCTCGGGGCGTGGGCGACGTAGAGCCCGGCAAACACGAGCACGGTGCCGATCCCCATCAGCGCGAAGGCGACGGGCGCGCGGGCTCGGCCCTGGCGGCTCTGGTTGAGGCCGATGCCCATCGCGACAAAGCCGAGCACCGCGAGCAGGTTGAGGCCGCGGAAGACGTCGCGGGTCAGGATGTCGTGCAGCTGATCCATCAGAAGCGCACCGGCGAGAAAGGAGAAATGTCGATCGACGGCTGGCGGCCGGCGACAAGGTCGGCGACGAGCCGCCCGGTCATCGGCGCCGAGGTCATCCCGACATGGCCGTGACCGAAGGCGTAGATCACGTCGGGGCTCGCCCGCGAACGGCCGATCACCGGCAGCGAGTCGGGGGTCGCCGGGCGATGGCCCATCCATACCGAAAGCCGGTCCTCGGCATGGTGCGGCGCGAGGCCCGGTAGCATCTTGCGGCCCTGCTCCAAGAGGATGCGTGCGCGACGCCAGTCGGGTGGCGCCTTGAGTCCCGCGAGCTCGACCGTGCCGGCGAAACGCAAGCCGGTGTCCATCGGCGTCGCGACGAACTTGCCGTCGCCGTCGGCCGTCGGGATTTTCGGCATCACTTCGGGATCGCGGATCATCAGGTGATAGCCGCGCTCGGTTTCGAGCGGGACGCGATCGCCGAGCGCGGCGGCGAGCGGCTTCGACCACGCGCCGGTGGCGACGACCGCCCTGTCGGCCGCGAGCTCGCCGGCCTCGGTGCGGATCGCGGTCAGCCTGCCGCCGTCGAGGCGAAACCCCAGCGCCTCGGCGCGAATGACCGCGCCGCCCTGGCGCACGAAGTGCTCGCAGAGCGCGCTCACCAGCCCGAACGGATTGCTGGTGTGGCCGTTTTCACGCACCAGCAGACCCCAGACATAATCGCGCGACAGGGTCGGTTCGAGCTGGCGCAATTCGTCGGCGTCGAACTCGTCGACCTCGACCCCGTTTTCGCGGCGCAGCGCCCAGGCGAGCCCGTCATTGGTCAAGGATTCCGCTGATCGATAGACGTAGAGATGGCCGCGCTGATGCACGAGATGCTCGGCGCCGGCGTCCTTGACGAGTGGCTGCAGCGCCGACAAGGTCGCGCCGACCAGCGGTCGCAGCGCGCGCGCCTGGGCGTGCATCTTTTCCTCGCTGCCGGCGCGCACGAAGCGCCACAGATACGGCAGGATCGTCGGCAGATAGCTCCAGCGCAGCGACAGCGGCCCAAGCGGATCGCGCAGCCAGCCGGGCACTTTCTTGACGATCCCCGGAGACGATACCGGGGTCACCGATGACGCGTTGAAAGCGCCGGCATTGCCAAACGAGGCGCCCTCGCCGGGCGTGTTCGGGTCGATCAGGAAGACGCTGTGCCCCTCGCGCTGGAGATAGCTCGCAGCGCAGACGCCAACCATGCCGGCGCCGATCACACCAACCCGCTTGCCGCTCCCCGCCGCCATCCGCGTCTCCCCGTCGCACGCCCAGCATGGCGTCCTCGCGAGGCGCGAGCAATGGCGCGGCGAGAATCGTTGCGCCGGTTGCGCGCCAGACGGCCAGCGGCGTGTTTCACTAAACCGGCGGAACAGGCCGGATTTCAGCCGATTCGTTGCCAGCCCCGAGTAAAAGGCGGATCGTTTTTCAGTCATGGCCGCTGCCGCACTTGCCCGTTTCCCGGCGACGACGCTGGACGAGACCCCGCTCAACGCCGCGAGCTCGCGCGGCATCACCCCGGCGCGCCTCGCCGAGGCGGTGGGCGCGCTGCGTCTTGCGCAGCGCCGCTACAGCCGCGAGAAGCAACCGGTCGAATGGGCAATGCTGCAGAACAATTTGGGCAACGCGCTCGCGGCGCTCGGCCAGCGCGAAAGCAGCACCCAGCACGTCGAAGAGGCGATCGCCGCGTATCGCGAGGCGCTCGAAGTCTATGTCCGTTCGCGCCACCCGCTCGAATGGGCGATGACGCAGAACAATCTCGGCGCGGCGCTGCGCAATCTCGGCATCCGCCAGGCGAGCCCCGCCCGACTCGAAGAGGCCGTCGCCTGCTACCGGGAGGCGCTAAAAGAATATCGCCCCGAGCGCGTGCCGCTCGATTGGGGCATGACGCAGCATAATCTCGGCGCGGCGCTGCGCAGCCTAGGCGAGCGCGAACCCGGCACGGGGCGGCTCGCGGAGGCGGTCGAGGCCTACCGGCAGGCGCTGCGCGTGCGCACACGCGAGCGCGCGCCGCTCGACTGGGCGATGACTCAGGCCAATCTCGGCAATGTGCTGGCGGCGATCGGTGAGCGGGAGACCGAGACCCAGAATTTGCGCGAGGCGGTCGCCGCGTATCGCAACGCGCTGAGGGAATATCGCCGCGAACGCAACCCGCTCGATTGGGCGCGCGGCTTGGCCAATCTCGGCAACGCGCTGTCGAGCCTCGGCGACCGTGAGAACGACATCGTCCCGTTGCGCGAGGCGGTGACGGCCTATCGCGAGGCGCTCAAGGAACATTCGCGCGAGCGATTGCCGCTCGATTGGGCGATGACCCAAAACAATCTCGGCAATGCGCTGGCGCGGCTCGGCGAGCGCGATATCGGCTCCGACCGGCTCGATGAAGCGGTGGAGTGCTATCGCGCGGCGCTCGCCGAATGCACCCGCGAGCGCGCGCCGATGCCATGGGCGATAACCCAGAACAATCTCGGCGGTGCGCTGATGCGCCTCGGCGAGCGGGCCAACAGCACCGAGCAGTTCGAAGCCGCGCTGGAGACCTATAACGATGCGCTCGCCGTGTTTATCGCGGCAAGCGCGATCTACTACGTCGAGGTGTGCTGGGAGAACCGCGATCGCGCGATCGCGGCTCTCGCCGAGCGTAGGGGTGTGGCGTTGGCGCAGGTATCGCCGCCCGAGCCCCTGGCGCAACCCGAATTCGCCGAGCCGCTATTTAGCGGTCTTTAGATAATCGATGAGCGCGGCGTCGAGCCGCGCCACCTCGCTTTCGATGCGATGAACAAAAGTCGCCCCGCGCAGGCGAAGCTTGGCCGGGGTCGGCTCCGGCATCGATTCGAGGATTTCGCGCATCCGGTTGACGCCGAACACCTGGGTGCAGGCGTTCATCGCCGCCAGCGCCGCCTCAAAGGCGGGCACGTCGCCAGCGCCGCAAGCGCGGTCGATGTCGGCGACGATGCGCGCGGAATCGGCGCGGAACGTGTCGATCAGCCCCTGCAGGGCTTCCAACTCCTGGTTCGCCGACCAGAGCGGCGCCACCGCGCCCCCGTTGTCGGCAACGGCCGCGCCCTCGCTGGCGAAGCGCGGGTGCGACGCAAGCTCGGTGACCACACCGCGCGTCCCCGCGCTCATGGCCGGCGCCGGTTCGGCATCGAGCGCGGTCGCGAGCGCGGCGACCAGGCGACGCGGCTCGACCGGCTTTGGCAGCACGGCGTCAAGACCCGCATCGCGCGCCCGGCGCTCGGCAATCTCGGGCTTGTCGCTGCTCAGGGCGATGATCGGCAAGCTGGGACGCGCCCGCCGGCACTGGCGCGCGGCACCGTAATCGGAGCCCACATAACCGGTCAGCTCGAGCAGCAAGGCATCGAGCTCGCGCGTTTCCAGCCCTTGGCGCGCCTCGTCGACGTCCTCGGCGAAATGCACGGTGTACCCCGCCCGGGAGAGGATCGATCCGAGGATCTTGCGGTTTGCCGGATTGCCGGTAGCTACGAGGATTTGCCGGCGGCGCGGGGGCGGATCGGCGGAAGGCGGCGGTCGCGGTGGGGCGATGCGGATCGGCTGATCGTCGTCCGGCGCCCGGGGCGGTGGGGGCTCAGCCGCGATGCGCTCCTCGGTCGGTTCGCGGCGCAGCGGCGGCATGTCCGCCGGACGCGGGCGCAATGGCGCGATCTGGTCTGCGGCCGGCGGCGAGGGAATGTCCTCGACCACCGGCCGGCGGGGCGGTGAAGGCCTGTCTTCAACCGGCACCGGCCACGCCCCGCTGAGAAACCAATCCGCCGGCTCCAGCCGCAACGCATGCAGCGCGCTGCGTAGCGCGTTCGCGGTGAACGGCGCGGGCAGAATGCCGTCGAGCTCGCCATCGGCGAGGCCGATCACGCTGTCGATCCGCGGTTCGTCGGCGACAAACAATACGTAGGGTGGCTCTGAACCGTGGAACTCGCTGGCGCGATGGGCCCAGCTGAGCATCTGCAGCACGTCGCCGCGCCCATCGACGATCAGCACCGCGCGACGCCTTCCGGAATCGAACGATTCGAGATAAGCGAGCGCCTGATCGCCCGCGCCGATCCAGCGCGGGTCGGCGCGCCACGCCTCGAGCGGCTCGATCAGATCGCCGACAAACTCCGCATCCCTTGTGACGATCAGGACCGGCAAATGCGCCAGGTCGAGCGGCAGGGCGAGCGAGGCCTGGTCGATCGCGAAAGGTAGTTCGACCGCCATCGCCAGACCACGCCGCGCATCGGTCTCGACCGCGAGCCGTCCCCCCATCAACCCGACCAGGCGATCGACCACCGCGAGCCCGAGCGGCCGGCCGCGATCGTCGGCATCCTCGTCGATCGTCTCGAGCCGGTTGTCGGCAACGCTGCTCGCGACCGCGAGGCGCAGCGTCACCCGATCGGGTTCCGGATAGGAATAGCTGAGCTCGACGGGATCGAGGTTGATCCGAACCTTGCCCTTGCCGGAATGGCGGATCGCATTGGTGATGAGGCAGATGAGGATCTGGCGCAGCTGGTGCGGCCAGCCGCGCAGCTGATAGGGGAGCTGCGGGTCGATGCGCAGCGCCAGCGCGATGCCGCGCTCGGCCGCCGAGGCGCGCAGCGCCTGCACCGCGCCGTTCGCCAGCCGGTAAAGGTCGAACGAGCGCATTTCCGGGGCGAACGTGCCGCCGTCGATCTTGACGTAGTTGAGCATATCGTCGAGCTGCAGCAGCATCGCGCGGGCGCTCAGCCTTATCCGCGCGATCATGTCCCACTGATCAGGCTCGACCGTGGTGCGGTCAATGGCGGCACCGGCGCGCGCGATCGTCCGCAGCGGTCCGCGCAGGTCGTCCGCCAACGCGGTAAGAAAGCGGTTCTTCGCCATATTCGCGGTCGCCGCCGCATCGCGCTCGGCGACGAGGCGCTGCATCACCGCGCCGACATAGGCCGGCAACAGCGCCATCGCCAGCATCACGCCGCCGGCGAGCAGCAGGCGGTCGCGCCAAAACGGCGTCATGGCAATGACCGCCGCGAAGGCGACCAGCTCGAGCCCAATCGCCGCGGCGAGCATGCGGCGACCGTGATGTTCGGCGGCGCTGATCGCCGTGTAGAGATAGACAAGCACCAGAGCCGCGGTCAGACCGCCGCCGACCGCCAAGAGGATCGAGAGCAGACTTACATCCGAGAT
>DATHCK010000200.1:0-11852 GCA_035319545.1 Allostellaceae bacterium | reverse complement strand
CGACCGCCAGCCTGCGCCGCTCGGCGGCGCCGATCCCCTGGGCTTCGAGGCCGAGCTCGACGTTGCCGAGCACGGTAAGCCACGGGAACAGCGCGAAGCTCTGAAACACCATGGCGATGCCGTGCGCCGGTTCGAACACGGTGTGGCCGCGATATTGAACATTGCCGTCGGTCGCCGGGATGAGCCCGGCCAAAATGCGCAGAAATGTCGATTTGCCCGAGCCCGATTTGCCGAGGATCGCGACGATTTCGCCCTCGCGCAGGGTGAAGTCGACATGATCAAGCACCAGCCGGCCGATATGATCCGGCGTCCGGTAGGTCTTGCACACCGCGGCGGCGCGCAGCAGAGGCGGATGATCGTTCATCAGGGGCGCCTCATGCCAGCTTTCGCGAATTGCATCAATCCATTCTCAGTCGCTCGGCGGCGAGATTGTAGAGCCGCCGCCACAGCAGCCGGTTGAACGCCAGCACGTAGAGGCACAACACGCCGATTCCGAGGGTGATCCGGGCCGCGTCGCCGCTCGCCGTGTACTGCGCGATATAGGCGCCGAGCCCGGTCGCGGTCAGTGTCGTGTCACCCCACTGCACGACCTCCGCCACGATACTGGCGTTCCACGAACCGCCCGCGGCGGTGACTGCCCCTGTAACATAGGCAGGGAAAATCGCCGGCAGCATCACCCGGCGCCACCACAACCACCGGCGCACCCCGAGATTGCCGGCTGCCAGTTTCAATTCCGGCGACAATGCCGTGGTGCCCCCGATCACGTTGAACAGGATGTACCACTGCGTGCCGAGGATCATCAGCGGGCTTAGCCAGATTTCAGGATTGAGCTTGAACATGAGGATCAGCACGACCGCCGCCGGAAAGAACAGATTGGCCGGGAACGCCGCGAGGAACTGCACGATGGGCTGGGCGCGATCGGCGATCTGCGGTCGCAGCCCGATCCATACGCCGATCGGCACCCAGATCAACGACGCGACGACGATCAGCACCAGCACGCGCACAGCGGTGATCGCGCCGAGCAGGAATGTCCAACCGATCTCGCGGCCCGCGACTGTTTCCAGGATGAATGATAGCATCCACGCGATAGCGGAGATCGTCGCCAATAGCAGGGCGAAATCGAAGGCACGCTCAAACAGGCTCGCTTCGCCCACTGGTTCGCCGCGCGCGCGCCGACCGCGCCCGCCCCAGAAGCGCATCAGCGGCGTGACGACGCCGTCGACGCCGCGGTTGATCATCAATACGCCGCCCTGGATCAGGTCGAAGACCCGAGCTCGCTGCATCGTGACCAAGAACCAGGGGCGGACATTGTCCTCGTCGCTTGGGTCGCCCTGAAATTTGCGCGACCAGGCGAGCAATGGCCGAAACAGCAGCTGGTCGTAAAGAATGATGACGATTAGCATCATCAGCACGGCGTAGCCGATCGCGCCCAAGTCGCGTTGCTGGATGGCGGTCGCAATATAGGAGCCGACACCGGGAAGCATGATCGTCTCGCGGCGAACGGTGATCGCCTCGGAGGCGACGACGAAGAACCAGCCACCCGACACCGACATCATCATGTTCCACACCAGAGCCGGGATGCCGTGCGGCACTTCGAGTCGCCAGAAACGCTGCCAGGTCGAGAGGTGGTACATCCGCGCCGCTTCGATGAGCTCGGAGGGCACCGTGCGCAGCGACTGGTAGAGGCTGAACGTCATGTTCCAGGCTTGCGACGTGAAGATCGCGAAAATCGCGGCGCACTCGACGCCCAGCAGGCGGCCCGGAAATAGGGCGATGAACCCGGTGACGGTGATCGACAGAAAGCCGAGGATCGGCACGGATTGCAGGATGTCGAGCACCGGGATGAGGATTTTCTCGGCCGTCCGGCTTTTCGCCGCGAGCGCCGCGTAGGCAAGGCTGAACAGCAGCGAGGCGACAAGCGCCGTGCCCATGCGCAGCACCGTGCGCAGCGCGTATTCCGGCAGCATCCGCGGATCGAGGCTGATCGCCAGCGGCTCGCCGACCTGGTAATGCGCGCCCATCGCCATCCCACCCCAGGCAACGAGCGCGATCAAACCGAGCACCAGCGGCAGCGCCACCAGATCCCAGTAATTGGGGCGCAAGCGTGACGGCCAGGCGATGAGGGGAAGACCCCAGCGCTGTTCCATGACCTTTCGTCTGTCCGGTGGTGGTCGGCGCGGCTACCTCTACCCCAGAGCGGCGGCGGCCGCGAGCGGCGAATTGCCCATCGTTACGTTCCGGAGTGACGGGATTGCGTCATGCGACAAAACGGCGATGATATCGGCGATGACACTTATCGACCTTGGGCGGCTGCGCGACAGCCCGCTACATCGCGATCCGTTCGACTATGTCGTCGTCGAAAACTTTCTCGCCGCCGACAGCGCAATACGGCTGGTCGACGAATTTCCCGCCGTTCCCGGGCATGGCAGCTATCCCCTCGATAGTCTCGCGTGTTCGCCGCTCTTCGCGCGGCTCACGGCGGAGCTTGAAGGGGACGACATGCGCGCGGCGATCGAGGACAAATTCACGCTCGACTTGGCGGGTCGGCCGACCATGATCACGCTGCGCGGTTTTAGCGACGGCAAGGACGGCGCGATTCACACCGATTCTCTAAGCAAACTCGTCACGGTGCTCATTTACATGAACCGCGAGTGGTCGGAACCCGCCGGCCGTCTGCGCATTTTGCGCGGGCCGGACGATCTAGAGAACTACGCCGAAGAGGTGGCGCCATTGGCCGGGACGATGATCGCGTTCCGCCGCAGCGATGCGTCGTTTCACGGCCACGAAGGGCACGTCGGCAAGCGCCAGTCGATCCAGCTCAACTGGGTGACCGACGCGCGCGTTGTCCGGCGTGAGCTCGGCCGTCACGCGTGGTCGGCGCGGCTAAAGGCGCTCAACCCGTTTCACCGGCGATGATCGCGGTTGGCAAATCAGACCGCGCCGGGTAACTTGTTGGCGAATAGCCCGTCGGCACGCAAGCGGGATGGGAGAATTTTCGTTGTTGGTTTTGCGCAAGCTGGCGGTCGCGGCAGCCGTAGCGGTGGGTTTGGCGCTGGTTCCCGGCGTGGCATCGGCGCAGACGGCCCAGACACCTCAGGGGACGACCTTTGGCATCAGCCCGCTTCAGCTGAATGACGCACCCGGGCAGATCGTCGATGAGGTCAAGGCCGGGGTTCTCGCACACGATGTGGGTTTTCTGACCCACCACGTCGAAAGCGGAGCCGACGTCAACCTAGAGGTCCTGTTTACGCCGCCCGATTTGCTGTCGGTGATCGGCTCGCCGCGCCCGCATATCGGCGCCGATATTAATACGGCCGGCAATACCAGCGATCCCTATGCCGGTTTGACCTGGGGTATTTCGCTGATCCAAAATCTGTTCCACGGCGGTGATTCCGTCTTTATGACGGGCAGTCTCGGCGGCGCTTATCAGAATGGCTATATTGACAACGCTCCGCCCGAGCGCAAGCGGCTGGGGTCGCCGATCCTGTTCCGCGAAAGTGCCGAGCTCGGCTATCAAATCACGCCGACGATCAGCATCGCTGCCATCCTCGATCACATCTCGAATGCGGATCTAGGCCAGCACAATGCCGGCATCACCAGCGCAGGCGCTCGCCTCGGCTTCAAGTTCTAGATTTCGCTTACCGCGATAGGGCGAGCGCCGCGCCGTGAAGCGCGGCGCCGCGGCGATTCGCGCCATTATAGTGCAAAAACACCCGGTTTTTCGGGGGTTAGTCCCCACTGTTGCATTCGCGCCACGCTGCGCTGAAAACGCCACTTTTCGCTTAAACCGCGCTTGATCATGCTAGCGCGCAACATCACGACACAATATCATAAAGCAAGAGGGTCGGTGCCCTCGCATGGCTTTTGGCCAACCTGAGATTGGGGGAGCAATGAGCATCAATCGTAAAATCGGTACCATCGCGGCGCTGGGCAGCAGCACTGCGGCGTTGGCGATGATGACCGGGCTGAGCGGCGCCCGCGCCGACGATTTGCAGATCAACCAGCAGCTCCTCGACACGCGGATCGACCAGCTGGCCGCGGTCGGTCAGGGCGCCGGCGGCGGCGGCGCGGCGGTGTTCTCGATCGATCAGAACCCGGCGGCGTCCGCGGCGGTGACCGCCGGCAGCTTCCCGCGGTCGATCCTGATCCCCGGCACCGACACCTCGATCAAGATCTCCGGTCAGATCACCGAAGTGTTCGACTACTATCTTTCGGGCGGCGGCGGCGCGGTCAACACCACCCCGCAGAGCACCACGATCGGCGCCAACGGCACCCTGCAGGGGATCTCGCTGCGCGGCACCACCTCGTCGACCCGCGGCAACGGTGTCTTCCTGCAGTCGCCGCGTGAATCGAAGATCGCCTTCGAAACCCGCACCCCGACCCCGCTCGGCGAGGCGCGCACGGTGTTCCAGTTCGACTGGGCCGGCTCGACCCCCGCCGCCCCCGCCGGCGGACCAGTGACGATCTCCGACAACCTCGTCCCCCGTCTGCAATACGCCTACGGCACATTGGGCGGGTTGCTGGCCGGTCAGGCGACCTCGAACTTCTCCGACCCGGACGCCAACGGCGAAACCCTCGACTTCGGCGGCAATGTCGGCGAACCGGGCCATGTGCGTGTCCCGCAGGTGCGCTGGACCATGCCGGCCTGGTGGGGCTCCTCGCTGTCGTTCTCGGCCGAAACCCCGGAGACGATCGTCGGCACGGCGAACGGCATCGAGGCATCGGATGCCGGCCTGGAGACCGGTACGGCCAGCAACGCCGGCGCGACGCTGACCACGACCTGCCCGACGGTGACCTCGGTGAGCACGGCCACGGCCTTCACCTGCACCAGCGCGCTGCTCTCCGGCGTCACCCCGGTCAACATCGCCAAGGCGACGGCGCCCGACCTGACCGCGGCGTGGTATCTGCCGCAGCCCTGGGGCCATGTCGACATTTCCGGCGTGCTGCGCCCCGGCATCGATGTCACCGACGGTCACTTCTTCGACCACCAGTATATCGGTGGCGGCGGCCATATCGGCTTCGACATCAAGCCGGGCTGGATGGGCTGGGTGAAGGACGACATCACGGTCCACTTCACCATCGGCCAGAATATGGCCGGGTTTGTGAACAGCTCGTCGAACTTCGATCTGGCGACCAACTACGGCCAGCCGTCGACCTCGACCGTGGCGGGCACCTATGGCGGCGTCAACGGCCCGACCACGGCGGCCGCGGCCGCGCTGATCCGCTTCAAGCCGACGGACGAGATGGGCGCGGAGGTTGGCTACCAGCACTGGTGGGCCGACAATCTGCGCAGCAACTTCAATGGCGGCTTCGAATCGCATTACGGCATCCCGATCGCGTTGGTGAACCAGACCAACTCAGTCACCGGCGCCGTCTTGGCGAGCACGGCCGGTCAGGCGGCGGCGATCAACAAGGAGTTGATGAACGCGCACGTCAACCTGATCTGGAACCCGGTGTCGTTTGTCGATATCGGCCTCGAATACACCTGGGGCCAGCGCACCACGCTGGGCAACCAGACCGCGACGATGAACGTGCTGATCAGCAAGATGAACTTCCGCTTCTAACCAGTCCCGCTCGCACGAGCGGTCACGAGAAACCCGCCGGCCAAAAACCGGCGGGTTTTTTTCTGGCAGGAAGCCTCTTAGCCGCCCAGTCGGCGACCGCAAGGGGCGCCGACCTGCCGCAGCTTGTCTTATTGCGCCGGTTCGAGCACCGGTTCCGATGCCGCCTTCGTCGCCTCGATCTCGGCCGCCCTCCTCTCGACCAGCTCGACGAGATGATCGACGATGCTGGCGTCCTTGAGGCGGTGGTCGGTGACGCCGCTCAGATAGATCTGATGCGTATTGTTGCCGCCGCCGGTCAGACCGATATCGGTTTCTCGAGCCTCGCCCGGGCCGTTGACGACACAACCGATGACCGACACGGTCAGCGGTGTCGTAATGTGAGCGAGCCGTTCCTCGAGCGCGGCCACAGTCTTGATAACCTCGAACTGCTGGCGCGCACACGACGGGCAGGAGATCACCGTCACGCCGCGACGCCGCAGGCCAAGCGACTTCAGCATGTCGTAGCCGACCTTGACCTCCTCGACCGGGTCCGCGGACAGCGAGACGCGGATCGTGTCGCCAATCCCGGCCCATAGCAGCATGCCCATGCCGATCGACGACTTGACGGTGCCGCTTCTAAGCCCGCCGGCCTCGGTGATGCCGAGATGCAGCGGATAGTCGCAAGCCTCGGCGAGCTGCTGATAGGCGGCGACGGCGAGAAACACGTCCGACGCCTTGCAGGAAATCTTGAACTCGAAGAAATCGTTATCTTCCAATATCTTGGCATGGTAGAGCGCGCTCTCGACCATTGCCTCCGGGCACGGCTCGCCATATTTCTCCAGGAATTGGCGCTCGAGGGAGCCGGCATTGACCCCGATTCGCATCGAGCAGCCGTGATCCTTTGCCGCCTTGACCACCTCGCGCACCCGATCGGCGGAGCCGATATTACCGGGGTTGATGCGCAAGCAGGCGGCGCCGCTCTCCGCCGCCTCAATCGCGCGCCGATAGTGAAAGTGGATATCCGCGACGATCGGCACCTGAACCTGGCGGACGATATCCTTTAGGGCCAGCGCCGACTCCTGGTCGGGACAGGAAATACGGACGATATCGGCGCCGGCATGCTCCAGCGCCTGAACCTGCTCGACCGTCGCCTTGACGTTGTGCGTCACCGTATTGGTCATCGACTGCACGGTAATCGGCGCGTCGCCGCCGACCGGCACCTTGCCGACATAAATCTTGCGGCAGGCACGGCGGTGAATGTCGCGATAGGGGCGAACGCTCATCTGATCCTCGCGGGATTTCTCTTGCTGGCGTTATAGAACGCCCGGGTTACAGAGGAAAGTCACGGCTCTATCCATGAACAGCGGTGCCGGCCGCAAGCTCCGTCGGGTCGAGCTCGACATCGCGCCGCAACGCGCCGATCGCGCCGATCGACGGCACGGCTCTGCCGTCGACCGCAATCTCCAGCGCGCCGGCATTGCCGGTACGCAACGACAGACCGGTCCGTTGCGGCACCGCATAAGTTTCACCCGATTTCAGTACGCGGGAGAAGATGATCGACTGATCGGCGGCACGAACCTGGATCCAGCAATCTGTCGTTGCCTTGATCGTGATCTTGCCGCCCGTGGCGGATGCGGCGGCGGTCGATGCCGGCGCGGCCGGAGCCACGGCGGTGACGGTTGCGGACGATGGCGCGACCGGCGCTGCCATCGATCCCGGCGGCGGCGCAGGCTGCGCTGGCGCCGGCTGTGGTGGCGCCGCCGCCTGCGCCGACGAGCCTGGCGCAGCAGGGACCGCAGTGCTTGATGCAGCTTGCGCCGGCGCACTCGGCGATGCGTTGCGCGGCATCGTCGTGATCAGCGCACCGGGCGCCAGGTTTGAGCCTTGCGCCGGGGGTGAGCCCGCCGGCGACGACACCGGGACGGCAGTACTCGGCGCGGCCGAAGTCTGAGGCGGAAGCGCCGGTGCAGGCGATGGCCCCGTGCCGGCCGAGGGGCTGTAAAGGTTCGGTGCGGAAGACGGCGGCGATTGCGTGCTGCTGTCTGTATTAGGCGTGGACGGGGGCGCGGATGACGACGGCGTGACAAGCACCGGCGGCTTCTGCAGCGCGGGCGGCACGGCGGCGACCCGCTCGGGCCGGTTCCGCTCTTCGGTCGACACGTAGTACCAGATGCCGTAACCGCACAGCGCGACGATCAGCGCGACAAGAACCAGCGCGCCGCCCGGCAGGCTGCGTTCGCCGAGCGGCACCGGCAGCGTCAAATCGGGACGCGCGGTGACCCCTGCGGCCTCGGTCTTGAAGCGCGCCAGCACGGCTTCGGAATCGAGACCGAGAAAATCCGAATAGGCGCGGACAAAGCCGATCGCGTAGGCCGGCCCGGGAAGATCATGCGTGCGACCCTGCTCAAGCGCGGCGAGGTAGAGCGGCTTGATCCGCAACATCGCGCCGATTTCGTCCAGGTCGAGGCCGAGTTCCTCGCGCCGCTCCTGCAACAACTCGCCGATCAGCCGTATCCGCGGCTGCACCCGCGCCTGTTCCTCGGCCGGATCCTCGGTGAACGGCGTTTTGATGCGCTGGAAAAACGTCAAGCCGCGTACCCGCTTTCGCGCCCTTCTATACTAAAACCGCGCCGCACTGTCGATTCGGCCTCCTGCGCGACGCCGCCGTCACAACGAGACTGCATGGTCGCGCGCATAGACCGTCAGCCGCTGACGCAACGAGTGATCCGGTCGCTCGCCGATCTCGTCGAGATAGCGTGCGACGCCGCCGACGTCGAGGCTGCGAATCATCGTCTTGACCGGCCCCAGCGCGCTCGCGGTCAGCGACAGCGTGCGAAAACCCAACGCGATCAGCGTCATGGCGTCGACCGGACTGCCCGCCATCTCGCCGCACATGCTGAGCGGCACGTCCGCCGCGGCGCATTTGGCGACGACGTCGCGCAGCAGCGCGACAATCGGCGCCGACAGCAGGTCGTAGCGGTCAGCCAAACGCGGGTTGCCGCGATCAGACGCAAAGAGAAACTGCGCCAGATCGTTAGTGCCGATCGAAAGAAAATCGATCCGTTTGAGTAATTCTGGCAGCTGCCAAAGTAACGATGGCACCTCCAGCATCACCCCAACCCGGAGCGAGCGCGGCGGCGCGTAGCCCTCCGCCGCGGCGCGGCGCTGTTCGAGGTCGAGAAGCTGCCGCGCGGCATCGAACTCGGCGACTTCGGCGATCATCGGAAACTTGACCCAGAGATCGCGGTCGCCGGCGGCGCGCAAGAGCGCGCGCAGCTGCTGGCGCAGCATCGCCGGCCGGTCGAGCCCGATGCGGATCGCGCGCCACCCCATCGCCGGATTTTCCTCGGCCGCATGGCTCAGATAGGGCAGCACCTTGTCGCCGCCGATGTCGAGCGTGCGAAACACGATCTGCCGGCCGCTGACCTGTTCGAAGGCGCGGCGGTAAAACCCGGTCTGGTCGGCGACATCGGGAAAGGCGTCGCGCGTCAAAAGCGGGATTTCGGTACGGAATAGGCCAATCCCGTCGGCGCCTGTCGCCGCTAGCTGCACCAGATCGATCAACAGCCCCGCATTGAGCAATAGCCGGATCGGCACGCCGTCGAGCGTCACCGCCGGCTGGTCGCGCAGCGTGTCGTAATAGGCGCGCCGGCGCGTCCGCGCGGCGATCGCCTCCTCGACCGATTGCTGCATGTCCTCACTCGGCCGGATCAGCACCTGGCCGTGGTCGCCGTCGACAATGACGATGTCGCCGCTCTCAGCGCGGCTCGTCGCATCCTCCACCCGGCCGACAACCGGGATGTCGAAGGCACGCGCGACGATCGCGACATGCGCGGTCGGCGAGCCCTCCTCCAGCACCAACCCGCGCACGCGGCGATGGGCGTAATCGAGCAGCTCGGCCGGCCCCATCGACTTTGCGACGAGGATGAACTCGGGCGGCAGAACGCCCATCTCGCCGCCCGCCAAGCCGCCCGCGAGGAAGTTCTGCAACCGGTTGGCGAGGTCTTCGAGATCCAAGAGCCGTTCGCGCAGATAGGGGTCGGCGATCTGCAGCATGCGCGTGCGCGTTTCCTCGCGGATCTTCTGCACGGCCGCCTCGGCGGTGAGCCCGGTGCGCACCGCCTCGGTGATCCGATCGAGCCAACCACGATCGGCGGCGAACATGCGGTAAGCCTCGATGATGTCGCGATGCTCGCCAGCACCAAGTCCGCGGCTGGTGACGACCAGGTCGTCGATCGCGCTCTGCATGGCCGAGATGGCGCGCTGCAGCCGGGCGAGCTCGGCCTCGATGTCCTCGGCGACGACCTGGCGGATCACCAGTTTGGGTTGATGCAGCACCACCGGCCCGATCGCCAGCCCCTCATTGAGGCGCACGCCGGCGAGCCGCAGCGGCAGCAGCGCGCCGCTGCTCGACTGCGCCATTTCCAAGGGATTAACGAGCTCGCCGCTCGCGACGAGCTCGGCGACGATCATCGCGATCGTCTGCGCGATCTCGATCTCGTCCTCGGTGTAGCGCCGCGGCGTGCGGTTCTGCACCACCAGCACGCCCAGCACATGGCCCCCGCGCAGGATCGGCACGCCCATCAGCGAGTGATAAATCTCCTCGCCGGTCTCGGGCCGATAGGCGAAATCGGGGTGCGCCTGGGCATCGGCCAAAGCGAGCGGCCGCGCGGTTGCGGCAATGACGCCGACGAGCCCCTCGCCGACCCGGAGCCGCGTGCGGTGCACCGCCTCGGGCCGCAAGCCCTCGGTTGCGAACAGCTCAAGCACCTCGCCGGCGCGCATCACATAGATCGAGCAGACCTCGGCGACCATCTCGGCGGCGACCAGGAGCACGATCCGGTCAAGCCGCTCCTGTGCCGTCCCCGACGCCGCCATGACGTCGCGTAGCCGACGCAGCAGCCGCCTAGTACCGGTCGCAGCTGTTCCCGCCGGCGAGGTTCCCGGGCGCGGCCCCGGCGGGCCACCCGGTGAGGTCGCCGGCGCGGCCGCTGGGGGGCTTCCAGGGATATCGTTCATGTCGCCCGGTCCCGGCCCTCCGCGGCGCGCGGTTTCGAAGCGACCAGATGAACGGCGCCCTCGCGCCGGCGGGCGGCGATTACCGCCAGCGCCTGTTCGACGAGCTCGTCGAGAATCTCGACCGTGCTCTGCTCGCGCGAGACAAGGCCGACGCTTTGCCCGGCCATCAGCGATCCGCCCTCGACATCGCCGTCGATCACCGCGCGGCGCAACGCCCCGGCCCAGAAATGCTCGATTTCGAGCTGTGCGTCCTTCTGGCTCAATTCGCCGCGAGTGAAGCGCTCGATGACCTCGCGCTGGGTCTGCGCGAAGCGCTCGGTCGCGGGGTTGGCGAGCGCGCGCACGGGGATCACCGGAAAGCGCGTGTCGAGCTGCACCGACGTTACCGCGTCGCGCGCCGAGGCGCGGATAAAGGCGCGTTTAAAATTGGGATGCGCGATCGACTCGTGAGCGCACACAAAACGCGTGCCGAGTTGCACCCCCGCCCCACCCATTTCGAGATAAGAGAGCATCGCCTCGCCGCGCCCGATGCCGCCGGCGACGAAGACCGGCACTTCGCTGATATGCGGCAGCACCTCCTGCGCCAGCACCGCGGTCGAGACCGGCCCGATATGGCCACCTGCCTCGTTGCCCTCGATGACAATCGCCTCCGCGCCGCTGCGCACCAGCTTTTTCGCCAGCACCAGCGCCGGCGCAAAGCACAAGGCGCGCGCGCCGCCGGCGCGGATGCGCGCGATCGCGGCGCCTGGCGGAATGCCGCCCGCCAGCACGACATGCCCCACCCGATGCGCGAGGCAGACGTCGACCAGCTCCAGAAGCTGCGGGTGCATGGTGATCAGGTTGACGCCGAACGGCTTGTGGGTCAGCGCCGCGGTCGCCTCGATCTCTCGTCCCAGCAGATCGGGCGACATCGACCCCGAGGCGATCACCCCGAACCCGCCGGCATTGGAGATCGCCGCGACCAGGTTACGCTCCGACACCCAGGTCATCGCCCCACCCATGATCGCGAATTCGCTGCCGAGGAAGTCGCGGCCGCGCCCCCACAGGCGGTCGAGCTCGCCGCGCCGCCCCGTGGCTAGGGCTGCCGTGCGCGACCGAGCCTCGCGTCGATCGGTGGCGACGAATTCAGCGGTCATCCGGCGTCGTCGAGCCCATAGGCGGTGTGCAGCGCGCGCAGCGCGAGTTCGGTGTAGTCAGCGGCGATCAGCACGCTGACTTTGATCTCGGAGGTCGAAATCACCTGGATGTTGATGCCGCGATCGGCCAGCGTCTTGAACATCTGCTGGGCGA
>DATHCK010000199.1:0-3344 GCA_035319545.1 Allostellaceae bacterium | reverse complement strand
GATGTTCACCAGCTCGACCGCGATCGGCTGATCCTGCGGGATCGGCGGCCGGAACAGCGTCGGCAGTCCGACGATGATCGCTGCGAGGATCGCAGTGTGCATGACCGCCGATGCGGCGATCCCGCCCGGATTGACATCGCGGGTCTCGGACGGGACCACGAGGTCGCGATCGTCGAGCACCAGAACGGTCATCGCGCGCGGTCCGCTATCGAGAGGCCGGGAGACATGTCATCGACCCGCAGCGGGTCAGCGCGCCGGCGCCGCTGGTGCCGCCGGCGGCGAGGTGGTCACCGACATCGTTGGCGGCGGCGACGGTGGCGGGGCCTGTCCGCCCTTGGGCGCCTCGGCGACCAGGGAAACCTTGTGGAACCCGGCATTGCTGATGAGGCTCATCACCTCGAGTACCTTGCCGTAATTGATGTCCTTGTCGCCGCGCACGTAAAGCACCGCGTCGGGATTGCTGTTGGTGACCGCCTGCAGCTTCGCAACCAGCGAATCCATGGGAATGCTGGTGTCCTGGACGAAGATTTCGCCTTCCTTGTTGACGGTGATGACCGTCGGCTCTTTCGGCTCGTTGATCGGCGGCGCCTGGGTTTGCGGCAGATCAACCGGGACGCCGACCGTCAGCAGCGGCGCCGTCACCATGAAGACGACAAGCAGCACCAGCATGACGTCGACAAGCGGCGTCACGTTGATGTCGGCCATTGGCCGATAGCGGGAGTTACGCGCTCCCTTGCCGTTGCTCAGGGTGACGGCCATCCGCTACGGCCTCTCGTCGAGCTGGCGCGACAGGATGGCGCTGAATTCCGAGGCAAACGCCTCAAGCCGCCCGGCATAGCGCGAAAAATCGGTCGAGAGCTTGTTGTAAGCGATGACCGCCGGGATCGCCGCGACAAGACCGAGCGCGGTGGCAAAGAGCGACTCGGCGATACCGGGCGCGACCACGGCAAGGCTCGTGTTCTTCGAGGCGGCAATCGACTGGAAACTGTCCATGATGCCCCAGACCGTGCCGAACAGGCCGACAAACGGCGCAGTGGAGCCGACGGTCGCGAGATAGGCCATGAAGCGTTCGGCGCGGTCCATCTCGCGCCCGACGGTAACATTCATCACCCGCTCGATGCGCTGTTGCAGGCTGGCACGCATGTTGGGTGTGCCGAGCAGGCCCTTGGCGGCGCTGCGGCGCCACTCGCGCATCGCCGCGGCAAACACAGCGCTCATCGGATCGATCGGACGCTGGCCGACCCGATCGAACAGGTCGTCGAGCGAGCCCCCCGACCAGAAGGTTTCCTCGAAGCTCGTCGCCGATTGGCGCAATCGCCGCAAGCGCATGATCTTGTCGAAGATCACCGCCCACGACCAGAACGAGGCGAGCAGCAGAATCAACATCACCAGTTTGACGATGATGTCGGCTTGCCCGATCAGATCGACGATCGAGAGAGAGTGGGTCACGGCACCAGGAAGCTGAGAAGTTTCAACGGGCATTATTGGCAGGCCTTTATGGCGTCAATCGGGCAGGAAACATCAAGATAAGGCGCAACTATGGCGCGTGAGGCGCTTCGCTCGCGAGCGCGGCGCGCAACGCGCTCGGCAGCCGGCGCGGCCGGCCATCGCGGCCGACGCAGGCGACAAGCACGGCGAGATCGGCGAGAAGCTCGTCGCCGCGGCGGATGCGCTGGCGCAGGTTGAGGGTCGCGGCGCCGACATCGACCAGCGTCGTGTCGACAACGAGCGCGTCCTCGAGCCGCGCCGGGACGAGATACTCGACCGAGCAGCGCCGCACCGCAAAGCCGACGCCATCCGTCGCGGCGAGCTGGCGATGCGGAAACCCCATGCTGCGCAGCATCTCGCTGCGCCCGCGCTCGGCGAATTTGAGGTAGTTGGCGTGATAGACCATGCCGGCCGCATCGGTGTCTTCGTAATAGACGCGCAACGGGAAACTGTGGCTGACGCCATCGTGAAACCCGACGCTCACGGCACATCGTCCTCAGCCGGCACTAGCGGCGGCAGCAGCTCGAACTGGCCGGGCACGCTCACCGGCACCGGCAGGTCGAGATGGCGGAAGGCGATCTCGGTCAGCATGCGGCCGCGCGGGGTGCGCTGGACAAAACCTTCCTGCACCAGATACGGCTCGATGACCTCCTCGATGACGTCGCGCTGGTCGCCGAGCGCCGCCGCCATCGTTTCGACCCCGACCGGGCCGCCGCCGTAGTTCTGCGCGATGCAGCGGAGATAGCGGCGATCCATGCCGTCGAGCCCGCGATGATCGACATCGAGCCGCGACAGCGCCTGGTCCGCCGCGTCGGCCCCCACCGCAGGCCAGCCCTGCACCGCGGCGAAATCGCGGATGCGGCGCAAAAGGCGCATCGCGACGCGCGGCGTGCCGCGCGCCCGGCGCGCGATCTCCGCGGCGCCGTCAGGCTCCAGCGCGAAAGCCAGCACCCGAGCGCCGCGGGCGACGATCTGCGCCAGCTCGGCCGGTTCGTAAAACGCGAGGCGCAGCGGAATGCCGAAACGCTCGCGCAGCGGACGGGTGATGAGGCCCGAGCGGGTCGTCGCGCCGACCAAGGTAAAGGGTGGCAGGTCGATGCGAACCGAGCGCGCGCCCGGACCCTCGCCGATGATCAGGTCGAGCTGAAAATCCTCCATCGCGGGGTAGAGGATCTCTTCGACAGCCGGCAACAGCCGGTGGATTTCGTCGATAAACAGCACATCGCGTGATTGCAGGTTGGTCAGCAGCGAGGCCAAATCGCCAGCACGCTGGATCACCGGGCCGGAGGTCGCGCGGAAGCCGACTCCCAGCTCGCGCGCGACGATCTGCGCCAGCGTCGTCTTGCCGAGGCCAGGCGGCCCGGAGAACAGCACATGGTCGAGCGCCTCGCCGCGGTTTTTAGCCGCTTCGATAAAGACCGAGAGGTTGTCGCGCAGCTGCTTCTGGCCGACGAATTCGTCGAGGGATTGCGGGCGGATTGGCGCTTCGGCGGCATCCTGCTCGCCGGGCTGCGGCGCGACGAGCCGTTCGGGGACGGCGCTCATGCCCGCGCCTCAGCGTTTTGCGCCAATTCCTGGAGCCCGGCGCGGATCAGCGCGTCGACCTTGGCGTCGCCGCCGAGCCGGCGCGACGCGGTGGCGACCGCGCCAAACGCCTCGGCGCGGCGATAGCCGAGATTGACGAGAGCCGATACCGCGTCGCCCGTCGCGCCGGGGTCGCTCGCGGCTGGCGCAACGGGCGCGGCGGCGTTGGTCGCGACCAGCGTCAGTCCGCCGACCTTGTCGCGCAGCTCGTTGGCGATACGCGCCGCGAGCTTCGGCCCGACACCGTCAGCGCGCGCCAGCATCGCTTTGTC
>DATHCK010000198.1:0-11209 GCA_035319545.1 Allostellaceae bacterium | reverse complement strand
GTCCGCGAGCAGCAGCTCGGGCCGGTAGACGCTGT
The DNA here is from genome assembly GCA_035319545.1 of Allostellaceae bacterium. Taxonomy (GTDB): domain Bacteria; phylum Pseudomonadota; class Alphaproteobacteria; order ATCC43930; family CGMCC-115725; genus DATARH01. The sequence goes on along the minus strand of DATHCK010000198.1, from coordinate 11,174 downwards.
TCATCTTCAGCATGCTCTTGACGAAATTGGTCTGCCCGCGGAGCAGCAGCTTTGTCGCCAGCTTTGCCGCGCCGGTGATCTGGCGCCAGCCGATGTGTTTGGAGTAGATCGCGCGCTGCGTCGCCACCAGCTCGGCATAGAACTCCTCGAGTGGCAGCTTGGTGGGCAACACCGAATGCTGGATGTCGAAAAGCCGGTAGTCGCGGGTTTCGAGCCGGCGTTCCTCGGTCAGCCAGCTTTCGGTGCCGGGATAGGGCGTGTTGACGCTGATATTGACGATCTCCGGCTGCTCGACGCACCACTCGCGCACGACGCGGAAGCGCTCGTGGTCCCAGTCAGGGTCGGCGATCAGGTTGATCGCTATGTGAACGCCCAATGAGCGGGCATATTCGAGCGCTTCGAAATTACGGCCGAGCGGCACGCGTTTGCGATATTTGACGAGGCCTTCCTCGTCGAGCGCCTCAAGCCCAAGGAACATGTAAGAGACGCCAAGCCTTGACCAGAACTCGAAGACCTCCTTGTTGCGCAGCAGCACGTCGCCGCGCGTCTCAAGGTAATAGCGCTTCTTGATTCCGGCCGCGGCGATCGCCTCGCCCAACGCCATGCCTTGGCGCTCCTGGATGAAGGCGACATCGTCGACGATGAACACCCCCCGCTCCTTGATCGAGCGGAGGTCTTCGATGATGCGCTCGGGACTCATCACCCGGTAGGAGCGGCCATAAAACGTCCAGGCACTGCAAAACGAGCAGTCCCACGGGCAGCCGCGCGAGAACTCGATCGAAGCGCACGGATCGAGCACCCCGAGGAAATATTTGCGGCGGTGGCGCAAGAGGTCGCGCGCCGGCAAAAGATCGTCGAGCGAATGGACAAAACCCGGTGCCGGGCCCTGCCCGCTCGCGGTCACCGCGCCCGGCACCGCGGCGAGGTCATCGCCGCATTCGATCGCCGCGAGCAGCGGTGGGATCGCCGCCTCGCCCTCGCCGCGGACCACGCAATCGATCGCGCCTTCGCCGTGCTCGATGAGCGCGGCCGCGACAAACGACGCGCTGTGTCCGCCGACGCATACGGCCGCGCGCGGCAACGTGATCTTCGCGCTCTTTGCGAGATCGACGATCTCCGGCACGTTCGCGAGGTAGTTACAGGAAAAGAGGACGACGTCGGGCCGCCAATCCTTGACCCAGCGGAAGAAATCGCGATGCGTCTCGACCTGCAGGTCGATCAACGCCACCTCGTGCCCGGCCTGGCGCACCGCAGCCGCCACCAGCTCGAGCCCCAACGGCTCCAGCCGCAGGAAAATCCGCGTGTACATCAGCGGGCCGGGATGGACGCATAGAACCCGCATGGCTCGGCCCTCCGTTCGCTGGTTCTCTTTAACGAAGCTGCCGCCCTAAAGTTTCAAGAGGCGCTTGGCGTTGCCGTTGAGGATCTTCTCCCTGTCGGTCGCCGATAGCGGCAGACGGTCGGCCCATGACGTGCCGGGCGGATTGTCGACAAAGGGATAGTCGATCGAGAACAGCACCCGGTCGATGCCGATCTCCTGGATGCAGTGCAGCAACGCCGGATCGGAGAAAAAACCGCTGGTCGTCACCCAGAAGTGTTCGCTGAACGCGTCGCGGAACCAGGTCGAGCCACGACCATCGCGCGCGAAGCCCATGTTAATGCGCCACAGATAAAGCGGCAGCCCCTCGCCCAAATGGCCGAGGATGATTCTGAGTCCCTTGTATTTCTCGAACACGCCGCTCAGCACGAGCCGCACGCCCTGGGTCGCGGTCTCGACCGTGAAACCCCACGCGGCGCGCAGGATGGTCGGGAATTTCTCGACGTAATCCTTGTAATAGACCTCGATGACCCGTGGATCCGGGGTCGAGGGGTGCATGTAGAGCGGCACGTCGAGCGCCGCGGCGCGCTCGAAAATCGGCCAGAAGCGCGGGTCGTCGATAAAGAGCCCGTTGGTGAGGCCGTGGATCATCGCGCCCTTGAAGCCGAGCCGCGTGACCGTGCGCTCCAGCTCATCAGCAGCCGCTTTCGGGTCAGCGGTCGGCAGCGCGGCGAAGGCCGCGAAACGATCTGGGTGCGCGTCGACCGTCTGCTTCAGCCGGTCATTGACACCCTTGGCAAGCCTGACGCCTGTCTCGGCATCGACCTTTTGCAGCGACGGCGCGGCGTGCGACAGCACCTGAAAATCGACGCCCGCCTCGTCCATCTCCTTAAGCCGCAGCGCGCCGAGATCGTAGAGCCGCTCCGGCACTTTCGGCATGTTCGCCGCGCCGTGCGGCGGCACCTTGTCGAGGCCGGCGAAATGCGTCGCGAGCTCGGGGTCGAGATAGTGCTCTTCGAGGGCAATCACCTGGGGTTTTTTGGGCATCGGCGTCCTTCCTTGGATCGGCCGCTATTTACTCACGAGGCGGGCGCGCTGTCGCGGGCCATCATGACCTTCAGCGCCGCATGCAGCGGCGCGCCGGGACCAAGACGCTGGACCGCCTCATCATGGATGACGCGCGCCAGCTCGGGATGGCGGCTGAGCAGTTCGAAAAAATCGACAATGTCGAGGGTCAACAACGTGCACGAGCTCGCGGCAGTGATCGTGGCATTGCGCGGCGCGCCGGTCAGCAGGGCCAGTTCGCCGAAAAAGGCGCCGGCCCCAAGGCGCAGCGGGCTCGGATCGAGCTCGATCTGAACCTCGCCGTCGGCGATGAAATACATGCAGTCGCCGGGCTCGCCGCGGCGCATGATGACGGCGTTGGCCGGGTAGTCGCGCGCCCGCAGCAGCCGCGCCACCTCGGCGATCAACGTCGCCCCTAGATTGTGAAAGAACGGCACTTCGGCGACGAGCTCCCAGGTCCGCAGGAACTCGCGGCGGCGCATCTCCTCGGCGTAGCCGGTGGCGAGAATGCCGGCGAGTAACGCAAACACCATGATGCCGCACACCATCACCACGCCGGCGAGCATCCGGCCACCGACCGTGTGCGGCACGACGTCGCCATAGCCGGTCGTGGTCAGCGTGACGATCGCCCACCACAGCGCAGCCGGGATCGACCCAAACGCGGGATCGGAGTGACGCTCCAAGAGATAGGCGAGGCTCGCCGCCGCCAGCAGCACGATCACGAGGCCCAGCAGCACCGACAAGAGGGCGTGCCGGGCGTTGGTGATCACCCGCTCGAGGATCGAAAGGCCGGGCGAATAGCGGACGTATTTGAAGACCCAGATAAACCCGATCAGCGTCGCATCGCTGTTGTCGGGAAGCGCGATAACCCCGGGAATCGCCGCCACCAGATCGAAGATGCCGCCGAGCGAGCCCAGCCAAGACAGACGCGAACGCCAAGCGCCGCGATGCTCGCCGCCGGGCGCGCCCGGCGCCGCGTAGAAGCGCAGCGCGAAATCGAGCACGAAAAATGCCGCAACGACATCAAAGGCATCCGATAGGGTATCGCCATGAAGCGCCTGCCAATCCGGCACGGTCAGGGCGAGCATCAGCCCGATCCCCGCGGCGACCATGGCGTGATGGATGAGGCGCCAGAGAACCGCGCTAGCCTCCGGGTTGCCGGGCTGCAGCATGCGGTAGAGTCGCTGGCGGTCCATCAGGCCATTGTAATCGCTGGCCTGTTTAGGAACCAAGTCAATCGCCGGGGCGGCATCGACGCAAGCTTGGGCCAAGCATTGGAGGCAGCTTCCCGCCCGTCGGCGATTTTGCTGTAGGATAGTGCCGCTTGTCCGCGACCTAATGGCGTTCCCCTTTGCCGCTTCTGCCCAATTCCCGCCGCGCGCTGCTGGCTTTTCTGCACGATGTCGTGATGGCGGCGCTGTCGTTTGCCGTCGCCTGTTATCTGCGGCTCGGCGGCGACGCGCTGTCCTACGAACCACGACTGACGATTGCTTACGGCGCGATGTTCACCGCGGTGGCGGGGATCGTCTTTCTGTTTACCGGGCTTTATCGCGGCATCTGGCGCTACGCCTCGCTGCCCGATCTGTTCAACATCGCGAAGGCCGCGACCCTGACGGTGCTCATCGCGCTGCCGGTCATGTTCATCCTCGCCCGGCTTGAGACGCTGCCGCGCTCGACGCTCGTCATCAACTGGTTTGTGCTGATCGCGTTTCTCGGCGCGCCGCGGCTCGGCTATCGCCTGTTCAAGGATCGCGGTCTCGACCACATTCTCGAACGCTCGGCGGGGGTGCAGGTCGTGCCGGTGCTGCTCATCAGCACCCGCGACGGCGCCGACACCTTTATCCGCGAAACGCTGCGCGATCGGCATTCGGTCTATCGGGTGGTCGGCGTGCTGGCGGATACCCGCTCGCGCGTGGGACGGGAGATATACGGCGTCCCGGTGCTCGGTCTCATCGATGATCTCGAACGGGTCGTGGCGCGACTGGGCCGGCGCGGCATCCGCCCGCAAAAGTTGATCGTCACCGCGCAGGGCCTGGACGGCGCGGCGATGCGCGATCTGCTCGAACGCGCCGACGCGCTGGCGATCCCGCTCGCCCGACTACCGCGCGCGACCGAGCTGCGCCAGGGGCTCGAGGAACCCGGCACGGTCCAGCCGATCGCCATCGAAGACCTGCTCGGCCGTCCGCAAGCGGTGCTCGACCGCGAGGCGATGGCCGATCTGGTGCGCGGCCGGCGCATCCTGGTCACGGGGGCGGGCGGCACGATCGGCTCGGAGTTGGCGCGTCAGCTGGCGGCCCTGGCGCCGGCGCGGCTGATCCTTTTCGACAACAGCGAATACCTGCTCTATTCGATCGACCTCGAGCTGCGCGAGCGCTTTTCCGGCCCGGCGGTGCGGCCACTGCTCGGCGATGTGCGCGACCGTTCGCGGGTCGACGCGGTGCTCGCCGCCGAGGCGCCCGAGGTGGTGTTCCATGCCGCCGCTCTGAAGCACGTCCCGATGGTCGAGCAGAACCCCGTCGAAGGGGTGCTCACCAACGTCGTCGGCAGCCGCAACGTCGCCGAGGCGGCGCGTGCGCACGGGGCACGGCTGGTCGTGCAGGTCTCGACCGACAAGGCGGTCAACCCGACAAACGTCATGGGCGCGACCAAGCGGCTCGCCGAGGCGGCGTGCCAGGCGCTCGACCTCGACGAGGCGGAGCGCGGGCGGCGCGGGCAAAACAAAGCCCGGGCGGGTGGCACGCGTTTTGTGACCGTGCGCTTTGGCAACGTGCTGGGCTCGACCGGTTCGGTGGTGCCGCTCTTTGCCCGCCAACTCGCCGCGGGCGGTCCACTGACCGTCACCGACCCCGAAGTCACCCGCTTCTTTATGACGGTGCGCGAGGCGGTCGAGCTGGTGCTGGAAGCCTCCGCGACGGCGGCGCGCGACGAGACGGAAAACGGCAACGGGTCGCGCGGCAAGATCTTCGTGCTCGACATGGGCGAGCCGGTCAAGATCGTCGATCTGGCGCAACAGATGATCCGCCTCGCCGGGCGCGTCCCGGGGCACGACATCAAGATCGAGTTCACCGGGTTGCGTCGCGGCGAGAAGCTGCACGAAGAATTGTTCCACGACGCCGAGGCGGCGATGCCGACGGCGAACCCGGCGCTGCGTCTCGCCGCGCCGCGCACCGCGGACTATGCGATCCTCGCCCGGTCGATCGACGAACTCGAAACCGAGGCGCGCGCCGCCAACGAAAATCGGGTGCTCGATTTGCTGCAGCGCCTCGTGCCGGAGTACCGGCGGGAGCAACCGCCAGCCGAACCCGCGCGGTTGACACGGCCGACATTGGCGCGCTGAGCGGCGGGCTCCGACCGCTGTTCATTCTCAAGCTTCGTCGCAGATTCCGTCGCAAATTGCGAAACCGTCCTGGCGTCGCGGCGACAAATCCGCGAAAGCGCGAGGTTTCGCGCGGATTTTTGTGCATGGCTCGGCGGCCCGACGCGTGGCGCGCGGTTTGAACCGGAACGGCCCGGATCATTCAGCGGGACACGAAAGATGCCAGGCAAACCAGCGACCACGCTTTGCGAAACCGAGATCGATTTTCTCGCGCGGACGCTCATCGCGCAGCATGGCGAGGATGCTCCGCTCGCCGCCGAGCACCACCTCGACCAGCTCATGGCGGCCGGGAGTTCACGTTATGAAACCTGGGTCGCGGTCATCGACGCGATCCATGTCAACCGCTGCCGCCAGCGCTCCGTCGGAGCGTTCGGCGCCGTCATCCGGGCCTGGCAGAGCTTTCTAAACGATTAGCGCGAGCCGCGCCCCTAAAGCTGGTTCTTCGCGATCTGGCAGACAAAGACGCGACCGGCGACATCGAGCTCGAGGGTCGCGCGATTAAGCCAGAAGGTGTTTCCGCCGGCTTCCCATTCGATCGTCGCCGGGGTCATTTTGAGCGGCAGCGAGCTGTCGCCGAAGAGGATCGTGCCACCGCTGCCCGACGAGTCGATCAGCCGTTTGCGCGCGAGGTTGAAGACGAGAATCGCACCCACTCTCGGGTCTTCGCGGTCGCGGCACGCCAGCGTCGTCAGCGGACTGGCCTCGGGGCCCGCTTCGTCGGCGACGGCTGGAGGTCCCTGCGAAAGCAGCACCAGAACCGCCAGAGCGAGGGCCGATCGCCGGACGGGAAGCAAGCTCACCCCAGTTCGGTTAGCCGCGGCAGGACTTCCTTTGAGAACAGGGTCAGGTTGTCGACCGTGTCCTCATGGCTGATATGGCCGCCCTGGCCCATCATCAGCAAATGGCCGAAGCCGCCGACATGGTCGTAGAACGCCTTTAATTGGTCCCACACGTCGTCGGGGGTGCCGGCAAAGACGAGACCGGCGTTGATCGCGTCCTCGACATTGACGGTGCGCGGGTTGATCGGCTTGCCGTCGCGGGTCTGGAGGCGCGTGGCGCGCGCGGTCGTCGCGGTGCCCCTGATCGCGGTAGCCGCCATTTGAGGCGCGACGTACCCGGGCGGATTGGCGAATTGCGGCGCGACGATGCCCGAGGTGCGGCTGTAATCGAGGATCTGGTCGGCGCGGCGCCAGCCTTCCTCGCGCGTCTTGCCGACGCCGATTAGCGCCATATAGGCAAGGTTGTGCAGGTTGAACTCGCGGCCGCATTTTGCCGCGGTCTCGCGGTAGGCGCCGAAAATCCCCGGTGTCGCGGTCCAGCCGGTGTTGAGCACGCCGATCGTGATGCCGCGCGCCGCCGCCTCGCTGGCGCTGCCCTGGCTGCCGACCGGCATCCATACCGGCGGGTGCGGCTGCTGGTAAGGCCGCGGCCAGATGTTGACGCTGCGATAGTGGAAATGCGTGCCCTCCCAGGAGAACGGCCCGTCATGCGAGGTCATCGCCTTCAGGATCAGGTCATGCGCCTCCCAGAACCGCTCCATGAGATCGGCCGGGTTGGAGTTCGCCGGCGAAATCTCGAACGGCACGCCCTTGACGAACCCCATCTCGATGCGGCCGCGCGAGATCACGTCGAGCATCGAATATTCCTCGGCGACGCGGATCGGGTTCTCGCGGTTGGCGATCGGCATGCCGAGGGCCAACAGGCGCACCTTCTTGGTCTCGCGCGCGAGGATCGCCATCGGGATCGTGCACACCGAGTCGGCGCAGGTCGCGGTCGCGTGGTGCTCGTTGGTCATGATGTTGATGCCGAGCTCGTCGCACAGCGCCCACTCGTCGAGATAGCGGTGGTAGAGATCGGCGCCGACTTTCGGGTCGTAAAGCCGCGACGGGATGATGACCCGATAGGATTCGTTGAGCTGCGCCCAGGCCGGGTGATAGGCCATCTCGCTGAAGTGCCAAGTGTGCATCACGGCAGGTTCTCCCGGGCAAAAGCCTCGATCGCGGTAGCGACCCGTTCCGGCTCTTCGATCTGCGGATAATGGCCGGCGGCAGCGATCGGCAGAAAGCGCGCGTTCTGCAGAAGCTGGGTCAGGTGCGCGCCGTAAGACGGTTTCGCGACACGGTCCTGTTCGCCCCACACCACGAGGCTCGGCACCTTGGCGCGGTGCAGCCAATGCCTGAGGCTCGGGTTGTGCATGAACGGCCGCCAGCCGTAGAGCGCCGCCGCCTCGCGGTCGCGTGCCACCTCTTCGAGGGCCGCATCGTCGATGGTCGCGTAGTCGGGCGCCTTGGCCGGGTCCGCAAAATTGTGCTTGATGACCTCCTCGGCCGAGAGCGCGAAAATGTCGGTGATTTCGGGCTCGTCGCGCGCGCCAAACTTAAGGCCGAGAGTATCAATCAGCACCAGTCCGCCGAGCCGCGCCGTCGAGCGCACCGCCATCTCCAGCGCCACCCAGCCGCCAAACGACGAGCCGACGAGGATGACATGGTCGAGCGCGAGCCGGTCGAGCATGTCGAGGTAGAGATAAGCGATGTCGCCGACAGTGCGCATCCATTGCGGCCGGCGGGTCGCACCAAAGCCGGGATGGCGCGGCGCGATGACCCGGAAATTGTCGGCCAGCCGGTAGAGAAACGGCACCTGCTGCGCGAAATAGTCGATGCCGTGCAGGAACAGGAGCGGCCGGCCCGCGCCATGAACCAGCGCCTCGATCGAGACTTCGCCGACATCGATGCGTTCCATTCCGTTTCCTCCCGCACGGCCCGCCGGCACCTGCAACCGTCGATCTAACAGGAAATCCGCCACTATGCGCCAGCGCAAGTTTTCGGTCGACACAGATAACTCTATAATATAGAGTGCTCTTTATACCAACGGAGCCAGGCCATGACCCTCTCCCCCGGCGAGGCCGCCGATGCGCTGCGCGACATCGCCGCCACAGAAACCCATAGCCGGCAACTTTACGGCTACCGCGAAGCAAGTCCGCATCTGCTTATCTGGGGCATTTTGTGGGCGGTCGGGTATGGACTAGCCGCCGCCCTACCGCGGTATGGCAGTGCCATCTGGGCCGCGGTCGTGACGACCGGCTTTCTTGCTGGATATGCGACGGCGTTCCGGGCCGCCATCAGGCGCGGCACGCCGGCCGAGCGGCCGGTCGTCGAGACACGCCGCCGTGCCGCCAGCCGGCTGAACTGGACCTATAGCGGCATCGCCTTCATAGCCGCTCTGTTCATTGCCGCGACACTCGCGGTGATGAGCCCCGTCAGCGGCCGCCAGATCGACGCCTTCATCCCGCTTGTGGTGGCCGCGGGTTATGCGGTGCTCGGCCTGTGGCTGGGCGTGCGCTTTATCACAATTGGCGTTGCGCTGGCGGTTTTGACGTTGGGCGGCTTCTTCCTTCTTCCGGCATATTTCGGCGTGTGGATGGCCGCGTTCGGCGGCGGCGCGCTGGTGCTGGGCGGGCTGTGGCTGCGGACGGCCTGACATGGAACAGCCCGACGCCGTCATCCACCAGCCGCTGCGCCTCAGGATCATGGCCACGCTCAAAGCCCTGCCACGAGGCGAGCGCCTTGAATTCGTCCGCTTGCGGGTGATCCTCAACGCCACCGAAGGCAATCTCGGCGCCCATCTCGGGACGCTCGAAACCGCCGGGTACATCCGGATCGAGAAGGATTTCAACGGCAAGAAGCCGCGCACCCGCGTCAGCCTTACCGAGGCCGGGACACGGGCTTATGGGGACTACGTGGCTTTCCTGCGCGCGATCATCGACGGAACGGGAGATACGACCCATGCCAATTAGCTCGCTTAGCGCCGCGCATGTTGCGGCCGCCTTCGCCGCACTCGTCTTCGGCGCCCTCGTGCTATTGATGCGCAAGGGCACGTCGCTGCACCGCGCGATGGGCAGCGCCTATACGGCGGCGATGATTGTGCTCTGTATCGCGGCGTTGTTGCTCTACCGCATGACGGGACGTTTCGGGCCGTTCCATATCCTGGCGGTCGTGACGCTGGTGACAATCGGCCTCGGCATCAAGGCGATCGTGGCGCGTCCGCGCCGGCTTAGCCGGCATTACCAGATGATGACTTTTTCCTATCTCGGGCTGCTCTCCGCCGCGACAACCCAGTTGCTGCTCTACCTGCCGGCGTTACATGGGGTGGTGCGAGGGACGATTACCGGCATCGCGAGCGCGGTGGCGTTTACCGCCGCCGGCGCTATCATCCTGCCGCGACTGCAGCGCCGGGCCTTGGCGCGCATCGCGACGGATTGAGAAAGGACGACGGTGGTCTGGTTCGACTTCGCCTCGGCGGCACGATGAGTATCGTCGCCGGGCTCCTTCTCCTCGTAGCGGGAAGCACGACGCCGCCCGAGGCCCTCGAATGCCCTACGCTGCCGGGACAAACCTTGGTCTATATCGACGTTTACGACGGGCCGCCGGAGAACCAGGCCGATCTGGTGCCCGACCAATACCAGGACAAGGCGAAGAAGATCGCGTGGAACACCTGGGAGCTCTACCAGAACCCCGAGCGCATCTATGTCAAATGCGGTTACGGCAAACGGCTGGAAGGCCCCTATAGCCGGACGGAATTCATCATCCTTCCGCAGACCGCGAAGACATGCCGGGCCGATTTCAAGCTCGGCCCCCAGCCGACGGATTTGACGCTGCAGAAATTTTCCTGCCAGTAGCGCGCGGGAACACGGAGACGACGCGATGGGCGAATTCGGCATCGGCCAGCCAGTGCGGCGCTTTGAAGACCGGCGGCTGCTGAGCGGCCAGGGCCGCTTTCAGAACGACAACAATTTGCTGGGCCAGCTTTACGCGTACGTCCTGCGCTCGCCACACGCCCATGCCCGCATCCGTGCGCTCGACCTCAGCGCCGCCAAGGTCGCGCCGGGGGTGCAGCTGATCATGACCGGCGACGACCTGGTCGAAGCGAAGCTCGGTGTCATGGGCGTGCCGTTTCAGAGAAAGCGCCCGGACGGCTCGCCGATGTTCGCCCGCGCCCATCTCGGCCTCGCGCAAGGCGCGGTGCGCTATGTCGGCGAGCCGGTCGCGCTCGTCGTCGCCGACACGCTGGCGCGGGCGAAGGACGCCGCCGAGCTGATCGACGTCGATTACGAGATGCTGCCCTCGGTCACCGACACCGCACAAGCCGCGGAAGGCAAGATCGCGGTGTGGCCCGACTGCCCGGACAACATCTCGAATCTGTTCGAGGCCGGCAACAAGGCGGCCGCGGATGCGGCGCTCGCCGGCGCCGCGCACGTCGTCAAGCGGCGTTACGTGATCAGCCGCGTCTACGCGCATTTCATGGAGCCGCGCGGCGCGATCGGCGTCTGGGATCCGGGCGAGGAGCGTTTCACGCTTTACGCCGACGTGCAGTACCCGCACCGGGTGCGCCAGGCGCTGGCGACCCGCATCTTCAAGA
>DATHCK010000197.1:0-6366 GCA_035319545.1 Allostellaceae bacterium | reverse complement strand
AGCCCGACAGCGGCCACAGCAGCGCCGCGGCGATCGCCGCCCAGTTCGGCATGTCGCCGTTGATCCCGCCGATCAGCAGCAGCACCGCTAGCAAGACCCATTCGACCATGAGCAATACCATGGCAAATCCGGCCGCCATGCCGCGTCCCGCCGCGTCACCCATCGGGTTCTGGATTTCGCCGATATTGGCCATCATTCCGGCGTAAAGGAGCGCGGCGAGAGCCAGCACGATGATCATCCCGATCGGCGGCTTCAGGCGCGTTGTGGGCTCGATCGTCATGCGCTTCGCCATCCCATTTCAGCTGCCCGACAATACGCGGCGCCGATCGCTTTTGCTCCCGGCAACGGCTGTCGCTAGGATGCGGGCCAAACAGGGAGATACCCATGCGCTTTGGAATTTTTGACCATCTCGACGATAGCGGCCAGCCGCTCGCCCGGCATTTCGAGGATCGGCTCAAGCTGATCGAGGCCTATGACCGGGCCGGCTACTACGCCTATCACCTGGCCGAGCACCACAACACGCCCTTGGGCTATGCGCCGTCGCCGAGCGTGTTCCTATCGGCGGTCGCGCAGCGCACGCAAAAAATCAAGTTCGGCCCGATGGTCTACCTCTTGCCGCTCTATCATCCGCTGCGGCTCATCGACGAGGTGTGCATGCTCGACCAGATGTCGAACGGGCGGCTTCTTTACGGTGTCGGCCGCGGCATCTCGCCGATCGAAGTCGGATTTTACGGGATCGATTTCGCGACCGGGGCCGAGCAGTTCCGCGAAGCCTTTGAGGTGACGCGGATCGGCCTCACTGAGGACGAGCTGACCTATCACGGCAAGTTCTACGATTTCGACCATGTGCCGATCGCGATGAAGCCGGTGCAGAAGCCCTATCCGGAGCTGTGGTACGGCACCAGCCGGCCGGACAGCATCCCCTGGGCGGCGGAGCGCGGCGCGCATATTGTGACCCTGCGCGACACGGCGCAGGCGCGCGCGATCATCGAGCTTTACAAGGCCGAATGGCGACGCCTCGGCCGCGCCGAGGCCGATCTGCCGCTGATGGGCATCAACCGGCACATCGTCGTCGCCGACAGCGAGCGTGCGGCGCGCGACATCGCCGGCCGCGCCTACAAGCCGTGGCGCCGGCATATGGAGTTGCTCTGGGCGAAGTACGATGTGCCGTTCCCGCTCGCGGCGGCGCTGCCCGACGAATGGGATGCGCTGCAGGCGCATGGCCACGCCATCGCCGGTACGCCGGACCAGGTGCGCGACTATGTCGGCGAGGTCACCGAGGCGTCGTCGGCGAGCTATTTCGTCTGCGATTTCGCCTTTGGCACGATGAGCCATGCCGATGCGCTGCGCTCGGCCGAGCTGTTCGCGAAAGAGGTCATGCCCGCTTTCGCTTGACGCTTTCGCGCGCTATTCCGCGGCGGTGCCGGCGACGCGGCGGGGAGCGGACAGACGCCTGGCGAGGTGCGGTCGCAGATAGCGCCCGGTATGGCTCTCGGCGACTTGCGCGACCTCATCGGGCGTGCCGGTCGCGACGATGCGGCCGCCGCCGTCGCCGCCTTCGGGGCCGAGATCGATCAGCCAGTCGGCGGTCTTGATGACCTCGAGATTGTGCTCGATGACCAGCACCGTGTTGCCGGTCTCGACCAGCGCGTGGAGCACCTCGAGGAGCTTTCGCACATCCTCGAAATGGAGGCCCGTGGTCGGCTCGTCGAGGATGTAGAGCGTGCGTCCGGTGGCGCGCCGCGATAATTCCTTCGACAGCTTGACGCGCTGCGCCTCACCGCCTGACAGCGTCGTCGCCGGTTGGCCGATATGGATATAGCCGAGCCCGACGCGCTGCAACGTCACCAGCTTGTCGCGGATCGATGGCACGGCGCGGAAGAACTCGGCGCCCTCGTCGACGGTCATGTCGAGCACCTGGGCGATCGACCTGCCGCGGAACAGCACCTCTAAGGTCTCGCGGTTGTAGCGCTGACCCTTGCAGACGTCGCACTGGACATAGACGTCGGGCAGGAAATGCATCTCGATCTTGATGACGCCGTCACCCTGGCAGGCTTCGCAGCGCCCGCCCTTGACGTTGAACGAGAAGCGCCCCGGCTGGTAGCCGCGCGCCTTGGCTTCGGGCAGCCCGGCAAACCAGTCGCGGATCGGTGTGAAGCAGCCCGTATAGGTTGCCGGGTTGGAGCGCGGCGTGCGGCCGATCGGCGACTGGTCGATATCGACGATCTTGTCGAGAAACTCGACTCCCTCGAGCCGCTCGAACGGCGCGGCCTGCTCGCGCGAGTTGTTGAGCCGCTTGGCCAGCGCCTTGTAGAGCGTCTCGACGATCAAGGTCGACTTGCCGCCGCCCGACACGCCGGTCACGCAGCAGAACGTGCCGAGCGGGATTTCCGCCGTCACCGCCTTCAAATTGTTGCCACGCGCGCCGACGAGGCGAAGGATCTGACGCTCGTGACCGCGCCGCCGTCGCTCGGGGATCGAGATTTGCCTCATCCCGGTCAGATACTGGCCGGTGATGCTCTCCGGTTGCTGCATCACATGATCGGGCGTGCCTTCGGCGACGAGGTGTCCGCCATGGATTCCGGCGCCCGGGCCCATATCGATCAACCAGTCGGCGCTACGGATCGCTTCCTCGTCATGCTCGACGACGATGACCGTGTTGCCGAGGTCGCGCAGCCGTCGCAAGGTCGCGAGCAGCCGGTCGTTGTCGCGCTGGTGAAGGCCGATCGACGGTTCGTCGAGCACGTAGAGAACGCCAGTGAGACCCGAGCCGATCTGAGAGGCGAGGCGGATGCGCTGGCTTTCGCCGCCCGACAAGGTCGCCGAGGCGCGCGCCAGGGTCAGGTATTCGAGGCCGACATTCTTTAGGAAACCCAGCCGCTCGTTGATCTCCTTCAAGATGCGCTGAGCGATCTCCTGCTGCGCCGGGGTGAGGGTCGGGTCGATGCCAGCAAACCAGTCGACCGCGTCAAGGATGGAGAGCGCGGTCGCCTCGCTGATGCTCTTGCCGGCGATCTTGACTGCTAGAGCCTCGGGCTTCAGGCGCGCGCCGTCGCAGACCTCGCAGGTGCGCGCCGCCTGATAGCGGCCCAACTCCTCGCGCACCCAGGCGCTGTCGGTCTCGCGGTAGCGCCGCTCCATGTTGGGCAGCACGCCCTCGAACGGCCGGTCGGTCGAGTACTGTCTGAGGCCGTCGTCATAGGTCATCTTGATCGGCTCGCTGCCCGAGCCGTTGAGGATCGCGTCGCGCATCTTCTCCGGCAGGTCGCGCCACGGCGCGTGCATGCTCTGCTTGAAGTGGCGCGCGATGCTTTCGAGCGTCTGCGTGTAATAGGGCGACGACGAGTGCGACCACGGGCTCACCGCGCCGTCGTAGAGGCTGCGGCTGTCGTCGTGCACCACGAGATCGGCGTCGAAATAGAGCTTGGTGCCGAGCCCATCGCAGGAGGGACACGCGCCGAACGGGTTATTGAACGAAAAGAGCCGCGGCTCGATCTCGGGGATCGTGAATCCGGACACGGGACAGGCGAATTTCGACGAGAAGATGGTCTCCTCGCCGCTGTCGGCGTTCTCGGCGACGGCGATGCCGTCGGCGAGCGCCAGCGCCGTCTCGAACGAATCGGCAAGCCGGTTGCCCAGGTCGGGCGACACCACCAACCGGTCGACCACCACCGAGATGTCGTGCGTGAAATTCTTTTTGAGGTCGGGAACCTCGCCGACCTCATACATCTTGCCGTCGACCTTGACCCGCTGAAACCCACGCTTCTGCAGGTCGGCCAGCTCCTTTTTGTATTCGCCTTTGCGGCGGCGCGCGATCGGCGCCATCAGATAGAGCCGCGTGCCTTCCTTCATCGCCAGCACGCGATCGACCATCTGCGACACGGTCTGGCTGACGATGGGCAGGCCCGTCGCCGGCGAATACGGCACTCCGACCCGCGCCCAGAGGAGGCGCATGTAGTCGTAGATCTCGGTCACCGTGCCGACCGTCGAGCGCGGGTTGCGCGAGGTCGTCTTCTGCTCGATTGAGATCGCCGGCGACAGGCCTTCGATCGACTCGACATCGGGCTTTTGCATCAGCTCGAGGAATTGCCGCGCGTAGGCGCTGAGGCTCTCGACATAGCGCCGCTGCCCCTCGGCGTAGATCGTATCGAAGGCGAGCGACGACTTGCCCGATCCCGACAGCCCGGTGATCACCACCAGGCTGTCGCGCGGCAGGTCGACATCGATGTTTTTTAAATTGTGCTCCCGCGCACCGCGGATGCGGATCGACTGCATGACCGATAGATGGGCCTCGATTGAGAAGATACGACCTTAACGCGGCGGCGGCGCGGACGCCATCGTCACGCCAACCGTTAATGCCCATCACCCGCAACCCTAGAGAGGCGACAAAAATGCGCAAGGCTGGGTCGTTGACGGGCTCATAAATCAAACGGATACTTGAAGATTATCGCCGCTACTGGGCACGAATCCGGGTCGGCGGCGCAGTGCGCCAGCCTCGCGCAGAGGCGGTGCCGCGGTGGGAGGAAAGCATGGCCGAGCAGACATCCGAAGCACTTTTGTCGCTTTATGACGACGCGCCGCTCAACCGGCGCTTCTGGACCAGCTTTTCGATCGCCGCGGCGGTTCTCGTCCTCGACTTTTTCGACTTCTTTCTCATCGCCTTTGTGATGTCGGCGATCGGGCCGGAATGGAAGCTGACCTACGGCCAGGGCGCGCTCATTCTTTACGGCGCTGGCGTCGGCGCGATCGTCGGCTCGCTGGTGGCGGGATCGCTCGGCGATGTCTTCGGCCGCAAGGCGCTCGCGGTGATCGGCACGCTGATCTGCGGCATCTGCGCCGGGTGCATCGGCCTCTTGCCGCAAGGTGCGTGGATCGGGCTCGCGGTACTGCGTTTCTTGGTCGGCTTTGGCCTCGCGGCTGGCGTCACGCCGGTGCTGCCGATGGTGGTCGAGCAAACCCCGACGCGGTGGCGCACCGGCATCACCAGCTTCTTTGTCGTGTTTGCCAGCGCCGGCACGCTGCTCGCGACCTTCACCTCGGCGCTCCTGCTGCACGCCTTCGGCTGGCGCGGCGTCGCGATGACCGGCTTTCTCGCGGTCATCGTCGCGCTCCTGGTCTGGGCTTTTGTCCCCGAGTCGGCGCGCTGGCTGACCGCCAAAGGACGGTTCCGTGAGGCACAGGCGGCGGTTGCCAAGCAACTCGGACTGGCGCTTTCCAGCGTTCCGCTGCCGACGATCCGGCCCGCGGTGCAGCCGCGCGCTCATCTCGGCGAGCTCTATCACAACCCGCGGCTCTTCTGGCAGACCATCTTGATCTGGGGCGGATCGGCCTCCGCGGTTTATGGCTATATCCTGTGGGGCCCGACGATCATCGCGCTGGCGCTGCAGGTCGAGCCGGCGGTCGCCGCGAAGTATTTTCTCATCATCTCGGCCTCCGGCGTTACCGGGAAGATACTGGTCTCGTTCATCGCGCCGATGTTGGGGCGGCGCGTGCTCGGCACCACCTTTGGGCTGCTCGCTGCGATCGGCCTTTGCCTTGCCGGTTATTACAACAGCGTCCTGGTCGGTGGCTTCCCGCTCTTTGTCGTGCTGACCGCCGCCTCGGCCTTTTTCGCCGAAGGCGGGTTCTCGAATCTCGCGCCGTACACTGTCGAGCAATACGGTGTCAGCCTGGGCTCCCGCTCGTCGGGGCTTGGCCAGGCGGCGAACGGCGTCGGCAAGATTTTGGGGCCGTTCGCGCTCGCGGTGTTGGCCGGCAGCGACAACATCATCGCGCCGAAAGCGACCGCCGACGCGGTGTTCCCCGCCTTCGTCTTCCTCGGCGCGACGATGCTGGGGGTGGCGCTGGCCTTCGCCTTCCTCGGGGTCGAAACCCACGGCAAGCAGATTGCGCTGAGCCACGCGGCCGAATGACCGCCCTCCACGCATAGATCATTCATCTATGCGTGAGATTTAGCCGGGCACTTGCCTCACCACTATGTGCGTCGCCCCTCGCCAAGAGGGGGCATCGCAGGGAGGCAAGACGTGGCCGAGACGACATCGGATGAGCTGTTGTCGATGTTCGACAACGCGCCATTGAACGCGCGGTACTGGACGATTTTCGCGCTGATGGCGGCGGTCTTCGTCTTCGATTTCTTCGACTTCCTGGTGGTCGGCTACCTGCTCGCGGCGGTGAACCAGGAATGGCACCTGACCTATGGCCAGTCGGCGATCATCCTCTACAGCGGCGGGGTTGGCGCGATCGTCGGCGCGGTTCTGTTCGGCGCCTTCGCTGACGCCTGGGGCCGCAAGCAGCAGATGGTCATCGGCACTTTTATCTGCGCGATCAGCTCGGGCTGCATCGCCTTCGTTCCCGAGGGCGGCTGGC
>DATHCK010000196.1:0-10354 GCA_035319545.1 Allostellaceae bacterium | reverse complement strand
AAGAAGATGATCCACAGCCGGTTGATCGTCAGCGTCAAACCGCCCAGCTGCAGCGCGCCGCTCATCCAGTCGGGCGACGACACATCCTGGTTGGTCGGACCGAAAATGCTGCGCACCGCCTGCTGCAGGATGAGGCTCAGCCCCCAGGTGGCGAGCAACGTCTCGAGCGGCCGGCCATAGAGGAAGCGGATCAAGGTGCGCTCGATGAGTACCCCCAAAAGCGCCGCGACCAGAAACGCCGCCGGCACCGCGATCAGGAGCCCGAACTGCTCGAGCGCTGGCGCGAAGGCCAAGATCAGCCGTTGCACGACAAAGGTCGTGTAGGCGCCGACCATGACGATCTCGCCATGCGCCATGTTGATGACGCCCATCACCCCGAAGGTGATCGCGAGACCCGTCGCCGCGAGCAGCAGCACGGCTCCGAGACTGATCCCGTAATAGACATTTTCAGCAAGCCCCCAGAGCTGCAGCGTGTGGTCGATATCGGTGATTGCCGACGCCACCGCCGCAGCGACCGTCGGTGGCTGGCCCTGGAGCGAGGCCAAGAGATTGCGCGTCTGCAAATCGGCGCGCGCCGCCAGATCATGCACCGCGGCGATGCGGTCGGCGTCCGACCCGGACCCGGATTTGAGCAGCGAGGCCGCCTTCGCCTCGCGCAGCACGCGCAGGATGCCGGGGTCCTGCTCCTGGGCGAGCGCCTTGTCGAGCAGCGTCAGCGCGCCGGGATCGGCCGATTGGTAGAGCGCTTCCGCCGCCTTGCGGCGCGATGCCGGTTGGGGCGAGAAGAGGTCGAGCGCACCCTCCGCAGTCTCGATCGCGCCGCGCACCGTATCGCTGGAGATCACCTTGCGCAGATTGACCGGGGCCGGCGTATCGACCGGATCGCCGGTGCGGGCGTCGACAAACCCGCTGTCGGTCTTGATAAAGAGCGGCGTGTCGGGCCGCGGCCACTTCCATGCGTAGAGCTTGCCGTCGCGTAGCGCCGCGATGACCGGTGCGGCGCGCGGGCTGCCCGATACCGCGAGCGCCAGGACGCCGCGCGCCTCGACATCCGCGGTTGTCGCGGAAATGTCGGCGAACGGGTCGGGCTTGTCGCCTTCGTCGGCGCGCGCAGCGACGCACAGCGCCAGCAGAAACAGCAGCGCCGCAGCCACAAAAGAACCGCGCGGGAGGGCGTAACGACCCTCCCGGGGCACCAGGCTCATGCTGATTAGGCCTTTTTCGGGCCGCCACCGACGCACTTGCCGGCGACGACGTCGTAGCTGCCGCACGACATCGGCGGCAGCCAGTCGCCGATCAGGTTCTTGCTTTCCTCAAGATAGGGCGACCACGGCTGGGCGACGACGAGACCGCCGGTCTGCCACACGACGTTGAACATGCCGTCGGCCTGCACCTCACCGATCAGCACAGGCTTCGTCAGGTGGTGGTTGGGCATCATCGTCGCGTAATCACCCGAGAGGTTCGGGTAGGACACGCCGACCATCGCGTCGATCACCGCGTCGTGGTCGATGGTGCCGGCCTTCTCAACCGCCTTCACCCACATGTTGAAGCCGATGTAGTGGGCTTCCATCGGGTCGTTGAAGACACGCTTGTCGTCGCCCGCCGCTTTCTTGAAGTCGGCGACGACCTGCTTGTTGAGCGGGGTGTCGACGCTCTGGAAGTAGTTCCAGGCCGCAAGGTGGCCGACGAGTGGCTTTGTGTCGATTCCCGCCAGCTCCTGCTCGCCGACGCTGAACGCCACAACCGGAATGTCGGTCGCCTTGATGCCCTGGTTGCCGAGCTCCTTGTAGAACGGCACGTTGGCGTCGCCGTTGATCGTCGAAACCACCGCGGTTTTTTTGCCGGCCGAGCCAAAAGCCTTAATCTTCGCGACCTCGGCTTGCCAGTCGGAATAGGCGAACGGAGTATAGTTGATCATGATGTCGGCCGCCGCGACGCCCTTCGACTTCAGATAGGCCTCGAGGATCTTGTTGGTCGTGCGCGGGTACACGTAATCGGTGCCTTCGAGCACCCAGCGCTTCACGCTCGCCTGATCCATCAGATAGTCGACCGCGGGCACCGCCTGTTGGTTGACCGCGGCGCCCGTGTAAAAGACGTTGCGGCTGCATTCCTGGCCTTCGTACTGGACGGGGTAGAGAAGGATACCGTTCAGCTGCTCGAAGACCGGCAGCACCGACTTGCGCGACACCGAGGTCCAGCAGCCGAACACCGCCGCCACCTTGTCGACCGACAGCAACTCCTTGGCCTTTTCGGTAAACGTTGGCCAATCCGAGCGCGGGTCGACGACGACGGCTTCGAGCTTGCGGCCCAGCACGCCCCCCTTGGCGTTCTGCTGGGCGATCAGCATCAGCATGACATCTTTCAGCGGCGACTCGCTGATCGCCATCGTGCCCGAGAGCGAATGCAGGATGCCGACCTTGATCGGCTCGCCCGCGGCCGGAGCATCCGCGGCCCTCGCCTCCGAGATGATGTTGGGCAAGGCGGCAGCAACGGCGGCGCCAGCGCCAAGCTGGGCGAGCTTGCGGCGGTCAATGACAAATCCCTCGGATGACATGGAGCCCTCCCCTTTTTCGCGGATTGACACGGCGGGGGCCGCGTCGAAAGGGACAGGAGCAAAATCGAGGCCAATGAAGCTGAGGTCAGCGACATCCAGAATTTCTTTGCATATTTCTTATGCATGCCTATTTGCCTAATCTAATATGATGAATTCTTAGGCAAAAAAGCTCGAGTCGCTATGACCGTTGCGTCAGATAAGGCTTAACAAGCTCTAGCCGCTATGCGACGGTGCCGCCCCTGTTCCATAGCGGAGACGACAATGGACGACGGCGACGCCGTGCTCGCCGCGAATCTTCAGTTTTACCAGGCCTTCGCCACACGCGATGTCGCGGCGATGGACGCGCTTTGGGCGCGGCGCGCGCCGGTAGCGTGCGTGCATCCCGGTTGGCCGCCGCTCGCCAACCGCGAAGCGGTGATGGAAAGCTGGCGCGGTATTTTATCCAACCCGGAGTCGCCGCGTATCGCCTGCTATGACGAGCGGGTATTCCCCTACGGCGACACGGCGCTGGTGGTATGCGAAGAGGAGCTCGACGGCGGTACCCTAATCGCCAGCAATTGGTTCGTCCGCGAGGACGGCGTGTGGCGCATGGCGCACCACCAGGCCGGACAGCTGGTCGCCCGCCGCCCGGCTGGGCCGCGGCGGACCTCGGCGCGATTGAACTAGCACCCCTCGGCCCTCAATTCACTCGCCGGTGGTAACCCCGAAACCGGTCGCGTCGCGCCGCTTCCTCGGTGGCTTGCACCACCTCGACCGCCTGGCGCACCTCGCTGAGCCGGCCGGCGGTTTCGCCGTCGAGCCTGCCGTCCCAGCGCTCCGGCCGGAAGCGGCGCTGGAACGCCGTGACCGCGGGTGTCAAATTGCTGGGTTCGACCTGGTAGCCGATCCGTGCGAGATCGCTGAGCGCGGCAGCGCGCTCGACAATGCCGACGCCGCGGCCGCGGCGTCCCCGCAACTCGGCGGACGGCTCCGGCCACAGTCCGATGCCGGCGCGGGCGAGGCGGCGCCAGTCGAACAGCTCGCCGGGATCGGACTTGCGTGTCGGCGCGATGTCGGAATGGCCGACGACGCGGTGCGCTGGGATGCGCCGGCGCTCCATGATGTCGCGGCACAGCGCCTCGACCACCTCCATTTGTACCTCGGGGAACGGGCGGTAGCCCCATTCGTGACCGGGATTGACGATCTCGATGCCGATCGAGACGGTGTTGAGCGTGGTCTCGCCGAGCCAGGACGAGACGCCGGCATGCCAGGCGCGGCGCTCCTCGGGCACCAGCCGCCAGATCGCGCCGTCTTCCTCGATCACGTAATGCGCGCTGACCCGCGCCGTGGGGTCGCACAGCCGGTCGAGCGCCGCGTCGGCGCTCTGCATGCCGGTATAGTGTAGCACCAGCATGTCAATACGCGGCGTTCCCGCCCCAAGGGATTCGGCCACGTCGTCGCGGCTATCGTGGTTCGGCGACGGGCGCTCGCTGATATCCAGCCCGCTCATGCCCGCGATTGGGTTCCCTTGATGAGGCGATCGTGCGCTGCGTTGATTCGCGCGATCCGCGCCGTGGCGATCGCGAGATTTTCAGGCGGCAAACCCTGGGCGATCAACGTGTCGGGATGAGTCTCGCGCACCAGGCGGTGATAGGCGACACGGATTTCCTCAGCTGAGGCGTCGGTCGCGACACCGAGCACGGCGTGCGGGTCTTCCGGCTCTTCGTGCGGCGGCCCACCATGCGTCGCGCGGATGCGGGCATAATCGGCGTCGCTGAACCCGAACAACCGCGCTACCTCGCGCAGATAGGCGTCTTCTGCAACGCATAGCGCACCATCGGCGAGGGCGATGTAAAACAACCCGCCGAGCAAATCCTCGAGCACCGCTTTATCCCCGGCAAAGAGCTTGCCGACCTGCCGCGCATAGCTCTCGAAACCGTGCGCGCTGCGCCGCGCGAGATCGAAGATCGTGCGCATATGCGCTTCCTCGCCGGGTGGCACGCTGAACACTTCGTTGAACGCGGCAACTTCGTCGCGTGTGACCTCGCCGTCGGCCTTCGCCATCTTGGCGCCGAGTGCGATCACCGCGATCGTAAAGGTGATGCGCTGGCGCGGATCGCCGTGTCCA
This sequence comes from Allostellaceae bacterium, assembly GCA_035319545.1. GTDB lineage: Bacteria > Pseudomonadota > Alphaproteobacteria > ATCC43930 > CGMCC-115725 > DATARH01. Next base: position 5,693 of record DATHCK010000196.1, on the reverse strand, counting down.
TTGTCGGCCGGCCGACCATCGCCGTCAGTCGTCGCATGGTGCCAATGCGGCAGGCGCTCGCCGATCCGCGAGAGCAGATGACCCATGGGTCCGCCAAACGATAGGTGGCGGGCTCCGACGAGAATGCGGCCGACGACGCTCATCCTATTTATATACGACCCTTTGCCGTGCCGGTCGATTGCACCCCCAACATGGGAGCGTTCCGTCCAACCGTCGGTTCTCGACCGCTGGAGCTGGCTTCACCAAGGGTTTAAATGCCGGCGCGGTTTGCCCGGTGTGGCTGCGCAGGTCATTGCAATACCCGGCACGTCGGGTAGTGTGCGGCGGTTTTTCGTGGAGATAAGATGTCAATGCGCAAACCGGTGCTGATGCCGCGGCTTGTGTTGCTTGGACTGCTGGCACTGCTCGCGCCGGCTCCCGCCTGGTCGCAGGCAACGCCGGCCGCGACACCGGCCGCGCAACCGCCGGCGCCCACGGCGCCGGCCGCTGGTAAGAGCAGCGTCTACGAGCAGCTTAACCTGTTCGGCGAGGCTTTCGAGCGGATCCGGCAGGACTCGGTCGAGCCAGTCAGCGACCAGAAGCTGATCGAAACGGCGATCGCTGGGATGCTGGCGAGCCTCGACCCGAATTGCGTCTACCTCACTGAAGACGAGTACAAGGCGAAGCAGGCGCCGCCCGACCCGACGATGGGGTCGACCGGACTTGTCGTGACCATCGACGCCGGGCAGCTCAAGGTCGTATCGCCGCGCGACGGTTCGCCGGCGGCCGACGCCGGAATAAAGCCGGGCGAGACGGTCCTTGCCATCGACAAGGAGCCGGTCTTCGATCTGACCCTGCCGCAAATCGAGGCGCAGCTGCGCGGGCCGGTCGACAGCGAGGTGACGCTCACCTTTCGCGGCGACGACAGCAAACCGCACGACATGAAGCTGAAACGGGTCGCCGCGACATGGTCGACCGTCAGCTCACACCTCGAGGACGACGACATCGGCTATATACGCATCGCCGGGTTCGACGACGAAACGCAGACAGCGGTGATCGCCGCTGTTCAGGAGCTGTCGCAGCAAGCCGGGAACAAGCTGATCGGCTATGTCGTCGATCTGCGCAACAACGCCGGCGGCAATTTTGATGTGGCGGTTCAGGCCGCCGACGATTTCATCGACAAGGGCGACATCGCGGTTATCAAGGGCCGCAAGGGCGAAATCACCAAGCGCATCGCCGCGACACCAGGAGACCTGACCAATGGCTTGCCGCTGGTCGCGCTGGTCAACGGTGGCACGGCGAGCGAAGCGGAACTCGTCGCCGGCGCGCTGCAGGACGCTCACCGAGCCGTCCTGGTCGGCACCAAGACCTTTGGCGAAAGCGCGATCGAAACGCTGATCCCATTAAATGGCAACGGCGCTATCGAGTTGACCACGGCGCGCTTCGAGACGCCCGGCGGGCACGCAATCCAAGGCAAGGGGCTCGACCCCGATGTCGTCGTCGCGCCGGTCAAGCTCGAACGGATCGCTCAAGGGTTCGGCCGGCGCGAGGCGGATCTGCCCGGCGCGCTCAAAAACACCGACCCGGTGGCCGCAAACCCAGCGCCCGCGCCCCCGCCCGGAACCAACCCGGCGAACCCGACCGCCAAACCCGGCGCGCCCGGCGCCAACCCAGCGCCCGAGGCGACCGCGCCACCGACCGAGAAGCACGATACCCGCTCCTCGGTCGCGACCGGCGAGCTCGGCGGCTCGCAAGACGAACAGCTGACCCAGGCGCTCGACATGCTGCGCGGCCTTAAGATGGTCAGCGCCCGCAGCGGCCAGTAAGCCGCCGATGCGCATTCTGGTGCTCGGCGCCGGGGCGGTCGGCGGGTATTTCGGCGGGCGGTTGGCCGAGGCGGGGCGCGACGTCACTTTTCTCGTCCGCCCGGCGCGCAAGGCTCTGCTCGACGAGCACGGCCTTCGGATCACGAGCCCGCTCGGCGATCTCACGGTGAAACCGCAGCTGGCAACTGCCGAGACGCTCAGCGGCCCCTATAACCTGATACTGCTGACCGCGAAGCACTACGACCTCGATCAGGCGATCGACGCGATCCGTCCGGCGGTCGGGCCCGGCACCGCGATCCTGCCGCTGCTCAATGGCCTCATTCATCTCGACCGCCTGGGAGAAGCGTTCGACCACAAGGCGATCCTCGGCGGTGTGGCCTATGTCGGCGCCAGCCTCCAGCCCGACGGCGGCATCCGCCACCACAACCGGCTTTCGGGCATCGCCTTTGGCGAGCTTGCCGGTGGCGTCAGCAGCCGCACCAAATCGATCAGCGCCGAATTTGAGGGCAGCAAGGTCTCCGCTCCGCCGAGCGACAATGTCTTGCTCGACATGTGGGAAAAGTTTGTGATGATTACGACGATGGCCGGAATGAACTGCCTGATGCGCGGCACCATCGGCGAAATCGCCGCAAGCGATGATGGCGCGGCGCTGATGCTCGAGCTGTTCGCGGAGAACCAGGCTGTCGCCGCGGCCGCCGGCCATAAGCTGCGCCAGAACTATATCGACCAGATCGCGGCGATGCTGACCGAGAAGGGCAGCGTCAACAATGCCTCGATGCATCATGATTTGGCGCATGGCTCGCGCACCGAGGGCGCGTACATCATCGGCGACATGCGCCGCCGCGCCGCCGCGCTCGGGGTCGCGACACCGCTGCTGCGCGCCGCGTGGGCGCATCTCCAGGTCTACGAGAACCGCCGCGTCGCGCAGGCCTGATTTATTGATCGCGACGGTGTCGCCGAAGGACGGCGACCCCATCTAACGGGGAAATTCTCCTCGCACGGAGCATCCCCATGATCGAGCTGCGACCCTTTGCCGGCCTTGGCGGTGCCAATCACGGCTGGCTCGACACCCGTCATCACTTCTCGTTCGCCGATTACCGCGACCCCGAGCGCGTGCATTGGGGCAAGCTCCGGGTGTGGAACGACGACCTGATCGCCCCCGGCACCGGGTTCGATCCGCACCCGCACCAGGACATGGAGATCATCACTTATGTCCGCGACGGCGCGATCACACACCAGGACAGTCTCGGCAATACCGGCCGCACCGCAGCGGGCGACGTCCAGGTGATGAGCGCGGGTACCGGCATCCGACACGCCGAATACAATCGTGAAAATGTGCCGACCCGGCTCTTCCAGATCTGGATCTTTCCCGACGCGAAGGGTAGCGCGCCCGCGTGGGACACGCGTCCTTTTCCCAAGGCTGACCGCGCGGGCGCCTTCGTGACCTTGGCGAGCGGTCTGCCCGGGGACAAGGAAGCGCTGCCGATCCGCACCTCGGCGCGGGTGCTGGGCGCGACGCTCAAGGTGGGGCAGCAAGCCGAATACCGCCTTGCCGGCAGCCACGCCTACCTCGTGCCGGCGGCCGGCAAGGTCACGATCAACGGCGTCGAGGCGGCGACCGGCGACGGCGTGGCCATCGAGGATGAACGCGTGCTCCACCTCACCGCCAGCGAGGACGCCGAGTTGGTATTGGTCGACACGATCTAATGGCGCGCTCCCCGGCGTATGCTGGGGTGGCGCCGTAGCGGCGCCACTTGCGCCACCGCGCATTAACACAGAACAATAAACAAAACTCAGGGGAGAGACGCCGTGGCCGAAGCCGTTCTCGATGCCGCCGAGCCTGTCGCCACCATCGCCGCGCGGATGGACCGGCTGCCGCCGTCGCCCTATCTGCGCAGGTTTATCGTGCTGCTGGCGCTTGGCGCATTCTTCGACGTGTTCGACAACGGTCTGATCTCGTTTATCGCGCCCGGCCTTTACGAGGCCGGGATCATGGTGAAGACGACACAGGCATTTTTCGACGTTCACGGCTACGCCAGCCTGATCGCCGCGACCTTCGCCGGCATGTTCATTGGCACGCAATTCCTGGCGCCGCTTTGCGACCATTTCGGCCGGCGCACGGTGTTTACCTTCGCGCTCTGCTGGTACTCGATCTGCACCTTCATCATGGCGCTGCAAACGACCGATGTCGGCCTCGTGGTCTGGCGCTTCCTCTGCGGCGTCGGCATCGGCGTCGAGTTCGTCACGATCGACACCTATCTGTCGGAGCTCGTGCCGGTCGAGCGGCGCGGCAAGGCCTTTGCCTTCACCTCGCTGATCGGCACCACCGCATATCCGATCACGGCCTTTCTCGCCTGGGCATTTGTGCCGTACGCCCCACTTGGCATCAATGGCTGGCGCTGGGTTCCGCTCATCGCCTCGATCGGCGCGATCATCGCCTGGTTCCTGCGCCTGGGACTGCCCGAGTCGCCACGCTGGCTCGCCCAGCACGGCCGCCGCGAGGAGGCCGAGCGCATCACCGCGATGATCGAGGCCCGCGTCCAGGACAGTAATGGCGGACACCCGCTGCCGCCGCCGCACATCATCGACGGCGAGGTAGAGGTCGGCAGGGGAGCCTTCCACGAGATGTTCAACTCCACCTATCGCAAACGGACGATCATGCTGATCATCTTTCAGCTGTTGCAGACGGTTGGCTATTACGGCTTTACCAGCTGGGTCCCCACGCTGCTGTTGGAGCAGGGCATCAACGTCACCAGGTCGCTCGCTTATACGATCATCATCGCCGCCGCGAACCCCTTGGGCGCCCTCGCCGCGACGCGCTTCGCCGACAAATGCGAGCGCAAATGGCAGCTCGCCGTCGCGGCGCTGGGGATCGCGGGGTTTGGTCTCATCTTCGCGCAGATGACCGAGGCACCTTGGATCATGACATTCGGCGTCTGCATCGCCTTCTGCAACACCGTGCTGGCCTATTCGCTGCACGCCTATCAGTCGGAACTCTACCCGACGCGGATCCGCGCCCGCGCGGTCGGCTTCACCTATGGCTGGAGCCGGTTCAGCACGATCTTCATTGGCTTCATCATCGCATTCTGCCTGCGCAATTACGGCACGAACGGCGTCTTCATCTTCATCGCCGGGTCGATGATCATCGTGTTCTTCATCATCGCGATCATGGGCCCGCGCACCACCGGACTCAGGCTCGAGGCCATATCGCGTTAATCAAGTACGCGGCTCCGGCGAAGGCGGGGCGGATGCCACGTCGCACTTGATTACTGCGCCACCCAGCCGCCGTCGATCGACAGCGCCCCGCCGGTCATCGTCGAGGCCGCTTCGCTGCACAGGAAGACCGCGAGCCCGCCGATCTTTTCCGGCGTCGTGTATTGCAGCATCGGCTGCTTCTCGCGCAACAGATCGTCATGCGCCTGCTGGTAGGGGATGCCCTGCGCCGCGGCGCGCGCCTCGATCTGCTTCTTGACCAGCGTGGTCAGCACCCAACCAGGGCAGATCGCGTTGCAGGTAACGCCGGAATTGGCCGCCTCAATCGCGATGACCTTGGTCATGCCGACGAGACCGTGTTTGGCGGTGACATAGGCTACCTTCTCGCCACTCGCGACGAGGCCATGCGCCGAAGCGATGTTGATGATGCGCCCCCAGCCTTTTGCAGTCATGTGCGGCAACGCAGCCTTCGCCGCGTGGAACGCCGCCGAGAGGTTGATCGCGATCACCGCGTCCCAGCGGTCTTCCGGAAACTCGACGACCGGCGCGACATGCTGGATGCCGGCATTGTTGACCAGAATATCGACCCCGCCGAGCTCGTCGGCCGCCAGCTTGACCATGCCGCGGATGTCGGGCGGCTTTGACATATCGGCCGGCGAATAGGCGACGCGCACC
>DATHCK010000195.1:0-6230 GCA_035319545.1 Allostellaceae bacterium | reverse complement strand
ATCGGTTCGACGCAGGTCCAGGGCCGTTGCTCGCTGGCCGGTAATCTCTGCAACGCATCGCCCGCGGCCGACAGCGTGCCGGCGGTGATCGCGGCGCGCTCGACCGTCGTCATTGCCGGCCCCAACGGCCGACGCGAAGCTGCCGCCGAAACCATCCCCGCCGGTCCCGGCCGCACCTCGCTGCAAAAGGGCGAATTTATCGTCGAGTTCAAGATTCCGAAGCCGAAGCCGCATCAGTGCGATTCATATCTGCGCTTCATCCCGCGCACCGAGATGGACATCGCGGTTGTCGGCTGCGGCACCAATGTGACGCTCGACGCCAATGGCGTGTGCACCGACGCGCGCGTGGTGCTGGGCGCGGTCGCGCCGACGATCGTGATCGTCGAGGATGCGGCGAAGGCGCTGATCGGCCACAAGCTCGACGAGGCGACGCTCGCCGCGCTCGACGCCGCGGCGCAGGCGGCCTGCAAGCCCATTTCCGACAAGCGCGGCACGATCGAATACCGCACCAAGGTCGCCGGCGTGCTCGCGCGCCGCACGGCCGCAATCGCCTTCGAGCGCGCCGCGGCGCGTTGAGTTAGGAGAATTCCCTGATGAGCAAGCATCACGTCACCACCACGATCAACGGCGAGCCGACCGAGTATCTTTGCGAAGCGCAGCAGTCGATGCTCGACGTGCTGCGCGACGAACTCGGCCTGACCGGCAGCAAGGAAGGCTGCAGTTCGGGCGATTGCGGCGCCTGCACGATCATCTGCGACGGCGACATCGTCTGCTCGTGCCTGATGCTCGGCGTGGAGGCCGAGGGCCGCACGATCACCACGATCGAAGGTGTCGCCGACGGCGACAAGTTGCATCCCGTGCAGCAGAAATTCCTCGAACACGCCGCGCTGCAATGCGGGTTCTGCACGCCGGGCTTTATCGTCGCGACCAAGGCGTTGCTCGACCAGAACCCCAATCCGACCGAGGAAGAGGCGCGCTATTGGCTCGCCGGCAATCTCTGTCGCTGCACCGGATACGACAAAATTCTGCGCGCGGTGATGGACGCCGCCGCAGTCATGCGCGCTGAGGCCGGCCGGTAGGCCTATTGCATCCGCCGGGTTCGGCGACGCACCAGAATTCCGCGATGGAGTGACATATGTCCTATCTCGACAAGGCAGCTCTCAAGGTCGTCGGCACCAGACCGATCCGTCCGGACGGCGTCGACAAGGTTATCGGGCGCGCCAGCTTTGGCGCCGACCACACGATGCCCGGCATGCTGTGGGCCAAGGTCAAGCGCAGTCCGCACGCGCATGCGCGCATCGTCAGGATCGACACCTCGAAGGCAGAGAAGCTGAAAGGCGTGCTCGCCGTCGTCACCGCGGCCGATTTTCCCGACATCCCCAACGAGGAAGCCTTTGTCGGCGAAGGGCCGATGAACTTCCGCGACCTCTCGCGCAACTGCATGGCGCGCGACAAGGTGCTCTATGACGGACATGCAGTGGCCGCGGTCGCGGCGACATCGTCGGCGATCGCTGAGGAGGCGGTCGATCTCATCGACGTGCAGTACGAAGTTCTGCCGCATGTGATCGATGTCGAGGAGGCGATGGCCGAAGGCGCGCCGATCCTGCACGAGGACATGTTCACCACCGGTGTCGAGCCGAAGCCGACCAAGCCGTCGAATGTCGCGAAGAAGATCACCTTCACCAAAGGCGACATCGCCAAGGGCTTCACCGAGGCCGAGGTCATCATCGAGCGCAAGTACAGCACCAAGCCGGTGCATCAGGCCTATATCGAGCCGCACGCCTGTGTCGTTGCGGTCGCACCGGACGGCCAGACGACGATCTGGAGCTCGAGCCAGGGCCAGTTCATGGTGCGCGCCTATTGCGCCAAGTTGCTCGGCGTCGACCTGGCGAATATCCGCGCGACCCCGGCGGAGATCGGCGGCGGCTTTGGCGGCAAGACGCTCGTCTATCTCGAGCCGGTGGCGATGGCGCTGTCGAAGAAGACCGGGCGCCCGGTCAAGCTGGTGATGAGCCGCGAGGAAGTGTTCCGCGGCACTGGCCCGGCTGCTGGCGGCACGATCGAGGTCAAGATCGGCGCCAAGAAATCGGGGCGCATTGTCGCCGCCGAGCTGGTGCTGAAATACCAGGCGGGCGCCTTCGCGGGTTCGCCCGTCGGTCCGGGCTGCATGTGCGCCTTTGCAATGTACGATCTCGATAACGTCCACATTACCGGCTACGACGTCGTGTCGAACCGGCCGAAAGTGGCCGCCTATCGGGCGCCGGGCGCGCCGAACTCGTCATTCGGCGTCGAAAGCTGCATCGACGAATTGGCGCGCGAATTGGGCGTTGACCCACTGGCGCTGCGCGAAATGAACGCGGCGCGCGACGGCACCAAGACGCCCTACGGGCCGACCCTCACCAATGTCGGCTATCTGCAGACGCTCGAAGCCGCGAAGAGCCACCCCAACCTGAAGGTCGCGCTCGGCCCCAACCAGGGCCGCGGCGTCGCCTCGGGCTTCTGGTTCAATATCGGCGGCGAGTCGAGCGCATCGGTGCATGTCAACGAAGACGGTACGGTCGCCGTCGTCGAGGGCAATCCCGATATCGGCGGCTCGCGCGCCTCGATGGCGATGATGGCCGCGGAGGTGCTCGGCATTCCTTACGACAAGGTGCGGCCGGTCGTCGGTGACACCGCGTCGATCGGGTTCACCTTCCTCACCGGCGGCAGCCGCGTGACTTTCGCCACCGGCATGGCGGTGACGCAGGCTGCGGAAAAAGTCGTCGAGCAGCTCAAGTCGCGTGCCGCGGCGATCTGGGATATCAGCGCCGAGGCGGTCGAGTGGCGTGACGGCAAGGCGTTCCCGGCCGGCGCCAATGCCGGCAGCTTTGAGCCGCTCAGCCTCGCCGACATCGCGATCAAGTCGGGCCGCACCGGCGGGCCGATCACCGCCGAGGTGTCGATCAATGCGCAGGGCGCCGGCCCCGGCTTCGCGACCCATGTCTGCGATGTCGAGGTCGACCGTGAGACCGGCCACGTCAAAATCCTGCGCTACACCGCGGTGCAGGATGTTGGCCGGGCGATCCATCCCTCCTATGTCGAGGGGCAGATCCAGGGCGGCGTCACCCAGGGCATCGGCTGGGCGCTCAACGAGGAATACGTCTACGACAAGAATGGCTGCCTCGAGAACCCCGGTTTCCTCGACTACCGCATCCCGGTCGCCAGCGATCTGCCGATGATCGACGCGGTGATGGTCGAGGTGCCTAACCCGCGCCATCCGTTCGGCGCGCGCGGTGTCGGCGAGGTGCCGATCGTGCCGCCGATGGCCGCGGTCGCAAACGCGATCGCCGACGCGGTCGGCGCCCGCATGCGCGACCTGCCGATGTCACCGCCCAAGCTGCGCGCCGAGCTCGACGAGCAAGATCCGCCCCGCCTGGCGGCGGAGTAATCGACCCCTCTGTCGTCGCCCCCGCGAAAGGGGGCAAACGGCGCGCAGCGGTGCAATTTCCCTGGATTCCTGCCTTGGCGGGAACGACTATTGTCATAGCCGGGTCAAGCCCGGCCATGACCATTGAGAGAAGGCACCTTTCAGGGAGGCGGGCATGTCGGTCCTTACGGCCTATCTCGCCAAGACCTTCGGGGTCTATTGTATTTTGGTCGCGGTTGGCGCGCTTGCCGGGCGACGCTGGGTGCTGCCCAACATCGATGGCATCTTGCGGAATGGGCCTCTCCTGTTTGTCGTAGGTATCTTCACGATCGGCATCGGCGTCGCGATGGTCGTAGGCCATAATATCTGGCACGGGGGCATGCCAACTGTTGTGGTTACGCTGATCGGCTGGGCCTCGCTGCTTAAAGGGCTCGCGCTCACCTTCCTGCCGCAGGAGGCGATGCGAGGCTTTTACGGCGCGATCGGTTACGAGCGAATATATCCGTTCGTCATGGGAGCGACGCTTCTGCTCGGCATTTATCTGACAGCCGCGGGGTTCGGGGCTGTCTGAGCGAGGAATACTACAATGCCCCACGTCACCATGACCGGAATCGCAGCCCGTCGGCTGACCGGCGGCGTCACCGAATTCGATGTCGAGGCCAACACCGTGCGCCGGCTCATCGTCGAGCTCGACCGGCGCTATCCCGGCCTCGGGGCGCAGATCGACGAGAGCATGGCCGTCGCGATCGACGGAGAGATTTTTCAGGACGCCTATCTCGCGCCGCTCAAGCCCGACAGCGAGGTCGTGCTGATCCCCAAGATCGGCGGCGGCTAACCGGCCTCCGACTGCGGCTTACGCCCTGAAAACAAACAGCCGTAGCGCCTTGCCCCGGTCGCGCCTCGGCCGATAACATCCGCTGAGCCAGCGCTTCAAGAAACGGGGTGGGGGATGGAATACGACTACATCATCGTCGGCGGCGGGTCTGCGGGGTCGGTCATGGCGAACCGGCTTTCGGCGAAAAGCGGCAACAACGTGCTGCTGTGCGAGGCGGGACAGGACACGCCCGACGGCAAGGTGCCGCCCGAAATCCTCGATTCCTACCCCGGCACCGCCTATTTCGACCCGCGCTTCCATTGGCAGGACCTGAAGGTCCACACCGAGATCGTCTCGCATAACCAGCCGGAAATCCGTCCGCCGCTTAGGAAATACGAGCAGGCGCGGGTGTTGGGCGGCGGCTCGTCGATCAACGGTCAACTCGCCAATCGCGGCGCGCCGACCGACTACGAGGAATGGGAAGCGAAAGGCGCCGCCGGCTGGGGCTGGACGGACGTGCTGCCCTATTTCAAAAAGGTCGAGCGCGACATGGATTTTGACGGCCCTTGGCACGGCAAGGAGGGCCGCATCCCGGTCCGCCGCATCTTTCCCACGATGTGGAATGGCCACGCCAAGGCGGTCGCCAAGGCGTTCCAAGAGGCCGGCTATCCCTATGTCGAGGACCAGAATGGCGAGTTTGTCCCCGACAGCTATTTCCCGATCACCATCTCAAATCTTTACGACCGGCGCGTCTCGGCGGCGATCGGCTATCTCGATAACGGTACGCGCATGCGCGAGAACCTGACGATCTCCGCTGAGACGCAGGTCATGTCGCTGCTCTTCGAGGGCACCAAGTGCGTCGGCGTCAAAGCACTGGTCAAAGGCCAGGAGCAGGAATTTCGCGCGAAAGAAGTCATCTGCTCATCGGGCGCGATCCATTCGCCGGCACATCTCTTGCGCGCCGGCATCGGCCCGGCCGGAGCGCTGCGCGATCTAGGCATCGAGGTGCGCGCCAATCTCGCCGGGGTCGGCCAGCGGCTGATGGATCACCCCTCGGTGTCGGTGTCGTCCTTCATCAAGCCCGATGCGCGGCTCGGTACGCTGACCCGCCGCCACATCCTGCTGGCGCTGCGCTATTCGTCGCAGATCGGCGGCGCGCCGCCGGGCGACATGTTCGCGGTGGGCGTGAGTAAATCCGCCTGGCATGCGGTCGGCGAGCAGATCGCCTCGCTCTTGCTCGCTGTCTACAAGACCTATTCCGAGACCGGACAGGTGCGCCTCGTCTCACGCGACTGGCGCGCCGAGCCGATGGTCGAGTTCAACCTGTTGTCCGACCGACGCGACCTCGAACGCCTGATGCAGGGCTTCCGCAAGCTGGGCGCGATGCAAATGAGCGCGGCGCTCCAGGTGGCGACGAGCGACCCGTTTCCCGCCACCTACAGCGACAAGGTGCGCCAGATCGGCGTCGTCAACGACAAGAACCGCCGCATCACCAATCTCGTCGCCAAGCTGCTCGACGGTCCGGCTTGGCTGCGCGCGTGGATCATCGACCGCTATATCGTCGAGGGTTTCCGCTTCGACCAGCTGATGACCGACGACGACGCGCTCGAGGCCTTTGTCCGCAAGGCGACGATCGGCGTGTGGCACGCGACCTGCACCTGCCGCATGGGCGCCGACGACGACCCGATGGCGGTGACCGATAATCAGGGCCGCGTGAGGGGCGTTTCGGGGCTACGCGTCGTCGACGCCTCGCTGTTCCCGGCGGTGCCCTGCGCCAATACCAACTTTCCGACCCTGATGACGGCGGAAAAGATTTCGGACGCGATGGTCGCCTAGAAGGGACGCAGCACCGGCGCGAGCGACAACAGCGCGACGAGGCCCCAGAGGATGGCGCTGGTCGGCAGCGGCGGCAGCGTCCGGTGCAATGCCGGCAGGCGCGCCCACAGCGCATAGGCCGCCATGACCGGCGCCAGCAGACCCGGCACGAGCTGATAGAACGGGCTGGCGTCA
>DATHCK010000194.1:0-5959 GCA_035319545.1 Allostellaceae bacterium | reverse complement strand
CGAGGCTAGGGGCCGGCCGACCCCGCGTTGATCGAGAAACACTGCTTGGTGATCATCCGGCTGTCGTCGGCGGCGAGGAACAGCGCGAGGTTGGCGATGTCGTTCGGCATGATCATGTCGGGAAGGCATTGCTGCGCGACTGCCGCCGCGACCGCCGCTTCGTCCTTGAACCACAGCGCGCGCTGGCGCTCAGTGAAGACGGTGCCGGGCGCGATCGCGTTGACCCGGATGCGGTCCGGCCCCAACGAACGCGCCAGCACGCTGGTAAAGCCGACGATCGCCGCCTTCATCGAGGCGTAGGCTTCGAGCAGCGGGATGCCGCGCATCCACGACACCGACGACATGTTGATGATCGAGCCGTAACCGAGTTCCTTCATCTGCGGCGCGATCGCCTGCGCGGCAAAGAAGACATGGCGGTAATTGACCGCGACGGTGCGGTCGAACTGCTCGGCGGTCATCTCGGCGAAGTCGTAGCGCTGGTCGTTAGCGGCGTTGTTGACCAGCACTGCGGCCGGACCGAGCGCGGTCCGGATTTTGTCGAGCGCATCGCGCAGCGCGGCGATGTCGGTGAGGTCGCAGCGCACAAACATCGCCCCCAGCTCGCCGGCAAGCGCCGCGCCGGCGTCGTCTTGCAGGTCGAGAAAGGCGACCTTCGCGTCGTTCTCGGCGAACGCGCGGACAAATGACGCGCCGATCCCGCTGGCACCGCCGGTGATGACCACGGTGCGGTCCTGCAAACTATTGTATCGGGTAAAGCTCATGGCGCGGGCGTTCCCTCGTGGTCGCTTGCTCCATCTTGCTGCGCCCGGCAGGATGCGGCCAGAGCCTCGGCGGAGATGACGATGAACGGTGCGGAAAGCCTGGTGCGCACGCTGGTCGGCGGCGGGGTCAATGTGTGTTTCGCGAACCCCGGCACGTCGGAGATGCATTTTGTCGCCGCGCTGGATCGCGTCGACGGGATGCGCTGCGTGCTCGGCCTGTTCGAGGGCGTCGTCACCGGCGCGGCGGACGGCTATTACCGGATGACCGACAACCCCGCGGCGACCTTGCTACATCTGGGGCCGGGCTACGCCAACGGCGCCGCCAACATCCACAACGCCAACAAGGCGTCGTCAGGCATGGTCAACATCGTTGGCGATCACGCGACCTATCACCGGCAATACGACGCGCCGCTGACCAGCGACATCGAAACGCTGGTCACGCCGAACTCGCATTGGGTGAAGACCTCGCCCAACGCCATGTCGGTCGCGGCCGACGGCGCCGCCGCGGTCGCCGCTGCGCGCACCCCGCCCGGCAAGATCGCGACCCTGATCCTGCCGGCCGACACCGCCTGGAATGACGGCACCGGCCCGGTCGCGGTGCCCGCGGCGCCGCAGCGCGAGCCGGTCGCCTCGGGCGCGGTCGATGACTGTGCCAAGGTGTTGCGTTCGGGTGAGCCCGTCATGCTGCTGCTCACCGGCCGCGCGCTACGCGAGGACGGGCTCGCGCTCGCCGGGCAGATTTGCGCCAAGACCGGCGCGAAGCTGATGGCGCAAGGCTCCAATGCGCGCACCCATCGCGGACAGGGCCGGGTATTCCTCGAACGCGTGCCCTATGTCGTCGACCAGGCGCTCAGTGTACTGGGCGGGCTAAAGCACATCATTCTCGTCGGCGCGAAGATGCCGGTCGCTTTCTTCGCCTATCCCAACAAGCCGAGCCTCTTACATCCGGTGGATTGCCAGGCGCACACCCTCTGCAAGCTCGAGGAAGAGCCGATCGGCGCGCTCGAGGCGCTGGCCGAAGCGGTCGGCGCGAAGGGGACGCCGGCGCCCGTCGTCAACGAGCCTAAGCCCGAGCTCGCCACTGGCAAGATCGAGCCGATGGCGCTCGGCCGTTCGCTGGGGGCGCTCTTGCCCGAAAACGCGATCGTCGTCGACGAGGCGGTAACGACCGGCCGCGGCTTTTTCGCGCCGACCAAATCGGCCGCGCCGCATGATTGGCTCAGCAATATGGGCGGGTCGATCGGGCTCGGCATGCCGCTCGCGACCGGCGCGGCGGTGGCCTGCCCCGACCGCAAGGTCGTTTGTCTCGAAGGCGACGGCAGCGGCATGTACACGCTGCAGGCGCTGTGGACCCAGGCGCGCGAGGGGCTCGACGTCACGACCCTCGTCTTCTCCAACCGCACCTATCAAATCTTAAAGGGCGAGCTCGCCAATGTCGGCGCCGGCAACCCCGGTCGCAAGGCGCTCGACATGCTCGACCTCGGCAACCCCGACCTCGACTGGGTCGGGCTCGCCAAGGCGATGGGCGTGCCCGGCGGTAAGGCGACGACGATGGAGGAATTCAACCTGCGCTGCGCCGAGGGCCTCAAGACGCCCGGGCCCTACCTGGTCGAGGTCGTGCTCTGAGGCTGCACCCCGGCGTGGGCGGCCTGCTGTTGCTGGCGGCCCTGGTGGTCGGCGGGGCAAGCGCCGCCGACCTTGCCCACGGCAATTTCATGGGCAGTGGCCGCGCCTGCTACGGGATGCTGACCATTACCGCGCGGGCGATCACCTGGATGACGCCGTTCAGCCAGTGCCGGACATCGCCCTATACGATCGTCGACCGGCGAAACGGGTCTGATAGCCTGAGCGTCACCTATCAGCTAACGCGGCCGAGCGCGAGATGCCGCTACAGCGTGCTGGTGCTGACCCATAAAGCGGGAGCGGACGCGGATATCGGCTGGAACGTCGCCGGCTACCCATCGCTGTCCAGCGCAACGGCGAACCAGCGGGATGATGTGCTTGGCTGCTATCTTTACCGCGAGTGAGAGAAAATAGTCGACGCGGGCGCGCTTGCGGCGGTTGAGGTGTTTATGAAGCGGCGGCGGACAAGAGCGGCTCAACGAATGGATGACACGGCTCCAATCATCGGGGCGGCAAGGCCGTCGCTCGACCCGCAGATCGCGGCGGTCGTCGGGGCGCGGCACGGCGACCCGTTCGCCTTTCTCGGCATGCACGAGGAGGGCGGCGGCCTCGTGGTGCGGGCTATGCTGCCCGGCGCCGCCTCGGTGGAGATCGTTGACGCCACGAGCGCCCAGGTCATCGCTGTGGCCGAGCGTCTGCATCCCGATGGCTTCTTTGTCGCGACCCTTGTCGGGCGCAGCGAGCGTTTCGTCTATCGCCTGCGCGTCGATTGGGGCGGTGAGACCAGCGAATTCGATGACGCCTACCGTTTCCCGCCGGTGCTCGGCGAGCTCGACATCTACCTGCTCGCCGAGGGGACGCATCTCGACAGCTACGGCAAGCTTGGCGCCCATGCGACGACGCTCGACGGCGTTGACGGCGTCGCCTTCGCGGTCTGGGCGCCCAACGCGCAGCGGGTCAGCGTTGTCGGTGGCTTCGACTCCTGGGACGGGCGCCGTCTGCCGATGCGCAATCGCCGGTCTGGCGGCATCTGGGAGATTTTCGTACCGGGGATTGGCGCCGGCGAGGTCTACAAATACGAGATTGTCGGCCCCGACGGCGTCGTGCTGCCGCTCAAGGCAGACCCCTATGCCGCGCAAACCGAGGCGCCGCCGCGTACCGCCTCCGTCGTCGCCGCGCCGCAGCCTTATCCGTGGCAGGATGGCGAGTGGCTCGCCCGTCGCGGCCAAGCCAATGACCGCGCGTCACCGATTTCGATCTACGAGGTGCATCTCGGCTCGTGGCGTCGCAACCTCACCGAAGGCGGGCGCTACCTAAGCTACCGCGAGCTCGCCGAGCAGCTGGTGCCGTATGTCGCCGATCTCGGCTTTACCCACATTGAGATCATGCCGGTCACCGAGTACCCGTTTGACGGTTCGTGGGGCTATCAGCCGGTCTCGTTGTTCGCGCCGACCGCGCGCTACGGTAGCCCCGACGATTTCCGTTTTTTTGTCGATGCCTGCCACCGCGCAAGGATCGGTGTCTGGCTCGATTGGGTGCCAGGGCATTTTCCCAGCGATCCGCATGGGCTGGTGCAATTCGACGGCACCGCACTCTACGAGCACGCCGACCCGCGCCAAGGCCTGCACCGCGACTGGAACACGCTCATCTACAATTACGGGCGGCGCGAAGTCGCCAATTTCTTGCTGTCGAGCGCGCTGTGCTGGGTGCGCGATTTCCACATTGACGGCCTCAGGGTCGATGCCGTCGCCTCGATGCTCTATCTCGATTACAGCCGCCAGCCGGGCGACTGGGTTCCGAATATGTACGGTGGGCGCGAGAACCTCGAGGCGATCTCCTTTCTGCGGCGGATGAACGAGGTGGTGTTCGGCGAGGGGACCGGCGCGACGACGGTGGCCGAGGAGTCGACCGCCTGGCCGATGGTGTCGCGCCCGGTCTATGTCGGCGGGCTCGGTTTTGGCTTCAAATGGAATATGGGGTGGATGCACGACACGCTCGGCTACATGTCGCGCGATCCGATCCACCGCAAATACCACCACAATGATCTGACCTTCGGGTTGCTCTACGCATTCCACGAAAACTTCATCCTGCCGCTCAGCCACGACGAGATTGTCTACGGCAAGCGCTCACTGATCGGCAAAATGCCGGGCGACGACTGGCAGCGCTTCGCCAACCTGCGCGCCTACTTCGCGTTCATGTGGACGCATCCCGGCAAGAAGCTGTTGTTCATGGGCGGCGAGTTCGCGCAGGAACGCGAGTGGAACCATGATATCGGTCTCGATTGGCAGCTGCTGGGGCGGCCGCTTAATGCCGGGGTGCACCGGCTGCTGCGCGATCTCAACCGTCTCTACCGCGCCACCCCGGCGCTCTACCGGCACGACGGCGAAGGCGACGGCTTCGCCTGGATCGACGCCAATAACGGCGCCGAAAGCGTCCTCTCCTATTTGCGGCGCGACAGCGACGATCCCCAGGCCATCGCGGTTGTCGTGTGCAATTTTACCCCGGTGCCGCGGCACGGCTACCGGATCGGTGTGCCTTACGGCGGGCATTACCGCGAGCGGATCAACACCGACGCTTATGACTACGGCGGCAGCGGAATCGGCAATTTCGGCGCGGTCGAGGCCGACCCCGAGCCAATGCACGGCCACCCCTATTCGCTACGCCTGCATCTGCCGCCTTTGGCGGCGGGGATCTTCATCCGCGAGAAGTGACAGCCGCGTCGTCTGGTCAAAGTCGTTTCGTGCCGGCGGCGGACATATTAACCTTCGCTTCGATCATGCTGCGCAGCCGGCCGCTCGGCGGATGGCGGGAACGAGCAAAGAGCGGCCGCGTTCTCAATTCCGCTCATCCTGGGGACTAGAGGAAGACGATGGCATCGCCGCGGGTGTGGCCCGGCACTCCCTATCCGCTGGGCGCGACCTGGGATGGGCGTGGGGTCAATTTCGCGCTCTTTTCGGCGCATGCCGAAAAGGTCGAGCTGTGCCTGTTCGATCCAACGGGCCATCAGGAACAGGCGCGCATTGTTCTTCCCGAGTACACCGACGAGGTGTGGCACGGCTACCTGCCAGCGGCGCGCCCCGATCTGCTTTACGGTTATCGCGTCTACGGCCCGTATGACCCGTCGCGCGGGCTGCGTTTCAACCACAACAAGCTGCTGATCGATCCCTACGCCAAGGCGCTGAGCGGCCAGCTGCAGTGGAACGACGTGGTGTTCGGTTACCGGGTCGGCGGGCCGCGCGAGGACCTCGGCTTCGACCGGCGCGACAGCGCGCGGTTCGTGCCGAAATGCCGGGTGGTCGAGACCGCCTTCACCTGGAGCAACGACCGCGCTCCGCGCACCGCGTGGGAGGAATCCATCATCCTCGAGATGCATGTGCGCGGCTTCACGATTATGCATCCGGAGGTCGATC
The DNA here is from genome assembly GCA_035319545.1 of Allostellaceae bacterium. Taxonomy (GTDB): domain Bacteria; phylum Pseudomonadota; class Alphaproteobacteria; order ATCC43930; family CGMCC-115725; genus DATARH01. The sequence continues at coordinate 165 of DATHCK010000194.1, read as the reverse complement.
CCGAGCATCGCGGGAACTTCACCGCCCTCGCGACGCCGGCGGTCATCGATTACCTGGTCGATCTCGGTGTCACCGCGGTCGAGCTTCTGCCGGTCCACGCGGCCGTGCCCGAGCGTCAGCTGGTCCAACGCCGACTCACCAATTACTGGGGCTACAGTTCGATCG
>DATHCK010000193.1:0-44954 GCA_035319545.1 Allostellaceae bacterium | reverse complement strand
GGCGCAGGAGCTCGCGCTGGGCAATGTCCGTCGGAGCTCGCACCCGCTAAGCCAGCTGTCGTCGCGCGAGATCGAGATTTTGCGGCTGCTCGCCGACGGCGGCAGCCTCACGGAAATCGCCGAGGCGATCGGGGTCAGCTACAAGACCGTGGCCAACCAATGCACCCAACTCAAGGCCAAGCTCGCGGCTCCGCGCATGGCCGATCTGATCCGTATCGCGATTTCCCACGGGTTCGGCCGCGGCGAGCTGCAGCTCGCCGCGCGACGCGAACCCGGACGCTAGGTATCCGCGGTGTTTAGCCTTTGACCCCGCCCATGGTGAGCCCGGCGGTCATCCGGCCGCGGAACAGGTAATAGATGACGACCGGCGGGATCGCGTAAACGATTGCCGTCGCCATCATGTAGTTCCACGGCGATTCGTCGCTGTTGAGAAACTGCGCCAGCGCCACCGGCACGGTCATGCTGCGTTTGTTCGACAGCAAGAGGAACTGGTAGAGATACTCGTTCCACGCGAGCAGCAGCGCATAGGTGCCGACCGCGACCAGCGCTGGCGCCATCAGCGGCAGATAGATGCGGAAATACACCTGGATCGGCGAGGCGCCGTCGATCCGCGCGGCCTCGTCGAGCTCGAACGGGATGCTGCGACCGTATTGCTGGAAGATAAAGATCGCGTAGGGCGTCGCGAACGTCACCTCGACCGCGATGATCGACCAGACATTGTTGCCGAGACCATAGCTCTGCATGATCCGGTAGAACGGGATCGCCAGAAACGACGCCGGCACGAGGTAGGTCATCAGCGCGGCATTGGTCAGGAGCCAGCCGTGGCGGATGCGCATCCGGCCGATCGAATAGCTGACCATCGAGCCGATAAACAGCGTCAGGAAAACCGTCCAGAAGCCGATATAGATGCTGTTGGCGTATTGGTGCCAGAAATACTCGAGGTACCAGTAGCCCTGGGTCAGGACGATCCAGAAGCTGTCAGCGGACGGGTCCGCGGGCCACAGCCTGTCGCTGAAAACGTCGTTATGCGACGACAGCGCCACCATCACGATGTTGTAGATCGGCGCCAGGGTCCAAATGATGAGAATGAGCGCCACTCCCAGCGCCGCCGCCTCGCCCAGCACCTTGCGGCGCTTGTAATTCGGCTGCGGCGGCGAGGCGGTATTTGCGGTGACGGCGGTCATAGCTGCACCTCGGACGTGCGCAGCTTGTGCATCAGCGTTATCACCAGCGGGATCATCAGCGGCAACGCCGACAGCACCGCCGCGACGCCAAGCTCAGGCCGGGCGATCTCGAACGCGTCGCGAATGCCGAGCGTCGCCAGCACATGCGTCGACAACGCCGGTCCGCCGCCCGAGATGAAGTAGGCCGTGTTGAAATCGCCGAGCGTGAAGATCGTCGAGAGCAGCGTGCACACGAGATAGAGATTGGCGAGCAGCGGCAGGCTGACATGCACAAAACGCTTGATGCCGGTCGCGCCGTCGACCTCGGCCGCCTCGTAGAGTTCCTGCGGGATCGCCATCCGGCCGGCGAGCAGAATGACGGTCCAGAACGGCATGTTCTTCCAGATGTAGGTGACGATCACGGAACCGAGCGCCAGCCAGCGCGACGTGTCGAGCCAACCCGGCCCGTCGACATGGAAGGTATCCCATAGCACGTTGTTGACGAGCCCCCACTGGGTATTGAGCATCCAGTGGATCGAGATAAAGGTCGGCAGCGCCGGGATCGCCCAGGGCAGCACGTAGATCATCAACAGGCCCTTGACCCACCAGCCCTTGCGCATGAAGAAGCCCGACAAGAGCAGCGCGAAGAACATCTTCACGTTGACGCCAATGACCAGGTAGAGAACGGTGTTGACCAGCGTCTGCTGATAGATCGGGTCATTAAAGAGCTCGATATAGAGGCTCGGCTTGTGCCCCAACCACAGCCCGTACAGAACGGGATAGACGACAAAGGCGAAAAACACCGCCACGTAGGGGATGCAAAACGCGATCGCCCACGCGTATTCCGAGCCCTGCAAGCCGCCGCGCAGGCCGCGCAAGCGCGAACGCCACCCCAATGTGGGGCGGCCGGTTTCGATGACCGATACGGATGCCATGTGCACCTCTTACCTTAGCTCTGGACGATCGGGTATTTGCCAAGAATCGCCTCGATCTTCTTAAACGCCGCGTCGGTCGCGGCCTCCGGCGTCGCGCCGTTCCGAATGATGTCGGCCTCGGCCGAGCCCCAGACCTGTTGCGCGTTCACTTCGGCCCAGCCGGGGTTGAAAACCATATAGTTCGGCACCGTCTGGTCCAGCAGCGCCTCGGTCGTATAGGGCTTGCGGTGCGGATCGTCGAACCACCAATTGTCGCCCTTGACGACCGACGGGTAAGGCGGCAGCCAGCGGCCCAGTCCGTTCTTCAGGTAGTCGTTCACGATATTCGGCTGGATCAGGTACTTCATAAACTCCTTGGCGACCTCGATATTCTTCGCGCCCTTCGGAATGAAGGCGCCGCCGACCCCGAGCTGCGCCGGCATCGGCTTGCCGTCATTGCCGAGGGTCAACCCCATGGTCGCGATGTCGTCGCGCTCCGCTTTATCCGCAACCGCCACTTCGGTCGAAATCGTTCCGTCGAAATCCACCACGAACAGCTTCGAGTGAAAGGCATTGTTGTCGTCGGCGTCGTTCCAACTCAGCGCGCCCGAGGGGACATACCCTCCCTTGTAGGCATCTGTTATATATTTCAATGACTTAATAACCGCCTCTTTAACTTGCGCATCATCAAGATGCGCTTTGCCGTCCTTTGTGACGATGCCGTTGCCGCCATTGGCGATGAGGAACTGGCAGAACATGTTGTTGCCGTCTGCCGGGCCGGTCGTCGTGCACTGCAGGCCCATCGAGTAGACGTTCCGCGTTGTCTCGCGCAGCTTTGCCTGCATCGGTTTGAAGAAGTCCCAGAATGCGTCCCAGGTCTTCGGCGCGTCGGCCAACTTGTAGCCGGCTTTCTCGACCATCCCGTTCCAGACGTGGAGCGGGATGGCGGCCGATTTGAACGGGATCAGATAGGCGCCACGCTTCTTGGTCGCATTGTTGTAGTACTGCGTGGCGAGCCAGATCGTCGGATGATAGAGGTCTTTTTGCGACGCGATGATGTCGCTCACCTCGATGATCTTGTCGTCCCAGGCGTTCTGCGGAACAAAGATCTGGTCGTTGACATCGTGCGAGATCACGTCCGGCACATCGCCGCTGGTCAGCGCCGAAACGATCTTCTGCTGCAGCGGCGCGAACGGGATCAGGCTGTAGTCGATCGTGTTGCCGCTCTGCTTCTGATACTCGTCCACCAGCTTGCGGAATGCGGCGTCCTCCTCGGGCACAAAGCCCTGAGTCCACCAAATCGACGCGGTCGACGCGGCCGCTTTGGCGATAAACGGACGCGCCAGCGTCCCCGCGGCGGCGACCGCCAGCGAATTACGCAACACCGAACGCCTGGTGATCATCGTCATGTTCATTTCCTTCCCCAACCGGCAGCACGAGCCGCCGCCTCCGGCCGCATTCTCACCGCAGGCCGGGCGGCGAAATATAAGGCCGGCTTAGTACCGGCTCAATCGTTATTGCATTACAGAGTTGCAATGAAATCAGGGTGAAGAGCGGTATGGACCGCGCCTCGCCTTTAGCGATCGTGGCGAAACGGCCGCACTCGGTGGCGGGATGGGTGGACGCCGCGGCAATCGGGCGCAGGAGCAAATCCCGCCGCACCTGGGATTTTCAGGTCGTCTCGATCGGGTATTTCTGGAAGATCTGCTCCACCCATTTGAATGCCTTGTCGGCGGCTTCCTGCGGTGTCATCCCGTTTTTCATGACATCCGCCCAGGCCGCGCCAAAGACATGCTGGTTGCGCACCTCGGCCCAGGCCGGGTTGAAGACGAACCAATCCGGCGAGGTCGGCCCCAGGATGTTCTGCTCGACATAAGCCTTGCGGTGCGGGTCGGCGAACCACCACGGGTCGTTCTTCACGACCTCGGGAAATGCCGGGATGTTCCGGCCCAGCCCGATCTTCAGGTAGTCGTTCGCGATCTGCGGTTGGATCAGGTATTTGAGGAAGTCCTTGGCGACTTCCACGTTCTTGGCGCCCTTGGGGATCATCCCGCCGAGATGCGTCACCTGGCTGGTGACGGGCTTGCCGTCGTTGCTGAGCGGCAGCCCCTGCACGACGATGTCGTCGTAATCCTCCTTGTTCTTGATGATCGCGACCTCGGTCGAGATCGTGCCGTCGAGATCCATGACGATCGTCTTGGCGTGAAAGGCGTTGTTGTCGTCGGCGTCGTTCCAGTTGATCGCGCTCGACGGCACAAACCCTTCCTTGTACGCGGTCGTCGGAAACTCGATCGCCTTGATCGCCGCTTCTTTGACCTGCGGGTCGTCCAGATGCAGCTTGCCGTCGGGGGTGATGATGTTCCCGCCGCCATAGGCGATCAGGAAATAATTGAAGACGTTGTTGGGGTCGTTGCCCTGCGCCGTCACCTGGAACCCGAGACCGTAGACATTGCGCATGCCCTGGTCGCGCAGCTTCTTCTGCACATCCTTGAAGAAGCCGTAATAGGCGTCCCAGGTCTTGGGAATGTCCTCCATCTTGTAGCCGGCCTTTTCGACCAGCGGGCGCCAAATGTGGTTCGGCAGCGAGGCCTGCACATAAGGCGCCATATAGTAGCCGCGCTTCTTGGTGACGCTGTTGTAGGACAGCGCCGATTGCAGCGCGCTCTCGGTGAATTTGTCTTTCTGGGTCGCGACCACGTCGCCGATCTCGACCAGCTTGTCGCTCCAGGCCCAGACCGCGTTCATCTCGGCCGGGCTGTTCTGGATAAGATCGGGCACAAGCCCGGCGGTGATCGCCGAAACCGTCTTCTCGCGCATCGCCGCGTAGGGGCTGATCGTGTAGTCGATCGTATTGCCGCTCGCCTTCTGGTAATCCTCGACGATCTTCTTGAACCCGACGTCTTCTTCCTGGGCAAAGCCCTGGATCCACCAGACTTCCGCGGTTTTTGCTTCGGCTCTGGCGACAAACGGGCGTTCGAGCGCGCCGATTGCGGCGACAGCGGCGGTGCTCCGCAAAACCGACCTGCGCGTCAACGGCATGGCCACCTCCCAAGGTTCGGACAATCCGCCGTTGCGGCAGCGGTTTTTGTAATCTTGCGGTAAGGAGAGACCCGTTCGGGGGCGGTGTCAATGCCCGCACCGAGCCCGCGCTATCCCTTGACCGCGCCCATCGTCAGCCCCGCCGCCATATACCGCCGCAGCGCATAGAACACCGCGATCGGCGGCAGCGAATAGATGATGGCGAGCGCCATCATGTAGTTCCACGGCGCCTCGTCGGCATCGAAGAATTGCTCGATCGCCACCGCCACGGTCCAGTTCCGCTCCGACGACAGCAGCAGATATTGGTAGAGATACTCGCCCCAGGCGAGCAGCAGCGCATAGGTCCCGACCGCCGCCAGCGCCGGCGCCGTCAACGGCAGATAGATGCGCAGGTAGACCTGCCAGGGTGAGGCTCCGTCGATCCGCGCCGCCTCGTCGAGTTCCATCGGGATGATCGTCGCGTATTGCTGCAGCACTAGCACCGCGAACGGGATCGCGAACATCACCTCGGCCGCGATCACCGCCCAGATATTGTCCGAGAGACCATAGCGCTGCGCCAGCCGGATAAAGGGGATCGCGAGCAGCGCCGAGGGGATCGCGTAGATAATGAGCGCCGTGTTGGTCAGCACCCGTACCCGCGTCAGCCGCATCCGACCGATCGCGAACGCCGCCAGCGAGGCGATCGCCACGGTCAGCGCCATCGTCGCCAGCCCGACGTAAAAGCTGTTGGCGAATTGCTGCCAGAAATGCTCAAGATACCAATAGTCCTGGCTCACCACCGCGCGAAAGCTGTTGAGCGACGGCTCGTCCGGGAACAGCGTGCCGGTGAACTCGGTCTCGCCCTCGTCGGGGTCGAGGGCGATCAGCAGCATGTTGTAGACCGGGACCAGCGTCCAGATCAGCAGCGCGCCGCAGAGCGCCACCGAGCCGGCCTCGACCGCCCAGCGCCGCAGCCGGTCGCGCGGCCGCGCCCGCCGGCGTCGCCGCCGGCGCGGCGATGTCGCCGCGACGCTCACAGCTGCACCTCGCGCCGCTCGATCCGCCGCATCAGGATCACGACAATCGGGATCAGCACCGGCAGCGCCGACAACGCCGCCGCGACACCGAGCGCGGGTTGACTTCTGTCGAACGCGTAATGGATGCTCAGCGTCGTCAAGACCTCGGTCGTGCGCGACGGCGCGCCGCCCGACACCAGCTCCGACGCGGTGAAATCGCCGACGATCCAGACCGTCGCGAGCGCGGTCGAGATCAGATAGAGATTGGTCAGGAGCGGGACGGTGATGTGGAGAAACCGGCGATACCCGCTCGCCCCGTCGATCGCCGCCGCCTCGTGCAGCTCTTGCGGGATCGCCATCCGCCCGGCGAGAAAGATCAGCGTCCAGAACGGCAGCCATTTCCATATGTAGGCGATCATGTTGGCGGCGAGCGCCAGCCAGCGCTTGTTGAACCAGTGCGGGCCATCGATCCCGAATAGGTTCCACAACGCGCTGTCGAGGAACCCGTAATCGCCGATCAGCATCCAGTGAAACGACACGTAAGCCGGGATCGCCGGGAGCGCCCAGGGCAGCATCGCCACGACCAACATCGCCTTGATCCACCAGCGCCGCCGCATGAAGAACCCCGACAGCAGCAACGCCGCGAACATCATGATGTTGGCCGCGAACCCGGCGAAGAGCGCGGTGTTAGCCGCCGCCTCGAGATAATGCGGGTCGTCGAAGAGCTCACGATAGAGCGCCGGGTCACTACCCATCCAGATCGCGTAGGCGATCGGGTACGCGGCGAACAGAAGAAACACCGCCGCGTACGGCACGACAAAGGCGAGCGCCCAAGCCAACTCCGAGCCATGCAGATGCACATGCCAGCGCGGCGGCCGCCGCCGAGCGATCGCGACGCGCCGAAGCCCGAGGACTTGCTGCGTACTCATGCCATCGCGATCATCGCGGGTTTGCCGCAGCGGGGCAATCGAGCGTAGACTGACGGCACCATTCCCGCTCGGGACACGCGCATGCCCGTCACTTTCGAGATCTTCACCGACTACGTCTGACCCTGGTGCTATCTCGCTACCGTGCGTATCGAAAAGCTCAAGGCGACGTACGACATCGAGCCGGTGCTCGTGCACTTCCCGCTGCACCCCGACACGCCGCAGGAGGGGCGCGAGATGGCGCCCTGGTATCGGCAGCGCGGGCGCGACCCCGAGCAGATGTACCAGGAGATGAAGGCGCGCATGGACGCCGAGGGCCTGCCCTACGGCAAGCGCACCCACAGCTACAACAGCCGCTTGGCGCAGGAGCTCGGCAAATGGGCCGATACCCAGCCGGGCGGCGGCGCGGCCTATCACGATGCCGCCTACCGGGCCTACTTTGTCGATTGCCGCAATATCGGCGACCCCGCGGTGCTGCTCGACATCGTCGCGAAGGTCGGGCTCGACCCCGAAGAGGCGAAGAAGGTGCTGGAGGAGCGCCGCTTCAAGGACGCGGTCGACGCCGACTGGCAGAAATCGGCGAATTACGGCGTCACCGGCGTTCCGACCTTTGTCGCCGCGCGCTATGGCGTCGTCGGCGCGCAGCCCTACGAGGTGCTGGCGCAGCTCGTCGAGAAGGCCGGCGCGGTGAAACGGAGCTGATCAAGTGCGGCGACACATCCGTGTCGCCCTCGTCCGGAACCGCGAGCTTGCGCGGAGGCGCAAGCGTACTTGATCAACGTGGCGGCCGCGAGCACAGCGCCGCGACGACGCTGAGCGCGCCAAACATCGCGAACACCGTCAGCGACAGCCGATAGTCGCCCGTCCAGTCGCGCAGCGCCCCCGACACCATCGGCCCCACCGCCTGGGACACGACCTGCGCCGACAAGGCGACGCCGCGGATCGCGCCAAAGCTGGCGCGGCCGAAATAATCGGCCCAGGCGATCGGCAGCAGGGTCAAGATGCCACCGACCCCAAACCCGAACAGCGCCGCCGCGAGATACGCCTCGGCGGGCGAGGTAATGCCCCTCATCAGCAGTGGGCTCACCGTCAGAAACACGCCGATCGCCGCCATCGGATAGCGGATCGGCAGTCGCCGCGGCAGAAACCCACAGGCGAGGCTCGCCGCCGCCGACATCAGCGAATAGGTGCTGACGATCGTCGCGACGATGGCCGGGTCGATGCCGTGCTCGATCAGATGCGGCGCCATGTGCAGGCTGATCCCCGCCTGGATCGGGTAGACCAGCGCCGTGTAGGCCAGCATCAGCCAAAACGCCGGGGTGCGCAGCGCCTGGGCGCGAGTGAAATCCGGCTCGGGCTCCCGCACCACGCCCGCGCTGCCGCTGGCATCCGGCTCGTGCTTCACTCCGTCAGGATGCAGCCCGACATCCTCAGGCCGACGCACCAGTAAGAGCCAGGTCGGCAGAAACCCGACGACCAGGGTCAGAGCGCCGATGACCAGCCAGCCGGCGCGCCACGACCAGCGCAGCATCGCCAGCTCGGCGAGGATTGGCATGGTCACCAGCCCCGCCATCTGCGCCAAGGTGGCGACCGATGTCGCGAACTGCCGGCGCGCCACAAACCAATTGTTGACCGCGCCGTAGATGCCGAGCTCGAACGGGCTCGCCCAGTTCATCCGCGCGACGCAGAACAGCACGTAAAACATCGCCAGCGACGATGTCAGCGACAGCGCCAAGAGCGCCACACCCGTCGTCAGCACCGCGTAGCACAGCACCAGCCGCGAGCCGGCACGGTCGAGAAAAACGCCGATCCTCGGCGAGATGATCGCGGCGAGAATGCCGCCGAGCGACACCGCGCCCGACAGCGCAGTGCGAGACCAGCCAAAATCGCGGGTCAGCGGCTCGACAAAGACCGACAAGGTCGACACCGCCGGCCCCTGCCGCGCGAACCCGGCGCAGCATAGGCAGGCGAGCACCGCCCAGCCGTAGAAGAACGGCGTACGGGCGGCGAGCGCGGCGGGTAATCGGGGCGCGGCTATCGTCACCCGCGAACTGCGCCCGCGCCGCGTGCAACTGTCAATGGGCGCGGCGGATTGGCTGATGTGCGCTACGCCGCCAACCCCCTTTATCCGATGAACAGTCTGGCGAAACGCGCCAACGCCGAGATGCCGACAAAGGCGGCCATCTCGTCCCAGGCGCTAAGGCGGCCGGCGTTGAGGCGACGTCCCTGCAGCAATGCCGTGACAGCCGAAAGCAGCGCCTGCCAGCCGCAGAAGACCGCGAGCATGCCGAGGGGCGACCGGCCCCGGAAAACGGCGAACATCGCCGCGAAGAGGATCATGGCGGCGAGCTTCACCAGGAAGATGCGCAGACGCTGTCGCGAAACCGGGCCGAACGCCGCCGCGAAGCGGCCGGACCCGCCGCTCCTAGCGGCAGATCGGCACGACATCGATCGCGCAGTCGCAGCCCCGGCGGTCGCGCACCAACTCGAATTCAATCGGCTCTCCGGGCGGCAAGCGGGCGATCACTGATTTGTCGCTGCCGCACACCCGCAGCGAAGCCTCGGTCAGCGTCTTCGCCAAAAGCACACGGACGATGCCCCGGTCGGGTTCGAATGAGCGAATGATGGCCGCGGTCACAGCATAAACTCCGTTCGAGCGCAGGGATTTGTCGCGCCGAAGTAACAAGAGGCGACCCGGCCGTAAAATTTCCAGTGGGATCAGTAGGCTAGGAAATAGTGGCGAGATAGGCGGGCATAGCCGCCACGTGAACCGCACCGAATTCGGCGTCCTCCGCGCCGATTTATATGGAAACCATATGCCGGCACCCCGAAATTCCCGCGCACGGCAGCATCAACGCAAAGAAACCGAAGCTGGGTTCTTGCGCGGTCGGCCGCCGTGCCCTTTCGACGATCGTTCAAACACGGGGAGATCCATGACTGGTCTCGTCGACATCGCGCTTCCGGCCAATGCTCAGGCAGCCGCCGAGTCGTTGGGACTGCGGGTCGTCCGCAACATCACCAGCGGCACATGGGTGCGACGCATCCCACGTGACGAAGCTGAGATCGCGGTCGAATGTCTGCGGGACTGGGGCTTCTCCGCGCGTATCGTCGGGGAGGACCCGGGCAATGCGCCGCCAACCCCAAAGCGCGCGGCGTAAAGCCTCACTCCCGCAGCAAATTCATCAGGTGCGTTATGAGTGCGAAGAAGAAACGTGCATGGTTCATCTGCCCGCAATGGCAGAAACTTGTCGCCGACCACTATGCGAGCGACGTCGAGGCAGCGCGCGCGCTGCACACCGACCCGAAGGTGCTGGGCAAATTGCGTGCGGGAACGCCGGTCGCGAAATCGACCGCGCTCAAGATGCTGCGCTGCGCCGAACGGCGGCATCCGCTCGGCGCGGCTGTCAGCGAGCTGGTCGTCGATACGCGGAACCGCTGAGCGCGAAACGGCAACAAAATCATCGCCGAACCACCGCGAATTTATATATCGCGATGGCTAAAATCCGCGCGAAACGATGCCCGGGCTCGGCCTTTTTCCATTGCTCGCGGCCGCCCTTCTAGGATTGGCGACGACGTCGTCGTCGCTGATCGGGGCGGCGCTTGGCCTTTACAGCCGCCTTTCCGAGCGCGGCCTTGCCTGCGTGCTCGGTTTCGCCGCTGGCGCACTCATTAGCGCGCTCGCCATCGAACTGGCCTTCGAAAGCGCCGAAACGCTCCACAACCAAGGGTTCGGCACTCATGCCGCCTGGGGGTTCGTCGGCGGCGGGTTCGCGATCGGCGCGCTGATCTATTACCGAACGGCGCTCTACCTCGAAGCCAAGGGGGCGGCGATCCGCTACCCGGCGCGCTTTCGCGAATTCGCCGAGCAGCGTAAGCGCGCGGACAACGAGGAGCTGATCCAACTGCTGTCGCGCTGCGACCTGCTGCGGCATTTGCCCCCGGAGGACATGCATCAGTTATTGCCGCTCATCCGGGTGAAAGATGTGAGCGCCGGCACGACCCTGTTTCATGCCGGCGACGCCGCCGACGCGCTCTACATCATCGCGCGCGGCGAAATCGAGATCCTTGCCGCGGAAGACGGGCATTCGCTTGCCCGTCTCGACCCGGGCCAGGCCTTCGGTGAGATGGCGCTGCTGCATGGCGGCGAGCGCACCGCCGCGGCGCGCGCCGCGGCCGACAGCGAGCTGTTGGCGATCGACAAGCGCGACTTCGATCACCTGATCAAATTCGACCCGCAACTGGCGAATGCCGTCGAGCGCCTCAGTCACGCCCGCGCATTGAGCAATCTCAGCGCCGGCGGCCCGCAATCGGCGACCTGGGCCGGGCTCGCGACCGCCGGTCTCGACCGGATCACCCGCAAGGAAAGCGATCAGCTGCTCAAGGAGACCGGATCTGGCGCCGGATTGGCCATCGTCTTCGGCAACATCCTCGATACGATCCCCGGCTGTCTGGTGATTGGCGCGAAATTCGTCAGCTTCGAAACGATCTCGTTGAGCCTGGCGCTGGGCATGTTTATCGGCGGCATCCCCGAGGCGGCGGCGAGCGCGGCGATGCTGCGCAAGGCAGGCTACAACTCGCGCACGATTTTCGGCCTGTGGTCGACCGTGCTCGTCGCCGGTTTCATCGCCGCCGCGGCCGGTAAGGCCTTCTTGGCCAGTTCCGAAGCGCTGCCCGCGCTGCTCTGCGAAGCGATCGCCGGCGGCGCGGTGTTGGCGCTCGTCGCCCACGCGATGATCCCCGAGGCAATCGAAGAAGCCGGCTCCGCCGCGGTGCTCCCCACCGTCGCGGGCTTCCTGTTCGGCCTCTATTTGTCGCTCACCCAGGCGTTCGGGGCCTAGCGTCCGGCCGAAGCCAGCGTCCGCTCCCGCGCATGACAGGCGGCTGCATCATGCCGAGATAACGCGTTCGCCGCTTGCAGCACGTGCTATAGTTTTTCCCAACAACCGGTTGAACCGCACTGCCCGCAGGAGGAAATTCCATGGCGTATGACGTCCTCATCAAGAATGGCAAGGTGATCGACGGCTCGGGAATGCCGGCGTTCCAGGGCGATGTCGCGGTGAAGGACGGCAAGATCGCCGAGATCGGCAAGCTGTCGGGCGCGGCCGACCAGGTGGTCGATGTTGGCGGCCAGGTCATCGCGCCAGGCTTTATCGACAATCACTGCCATTACGACGCCCAGGTCACCTGGGACCCGATGTGCTCGTTCTCGTGCGACCATGGAGCGACCAGCGTTGTCATCGGCAACTGCTCGCTCAGCCTCGCCCCGGTGAAAAAGGGCAAGGCCACGCGCATGGCCGAGTTCCTTTCCTATGTCGAGGCGATCCCGATGGAGGTGCTCAACACCATCGAGGTCGATTGGGAGACCTTCCCGCAATACATGGACAAGCTCGACAAGAACCTCGGCGTCAATGTCGGCACCCTGATCGGCCACACTGCGGTGCGCTATTACGTGATGGGCGACGCCTGCCAGACGCGCGCGGCGACCGATGCCGAGCTCCAGGAAATGCAGGCCGTCGTGCGCGACGGCATGGAGGGCGGCGCGCTCGGCCTCAGCGTGTCGCGCAACCGCGGCCATTACGACCCGCAGGGCCTCCACATCCCGGCGCTATGGGCGGACGAGAAGGAGATTTTCGCGCTCGCGGACGTGCTGCGCGAGATGGGCACCGGCATCATCCAGTCGGGCGGCGGCCGCGACGCCGAGATGAAGGACGGGCTGATGGCGCGCCTCTCCGAGGCCACCGGCCGCCCGGTCGTCTACAACAATCTCGGCCAGTCGGTGCGCCGGCCGGGCGAGTGGCGCAAGCACATGGACCGGGTCGACGAGACCTCGGCCAAGGGCATCCGCGCCTACCCGCTGGCCTCGCCCAACACGACGACGCAAGTCTTCGACATGAAGAACACCCAGGTATTCCGCGGCGCGCCGACCTGGCACCCGATCCTCCTGGCAACCAACGAGGAAAAGCTGCGCGCCTACGCCGACCCGGCGGTGCGCGCGAAACTCCACGAAGAGATGATCGAGTGGAAGGTCGAGATCCCCGGCAACACGATCTCGCGCGAGTGGTACAAATACATCTGGGTCGAGGAACCCAAGCTTGAGAAGAACGCCGCGCTCAAGGGCCTCACCCTCGAGCAGCTCGCGAAGAAGCAGAACAAGGGCATCATCGACGCGTTCCTCGACCTCGTCGTCGAGGAAAAGCTCGAGACTGTATTCATGCAGGCCGAGAACAACATCGATGTCGACGCGATGCGGGAAATCCTCAATTACCCGAACGCGCTGATCGGCCTCTCGGACGGCGGCGCGCATGTCCAGTTCCACGGCGGCTACGGGTTTTCGACCCGGCTCTTGGGCGAATGGGTGCGCGAGAAGCAGGTCATGACGCTCGAAAACGCCGTCAGGCGCCTCACTTTCGACAGCGCCTCGACCTTCGGCCTCTATGATCGCGGCCTGCTGCGGCCGGGGATGACCGCCGACATCACCGTCTTCGACCCCGTCACCGTGAAGCCGCTGCCCGAGTTCATCGTGCACGACTTCCCGGCGGGCGGATGGCGCTTCAAGGAGCCCGCGGCGGGCATCTACGCCACCTTCGTCAACGGCAAGATGCTGATGAGGGAAGGCAACCACACCGGCAATCTGCCGGGCCACGTGCTGCGCAACTCGCGCTATCAGGCGAACCACCGCTAAGTGATCGAGCGGCAGAAACCCCTCCCCGACCGGGAGGGGTTTTCTGTTGCCTTGATTCAGATCATGACCGGGCGCCCGCTCCCATGCGACAAGTGGGCGGGGTTCGCGGAGCAAAACCACGATGTTGCGTCAGAGTATCGACATTTTCGGCGCCCGCATGGGTCGCGGCTATCGCTTTTTCTATCTGGCCGAAGGAGCTGTGCTGGTCGTCCTGGGCGTCATTGCCATATCGCTCCCAAGTGTCGCGGGACCGGCGGCGACGCGCGACCTTGGCTGGCTGTTTTTGGGCGGCGGCGCGGTCGGGCTGGTCGCAACATTGGCGACGCCGCACGCGCCCGGGTTCAAATGGTCACTGCCGTCGTCCGCGCTCGCGCTCATCACCGGGGCGGCGCTGGTCTGGGACCCGGCAGCCGGGGTGATCGGTCTGTCGCTGCTGCTGATTTTGTTTTTCTTGATCGACGGGGCCTTGATGCTGGCCCTCGCCATCGAACACAGACGAGAATCGTCACCGCGTTGGACGTGGATATTCGCGGGCGGCGTCCTCGATTTCTGTCTGGGCGGCGCGTTTATCGCGGGAATGCCCCACAGTTTCACCTGGGCCCCCAGCGTGCTCGTCGGCTTCGACCTGCTGGTGGGCGGAATCGGGCTGATCGCAATGGCGATCGCGGCGCGGCAGGGCTGAATTCCCGCTATATTTGCGAGACGCGGAGACAGGACGATCCGCCCATCAGGTATAGTGGTGCCTCTCTCGCAGCTTTTTCTGCGCGGCTCGATGTGTTCTCCCCCCGCCGCTTCATAACAGGAGATAGGCCATGTCGCTGAACCCGCAGGATGTCGGCGCCGCCTTCAGGAAATCGCTGCACGAGCACTGGCGCGCCTTCCTGATCGAGGGGATCGTGCTGACGATCCTTGGCATCGCCGCGATCGCGGTGCCCCCGCTCGCCGGGCTCGCGGTGGCGGTCGTGGTCGGCTGGCTGTTCCTGATCGGCGGGGCGGTCGGCCTCGTCGCCACTTTCAACCAGAGGAACGCGCCCGGGTTCTGGTGGGCCTTGCTCTCGGCGGCGATCGCGGTGCTGGCCGGCGGCGTCTTGCTGGCCAATCCGGCTCATGGGGTCGCGACGCTGACCTATGTGCTGATCGCGTTCTTCCTGATCGACGGCGTCCTCATCATCGTGATGGCGTTCGAGCACCGGCGCGAGCTATCGGGCCGCTGGGAGTTGATGATGCTCGGCGGGGTGATCGATCTGATTCTCGCCGGGATCATCATCTCCGGACTGCCGGGGACGCTCGAATGGGCGCTCGGCCTGTTGGTCGGCATCGATCTCGTGTTCGGCGGCACCTCGCTGATCGCGATGGCGCTGCACGCCCGCAAACTTACCTCATAAGCCGTGCAAGCCGTCGATCAGCGCCACCAGCAGCCAGGGTCACTTAGCGGCGTCCTTCATCGCCGGCTTCGCGCGAAAATGCGGCATGACCTCCTCGGCGACGATCTGAAACTGCTCGAGCATCAATTCCTTCGGCGTCGTCAATGGCGGCGACAGGCTCATCAGCTCCATGCCGGGATAGTCTTCCTCGATCTTCGTGAGCCGCTCGACCAAATCTTGCGGCGAGCCGGCAAACCACGACCCCAAATTCACGTAGTGCTCGACGCTCGGCACACCGGCCGCGTCCCATCCGCCGCGCTTCGCCACCGCGGCGACTTGCGCCGGCGTGAGGCCGGGCACAAAACCCAACGGCGCGAACATCTTGGCATGCTCTTCATAAAGCGGCTTCAGAGCCTTTAACGCGGCTTCCTTGGTCTTGCCGACCATGAAATGGATGCCGATCGTCAGGTTCTCACCGAGCTTCCAGTTTTTGCCGGCGCGGTGCGCGGCGTCCATGTAGCCCTGGATCGGCCCGGCCTGCATTGTCGCCGCGCCGCCGCCGACCGCGCCCTTGATGTCGTGCTTAACCATGAAGTCGAGCCCGCGCGGGTTGGCGCTGACAATCGGCTGCCAGCATTCGACCGGCATGTTGACCGGGCGCGGCACCAGGCTCAGCTCCTTCAAATCATAGCCGCGGTAGGGCACCGCCGGCGGCAGCGTGTAGTGCTGGCCCTTGTGCGAGAATCTCTCGTTGTTGAAGGCCTTCATGACGATCTCGACCTGTTCCTCGAACAGCTCGCGATTGGCGTCGCCATCCATCATCGGCGCGCCGAAGGTCTCGACCTCGCGGGTGTGGTAGCCGCGCCCGACCCCAAACACGGTGCGGCCCTTGGTGAGGATGTCGGCGACCGCGAAATCCTCGGCGAGACGCAGCGGATGCCACATCGGCGTGATGTTGAAGCCGCAGCCGATCTTGATGTTCTTCGTCACGTGGCAAAGGTGAACCGCCAGCATCAGGATGTTGGGGATGCACTCGTAACCTTCGTGCTGGAAGTGGTGCTCGGCCATCCACATCATGTCGTAGCCGAGTCGGTCCATCGTCTTGGCGATCGCCTCCGACTTCTCGAACACGCTCGCCAGCTCGTCATTGGTAAAGCGGCGCTCGTTGGCCGGGGTCGCGTCCTGGCCGTGATCGGGAAAATCGATATGGCCGGCATAGACGGTGGTGAATTTGCTGATCGCCATGAGTTCCTCCCGAAACAGGCTGTCGTCCACGTGACGCTAGACTAGGGGCAAGCGCCGGCCAATTCCAAG
The DNA here is from genome assembly GCA_035319545.1 of Allostellaceae bacterium. Lineage (GTDB taxonomy): Bacteria > Pseudomonadota > Alphaproteobacteria > ATCC43930 > CGMCC-115725 > DATARH01. Next base: position 28,557 of record DATHCK010000193.1, on the reverse strand, counting down.
CACCTCGGGCGCATAACCGAAAGCGGGATTGCGACGCATTCCGGAGCGCCCCGGCTTATTGATTTGAATCAAGGCAGTCAAAGCCCGCCTCACCCACCTTCCCCTCACTGATCCCCTGGCGTTCATCCAGCGCCCGCGCGGTCGCAGGCAGCAAGAGAGGAGGAACCATGACGAATTCCGTAAGGCCGTGGATGAGCGCCTGGGCATCCGGCGCAATGATCGCCGCGGCGGTATCGCTCGGCGGTTGCGTCGCACCGGTAGCGCCCATGCCCGCACCGCCTCCCGCAGCCGCCCCGATGCCGCCGGCGCCACCACCGGCTGTTGCCGCCCCGCTTCCCGAGCGATTTGCGGACGAGATCGAACTGCGCATCGCCACCCTGCACCGACAGCTCAATATCCAACCGGGTCAGGAGGTTTTGTTCGATGCTTATGCGGATGCGATGCGCGCCAACGCGCACGCCATTCACGCGCTGTTTTTGCAACGGGTGCCCGTCACCGACTTCACCGCCCCGGCGCGGCTGCGCTGGTATGCCCAACTGACCGCCGCCCATGCCGAGGCGACAAGCCGGCTGATTGCTCCGTTCGACGCGCTCTACCAGAGCCTGTCCGACCAGCAGAAGGCTGCCGCGGACAGGTATTTCGAGCAATTCCGTCAGCGGCGAAAGCCGATCTGGCTGCGCCGCAGCCAGTGATGCGGGCGCCGCTGTCCTTTCTATCAACCAGATAGGCCGCTGGCCGCAGCCATTCTCTCGGAGGTCAAAATGGCGAAACGTTTGACTAAGGCCGCGTTTCTCGCGACCGTGTTGGGGTTAACAGCCACCGCGGTCGTAACATCGCCCGCGAGCGCGCAATATTGGTGCCCGGACGGTTACTATTACATCGAGGGTTATGGCTGTGCGCCGCTGGGCTATTACTCCGATCCCATCATTGTGCCGGGCTTCGGCTTTTATTACGGTCGCGGCTGGCGCGGCGGGGGATGGCACGGCGGCTACCATGGCGGCGCTGGCCACGCCGGCGGGCATCACCGCTAACCCATCACGAAAATTTTTCTGATCCGAACCAACGACAGGTAAAAAACTGTCTAAGCTGTATCCCTCACGCGACATATGACGTCGTCAAACCATGGAGAAAGGTGAAGATGAAGATGAAGAAATATCGGGCCGCGGCTTTGGCGGCGGCGATCGTCGCAGGCGCCGCGGCGGTGACCCCGGCATCGGCGGCTCCGGGCATTGCTGCGGGCGTGTTGAGCTGCAATGTATCGAGCGGTTGGGGTTTCATTTTCGGCTCGTCGCGCTCGCTGAATTGCACCTTCACCGGGACCAATGGCAATTCCGAACACTACTCCGGCAACATCACGAAATTCGGCGCCGACATCGGCTACACGCAGGGTGGCGTGATCGTGTGGACCGTGTTCGCTCCGCAGGCGACATTGATGCCAGGTGCGCTCAACGGCGGCTACGCTGGAGGCACCGCCAGCGCCACGGTGGGCGTCGGCCTCGGCGCGAATGCTCTGATCGGCGGCTCGGGCAACCAAATCGCGCTGCAGCCGCTCAGCATCGAGGGCAATACCGGCCTCAATGTGGCCGCCGGCATCGCGGCGATTTCGCTCACGCAAGTCCCCTAAGGGGACGGAATTTGGAAGGGCGTCGCCTCGGTTTGCGGCCGAGCGGCGCCTCTTTCAATCCATCAGCTTTTCGAAGAGATAGGTGAATTCGAGGGCGTTGCGGCGCGCGCGCTCATCGAGGTTGGCGGCGGCCGCGTGGCCGCCGTCGATATTCTCGTAATAAAGGAACGGTAGGCCCATCGAAGCCATTTTTGCCGCCATCTTGCGCGCATGGCCGGGATGTACCCGGTCGTCCTTGGTCGAGGTGAGAAAGAAGATTTCGGGATAGGTCGTGCCTGCGCGCAGATGGTGATAGGGCGAGATGCGTTCGAGAAACGGCCGTTCCGCCGGGTTGTCCGGGTCGCCGTATTCCGCCATCCATGACGCACCGGCCAAGAGCTTGTGGTAGCGCAGCATATCGAGGAGCGGCACCTGACACACCACGGCGCGGAAGAGCTCGGGACGCTGGGTCAGCATCGCCCCCATCAACAGCCCGCCATTCGACCCGCCCATGATCCCCAGCCGGCGGGGCGAGGTGATCCTGCGGGCGATTAAATCTTCGGCGACCGCGATAAAATCGTCATAGGCGCGCTGCCGGTGCTGCTTGAGCGCGGCCTGGTGCCATTCGGGCCCGAACTCGCCGCCGCCGCGGATATTGGCGACGACATGGACGCCACCCGGCTCGATCCACATCTTGCCGAGTCCGCCCGAATAGGCAGGGTTCATCGACACCTGAAACCCGCCATAACCGTAGAGCAGGGTCGGCGCGTTGCCGTCGAACGCGAGATCGCGTGGACGGACGACGAAATAGGGGATGGCGGTGCCGTCCTTGGAGATGGCCTCGAACTGCTCGACCACGGCCTTTGATGCATCGAACCGCGCCGGCATCGCCTTGACCGGCTCGGCCGTAGCGGCGGCGAGATCGGCGAAATAGAGCGTGTTGGGCAGGAGGTAGCTGGCGATGTCGAGAAAGGCGGTGTCGTCGCCGTCGCTGGTGGTGACGAGTTGCACCGAGGCGTTGTCGGGAAGCGGCAGCGGCGTGGCGCGCCAGGCGCCGGCGTCGAAGCGGTAGACGACCGCGCTGCCGCGCACATTGCGGTAGACCGCGACCAGCAGGCGCGACGCGCTGGCGGCGACACCCTCAATGGTCTCGCGCGGGCCCGGGGCGTAGATCAGCAGCGGGCGCGCGGTGGCGATGTCGGTGAGGCATTGCTGCAGATCGAGCGAGACGAGGGCGCCCGCGGGGAAACCGCGCCAGGCCTCCTCGAGGGTAAAGACCATCTGGCCGGAAACAAATGCCTGCAGGCTCGCTTTGCCGGGGAGCGGGAGCTTGAGCGCGCCGGACCCGGTCAGGAGAAACCGCTCGCTGATATAGAAATCAATCGCACGCGTCGCGACGATGCCGCGCACCGTGCCGTCAGGATCGCGCAGCACGCCAACGCGGACGCTGACGTCGTCTTGTGTGCCGCGGAAAATCTCCTCGGCGCTGTCGAGCGACGCGGCGCGGCGCCAGCGCTTGACAATGTAGGGGTAGCCCGACGCCGTCATCGTGCCCGGCCCCCAGTCGCGCGCGACGAAGAGCGTGTCTGCATCGAGCCAGGTCGCGGACTGCTTGCCTTCGGGAAGCGCGAAGCCGGTGTCGACGAATTGCCGCGCGACGATGTCGAACTCGCGCAGGGTCACCGCGTCCTTGCCGCCGTCCGACAGGGCGAGCATGCAATGCCGATCCTCGGGCGGCAGGATCGAGGCACCGGCGTTGACCCAGTTGCGCCCCTCGGCGGCAGCGAGCGCATCAAAATCGAGAATGGTCTCCCATTGAGGCTCGGCGCCGCGGTAGGAGGCGAGCGTGGTGCGCCGCGACAGGCCGCGCACATGGGTGCCGTCCTGCCAGAAATTACTGACCCCCCGCCCCAAGAACATCGGGTAGGGGATGCGATCCTCGGCGGTGAGGATCGCCAGCGTCGTCTCGTAAAGCGCCTGGTAGCGCGGGTCGGCCTCAAGCCGTTCGATGGTGCGCGCATTCTGCCCGCGCACCCAGTCGAGCGCCTTCTCGCCCTCGACGTCTTCGAGCCAGAGGAACGGGTCTTCGCCGTCGGTCACGGCAAATCCCGGTGCGGGTGAAAGACAAATCCGGCCGGCCGGCCGGCGAGCCAGGCGGCTTCGCGGGCGGGGAGCGCCGGGTTCCACAGATTAGCGTCAAACCGCCAACCATTGACCGCGTCGGCCTCGCGTGAGGCGACAAAGTTCATCGGCCCGACCATTTCCTCGGGCTCGACGAGGCGCGCCATCTTGCCGGCCTCGGCCAGCGCGCGCGCTTCCACCGCCATGCCGGGCGTGTTGGCGCCAGCACCGGGGTTGACGATGTTGACTGTCATCCCCGTCCCCTCCGCGTCCTTGGCCCACACTTCCGTCGCCATTTCGAGAGCGGCTTTTGATGCGCCATAAGGGTGCGTGCCGATGCGGTTCATCGTGTCGAGCTTGGTGGTGACGTTGACGATGCGGCCCCATCCGCGCTCGATCATCGCTGGCGCGACGCGGCGCGCCAGCCGGTCGGCGGCGAGGTAGTTGGTGGTGATGACATTGTCGATGATCTCATCGCTGACCTGCCAGAAGCGCTGCAGGCTGTCACGACGGAACCGCGCCGGGTCGATATAGGTGAAGGTGAGGCCGGCGCTGTTGACGAGGATATCCACCTTGCCAAAGCGCTCGCCCGTCGCCGCGACTACCCGGTCGCATTCGCTGGCTTCCCGCAGATCGGCGACGAGCGGCTGGAAGCGCCGACTGACTTGCAGCTTCTCGGCCTCGACCTCCATCTCGGCGACATCGCCTTCGATATGACCGACCGCGACGACCGGGTGCCCTTCGCGCGCCAGCCCGAGCGCCATCGCCTTGCCGAGGCCGCGCAACCCGCCGGTCACCAGCGCCACCCGGTTCTCGCGATCATTGGGCATCGTTCCCTCCCGCCGCTCTTGTCATTCCGGGGCGCGAGTTTAACGCGCGAAAGCAGGAATGACAGCGGCGGGGTTACACCTGCGCGAGGCCCATCGGATCACCGCCAAGGGCCGGCATGATCTCCTCGGCGAAGGTGCGAAGATGCGCGACCGAGGCGCCTGGCGCGGCGAACAGCACGTTCTCGATACCGCCGGCTTCGAGCCGCTTCAGCTGAGCGACGATTTCCTCCGGCGTGCCGAGGAGCGGCGCGTCGTCGAGCACAAACGCGTCCTCGTCGTCCTTGATCTGGTGGTAGCGCTCGGCGCCGGGGCCGCGCGCCAAATCACCAATGTTCTTCAGCACCTCGCGACGCGTGCGGATCGCCTGTTTGCGCTCGGATTCCTTGCGGATGATCTGCAACCCGCGAGTCACCCCCACCATCATCGGGTCATAGGCGCGGCCGCAAGCCTTGCATTCCTCACGGAAGGTCTTGACCCGGTCGATGATGATGTCGGTTGGCGCGATCTGGTCGAGCAGCAGATTGTACCCCTCGCGCGCCGCGCGACCGATCGACTCAGCGCTGCCGGCGCCAAGCCAGAATGGCGGGTGCGGCTGCTGGATCGGGCTCGGCTCGACAACGACATTGTCGTAAGAGTGCCACTTGCCCTTATAGGAAAACCGCTCGCCGCCCGACTGCCACGACAGGCGAATGACCTCCATCGCTTCGTCGAAGCGCTCCGTCGCCTCGTCCTGCGGCACGCAGAACCCGGAGAATTCGTAAGCGCGATAGCCTTTGCCGACGCCGAGATCGAGCCGGCCGTTGGACAACAGGTCGAGCGTCGCCGCCTGCTCGGCGACGAGGATCGGGTTGTGCCACGGCAGCACGACGACCGCGGTGCCAAGGCGAATGCGCTCGGTGCGCGCCGCGAGATAGCTCAGCAGATTGAGCGAAGCGGAGACTTGGCCGAACCCGGTGAAATGGTGCTCGACGAGAAACACGCTCGAAAACCCGAGCCGCTCGGCCTCGACGACGTAGTTGATGAAGTCGTGATAGCCGTCGCTGTCGCCGGCCGGCCCGCCACGTGCGCGCGCCCCGCCAAAAAGTCCGAATTTCATCAATCTACTCCACCGAGCTTGTAACGCTCATGTAGGAAGCCGCCTTGGCAAGGTCGAGTGCAAACCGAAGGCCACTCCCTCGCTGCGACAACGCCGCGCGGCGCGGCGTCACGCGCCGACCAGCGCGGTGAAGAAATGCCCGAGCCTGGCAAGCCGCCTCGGTTGCGCCCGCTTCTCGGCCGCGCGGCGCTCACGGTCCGGTAGGATCGCGACGAACCCGTCGCGCGGCGCGTAATAAGCGTTGATCCGCCCTTCGAGATCGGGCGACAGCGGCGGGACACGGCGCTGGACGGGCAGCGGCAAAACAGCTTTCGGCGCGAACAGGTCGACCCGCTCCGCAGACGCTTGGGCGGCGCGCGCCTTGGTACGGCGTCGAGGCCGCGATGTTGCCGGCGCCGGGGCTTTCTCGGCCCGCACGCCTTCGCTTTCGGCGGCTTTCGGGTCGGTGGCGGGCTCGCTCTCGAAGCCGACGCAGTCGACCGCGCCGGCCATTTCCTCTCCCCATCCGAACAGCTCGGCCATCTCCCGGCACCCGCCCCTCGTTTGTCTCGCCACGGCTGTGCACCCCATCATGCCACCGGGTCAAGACGGCCATTTTCCTTTCGGATTCTGTCAGTCAGAACCCTCACTTAGCTCGCAACGGCGTGCGGCGAACGAGCACACCCGCGAAGCCGCGATTCGCACCCGCGTCTGAAGATAAATCGGCCCGATCGGTGCCGCTCGGCCGCGTGCGATCAAGCCTTACTTACGAAGCGAGACGAACGTCGCGAAACCGGTGGCGGCGGCCTCGCGTTTGTCTGGCGTTAACGACTTTGCGCGATAAGGGGGTGTCCCGAACGCCACAACGGCAAGTGGCAAGGAAACGCAAGTTGGCCGCCCAACTAAGTCGAGCATTGCTGCAACTAGGCTATATCCCGCTCAGCGAAGTGCAGTTGCTGCTCGAGCGCATCGGCGCTCGGATGAGCCAGATCGACGAGCCGCTCGCCCGTGAGTATGTGCTCGATCCCTTCCCCGGCGGCATCGAGCGCAAAATCCATCAGATGTGCGAGCGGCGCAGGGCGCTGTTCTCGCGGCTGGCCGAGGACGAGCTGCTGGCTGAACAGGAACGCATCGCCAGCCAGGGCAGCGAAGAACACTAGCCGCGGAACTGCGGCGCGACCTTTTCCAGGAACAGCGTGAGGCTTTCGGCTGCGACCTCGTGCGGCATCGGCCCGAGGCGAAACGTACCGATAATGCCGCCGATCCCGAGCCGGTCGATCGCCGCGACGTCCTCGGCGACCCGCGACGGCGCGCCGTGGATCAGCCCCTCGCCGCGGGCCCTGCGGGCACCGGGCAGTGCGTCCACCGGCACGATGCGCTGCCCCATCGCGGCATAGCGGTCGCGCATCTCGGCGCGGGCGCGGGTCATCGTCTCGAAGGCGGGAATGCCGACGCGCTCGGCCGTCTCGTCATCCTTCGCGACATAGAAATTGCGCCATGCCCAGCTCGCCTCGAGGTTCGCGGCGATGCGCTCCTCGCCAAATCCCTCGTCGCGCATCGTTTGCCGGTACAGATCGACGCGGCGAGTTGTCGTTTCCAGCGACTGCACGTTCATCATGAACGGCTTGCCCTCGCGCGCCAACTCGACCAGCGACCCGTCGGTCGATGAGCCACGGATCACCGGCGGGTGCGGCCGCGTATACGGCAGCGGGCGCAGCATCGGGACCTGCACCTGCCAGAACCGGCCGGCGTGCTCGAATTCGTCACCGCTCCAGGCCTTGACCATGATCGCCTCGGCCTCGTCGAGCCGCGCCTGCGCCTCGTGATGGTCGATGCCGAAGCCCTGATAGTCGTAGATGTTGAACGAGCTGCCGCGACCGAGCCCGACGATCAGCCGGCCTTTCATCAAATGGTCGAGCAGCGCCATCTGCTCGGCGAGGCGGACCGGATGGTGCAAGGCGGTCTGGATCACCGCGAAGCCGAGCCCAGCCCGCCGCACCGAAGCCGCCAGCGCCCCCGCCAGCACCATCGGGTCGGCATAGACCGAGATGCCGTCGAAATGGTGCTCGGCGAGCCAGACGATATCGGCACCGAGCCGATCGGCGAGCACCGCCTCGCGGACCGTCTCGTCGATGACCTGGCCGTCCTCGGCGGGATCGCGGCTGTCGGGAAAGAGAAATGTGCTGAACTTCACGCGCTGCCTCGCGCAACTGTGCCCGCCATCACCCGACGGCCGCGGCACTCGTGTCAAGCCTTGCCGTGGCGCTCCATTTCCCGAGCGCCGCGTAGATCTCGGCCGAGGGCGTGAAATCGATCCGCGGATGACGCAACCGCACCCATTGGAAACGTTCGCGAAACAGCGTGCCGGCATGCGGCGGCGCGCTGTAATCGTGACGTGGCAGCGGGCGATAGGCTTCCTCCTCGACCCGGATATGCGCGAGGTTGCCGCGCTCCGAGCGGTAGAGCGTCAGGGCGCGGCGCTTCAGTGCCGTCTCCTCGCGGCTGAGCCGTAGCTCTACGACCCCGCCGCGTGCGTCGGGAAAACGGTTCGACCACACCCGCCCGCCGACAAAATTATAGGCGGCGAATTCCCAAACTGGCAGCCGGTCGCGCACGCTGGCGGCGAGCGCGTTGGCGGTGTCGTGATCCTGGTGCGCGCCCTCGAACGCGGTGACCCAAAGCTCGGTCGCGCGCGTCTCGCGGAGCGCCCGGTCGAGCGCTTGCGCCGCCTCGTCGAGATGCGCGACCAGCCGGCGCGAGGGAATGTCAAAAAACCCGACCGGCCGCGCCCGCAGCATCATCGCCGCCGCCAGGGCTTCTTCACGCCGGCGCGCGGCCCTCGCCTCGTAGCCGCCGCGCCGCCATCGCCACTGCAGCTCGGGTGGCGGGACACCGGTGCTGAGGTATTGCACGAAGATCTGCGCGCCCGCGGACCGGGCGCGGTGGGCGGCGATGCCGCAAGCGACGATCTCATCGTCGGGATGCGGCGCCAGGATCAGGATCCGCCGCACCGCCGGCGACGTTAGCCTCTGCTCGTCCATCGCGCCGCCGCGGCCTGCTGCCACACCGGCAACAGGTCTTCGACGACGACCTGACCCCAGCTCGGCACCTTCGCATCGATATAGGCGCGGCCCAGCGCGCCGAGTTCGCGGCAGCGCCTCGGCGCCGCCGCCAGCGCGGCGATCGCCGCCGCCCAGCGCTCCGGCGCATCTCCCGGCAGCACCTGCACCGCGGCGCAATCCGCCATGCGCGACGCGACACCACTCCCTGCAGCGAACAGCGCCGGCAGGCCTGACGCCAAAGCCTCGACACCGACGTTGCCGGCCTCGTCGATCATCGATGGAAAGGCGAAAAGATCGGCCGAGGCATAGGCCCGCGCCAGTTCTTCTTGCGACACCACGCCCGGCAAGGTCACCGCGTCCCCCAGCCGCGCCGCCAGCGCATCGCGCTCGTCGCCCTTGCCGGCGCAGAACAGGTGGATCGGCGGAGCGCCGGCTTGCGCGGTCATCCGGAGCGCGAGCTCGATCGCCGGACCCAACAGCGGCACGTTCTTCCCGCTGTTGAGCTTGCCCGCGTAGATCACGACAAAGTGACCCGCAGGCACGCCGAAGCGCTCCTCCAGCCAGCCGCGATCGCGATGGCGCGGGCTAAACCGCGCGCGGTCGAAGCCCCGGCGCAGCGACACGCCGCAATGCCAATCGCCGGACTTGTCGCCGGCATAGCTCGCCATCGCCAGCGTGACTTGGCCAAGATGCCGGTGCAGCCGCCGTTCGAGGACGCGACTGACGCGGCGGGGCAAGCCTAGGCGCCGGCTCGTCAGGCGATAGACAACACCCTCGCCGAAGGCGTTCCGAAGCAGGTTGTCGACCGTGATCCGCGCATACTCGGGAGTGTTCGTGTGGATCGAGCTGACCACCGGAACGCCGCCCTTGCGCGCAAATCGCGTCGCGGTGCGCGCGTAGCAGAAGAACGCATCGGTGGTGTGGATCACATCATAATTCGGCAGCATGCGCGCGAGACGAGGGTGCCACAGGCCAAGATCGGTATGGTCGGGGACTTGGCGCAGCAATCGGCTGGTGCTGAACACCGGCGGCATCAGAACGTAGCGCACCGAGGGCGAGAGCTCTATCCGGCTGAGCGGCGCAGAGCGATCCGGGCTGTTGAAATGCACCGTCAGGTCGATCCGCTCGGGAAATTCCACGGCGGCCTCGGCGATGCGCTCCCAGCATTTGACGTGGCCGCCGGCATCCGGGGTCAAGGTCAGATCGACGAGCACGCCGACTTTCAGAGGCGCCGGCAAGGGCGCCAATTGGCTCGGCGGTTCGGAAAGCGGCGACAGCGCGGCCGGGCCGGCGCGGTCGGGCGCCGCTTCAAGGCCGTTGTCGAGCACCATCCCGTCCATGCACCCCTCGGTCGCTTTTCAGCGTTGAAAATTATACGCAAGCTTGCCCGCTTGCGTTGCCGCTAACCCAGCGCATCCGTCGCAACGCAGCCTTGAACGTTTCCGCGGTAGCCGGATTTGCTCTACTGTCGCAACAACCGGGCCGGCCGGCGACGACGCCGCGCGGGCTCCCCCCGGCCAAGAGCCCACCAGCAAAAAGGATGTGCGATGCTCGACCTGCACTACTGGCCGACCCCCAACGGCAAGAAGGTGACGATCCTGCTCGAGGAGTGCGGCCTCGAATATAAGATCGTTCCCTGTAACATTCAGCGCGGCGATCAGTTCACGCCCGAGTTTCTCGCGATGAACCCCAACCACCGGATGCCGGTGCTGGTGGATCACACACCAAAAGGCGGCGGCGCGCCGATTTCGGTCTTCGAGTCGGGCGCGATCATGATGTACATCGCCGAAAAGGAAGGCAAATTCTGGCCGCAAGACGTCCGCGGCAAATACGCCGTGACCGAATGGCTCATCTGGCAGATGGCCAACCAGGGGCCGAAGCTCGGCGAATGCGGCCATTTCCGCCGTGCGGGGCCCGAGGCGGGCGACCTCACCTACGCGATCAACCGCTTCACCGACGAGGCGAACCGGCTCTACGGCGTGCTCAACAACCGGCTCTATCGCAGCAAATACGTCGCCGGCGACGAATACACGATTGCCGACATGATCTGCTACCCGTGGACAGTCAACTGGAAGGCGCAGGGCCAGGACATCGAGGAATTTAAATATTTCAAGCGCTGGTTCGACGAGCTCTCCGCGCGGCCGGCGGTGCAGCGCGGGCTCGCGGTCGGCGCCAACCTGCCGCCGGATCCCGCAACGCTCTCGGACGAAGAAAAGGCGGCGATCCGCAAGCGCATGTACAACCAGCGCGCCCTCCCAGTGCCGGGCTGATTACATGTCGTCATGCCCGGGCTCGACCCGAGATGGCCGGGTCGGCCCGGCAGTGACGAATTGATGCGATGAGCGACACGCGTCCGCCGCCGCCCCCGCCGCACCCGTTTACGCGGGCCATCCCGCAAGGCGACGACCGCGAGCGCCTCGTCTGCGGCGATTGCGGGTTCGTGCTTTACGACAATCCGAAAATCGTCGTCGGCTCGGTCGCGCGATGGGGCGACAAGATTCTGATGTGCCGGCGCGCGATTGAGCCGCGCCGCGGCTTCTGGACGCTACCGGCGGGTTATCTCGAACTCAACGAGACGACCCGAGCCGGGGCCGAGCGCGAGGCCTGGGAAGAGGCGCGCGCCAAAATCGCGATCGAAAGCCTCCTCGCGGTCTATGACATCACCAGCCTCAGCCAGGTACAGCTCATCTACCGGGCGCGGCTGACCGACGGAAACATCGGAGCCGGGCCCGAGAGCCTCGAAGTCGGGCTCTTCGGCTGGGACGACATCCCGTGGAACGACATCGCCTTCCCCTCGGTGCGCTGGGCGCTCGGCCACGAGAGGGAGGCGCAGGCGACGGGCGATCTGACGCCGCGCGGCAATCCCCCACCCACCACCCCCGCGGCGACCGATCCCGACGCGCCGCAGGGTCTCTAAAGGTCAGAGCGGCGATCGAAGATCATGAGCGCGACCCCGGCGGATCCCTTGGACGGCTGGCTCAATCGCGAGCGCCAGCCCTTTGCCGCGGCGTTGGCGCATTGCCGCTCGGGCGCGTTGCAGGAAGGCTACGACATCTGCCAGCAAATCCTGGCGCGGGAGCCGGACGACGTCGATGCGCTGCATTTGAGCGGCCTCGTGCTCTGCCAGGCCGGCGCCGTCGCGGCAGGGATCGAGCGGCTGCGCCGCGCGATGTCGTTGAACCAGCGGATCCCGGTGCTGCACTACAATCTTGCCGAGGCGCTCGGCGGCAGCGGCCATCTCGGCGAGGCGGCGGCGCATTACCAGGTCGCGTTGCGCCTCGCGCCGGGCTTCGCCGACGCGCAGGCCGCGCTCGGCAACTGCCTGCTGCGGCAGAACCATGTGGCGGAGGCAATCGACGCGCTGCGCCGCGCGATCGCGCTCGACCCTGGCAACGCCGCCGCGCACGACAATCTCGGCTCGGCGCTGCAGGCCCGGGGCGAGCTGGAAGAAGCGAGCGCGGCGTTCCGCCGGGCGATCGCGCTCAACCCGGGCCATGTCGAGGCGCATTACAACCTCGGCAACGCGCTGCTCGCTGGCGGGCGGTACGACGAGGCACTGGCAAGCTTCGACGCGGCGTTGCGGCTGCACCCTGATCTCGCCGCGGCGCTGCACAATCGCGGCATCGCGCTTGTCGAACTCAAGCGTTACGACGAGGCGCTCGTCAGCTTCGACCGTACCTTGCAGCTTACGCCCGATGACACCGAAGCTTACAACAGCCGCGGCGGCGCGTTGCGGCAGCTCGGCCGCCATGCCGAGGCCATCGCGAGCTACGACAAGGCGCTGGCGCTCAGCCCCGACTTTGTCGAGGCGATCTACAATCGCGCGAACGCCTTGCTGGCCGCCGGCCGGTACGACGAGGCGATCGCCGGATACGACCGAGCGCTCATGCTGCAGCCGGGTCTTCTCGAGGCGCTCAACAATCGCGGCACGGCGCTCCTCGAGACCGACCGTTTCGCGGAAGCGGCCGAAGATTTCTCCCGGCTGCTGCGCCAGAGCCCGGATCATCCCTACGCGCTCGGCACCTTGCATTACGCTCGGCTGCTCTGTTGCGACTGGACGGATTACGCGCCGGCGGTCGAGCGCATCGGCGCCGGCCTTGCCGCGGGACAGCGCGTGGCGCCCCCTTTCATGGTGCTCAGCCTGCCGACAACGTCGGACGTGCAGCACACCGCCGCCGCGCTTTACGGGCAGGAGCGGCATCCGCCGGCGCCGCTACCGCTATGGCGCGGCGAGATCTACCCGCATGAGCGCATCCGCGTCGCCTATCTCTCGGCCGATTTCCGGGCCCATGCCGTGACTTCCTCGATCGCCGAGGTCTGGGAGCGGCACGACCGGGCGCGCTTCGAGACCATCGCGGTCTCGTTCAGGCCGGCGCCAGGTGACGCCTTTGTCGGCCGCCTCAGAGCCTCGTTCGACCGCTTCTTTGACGCCCACGATCGCGGCGCGCGCGAAATCGCCGCGATGTTGAAGGCCTGGCAGGTCGATATCGCCGTCGATCTGATGGGCTACAAGAAATGGTGCCAGCCGGACATTTTCGCGCTCCGCCCGGCGCCGATCCAAGTCAACTATCTCGGCTATCTCGCCACCATGGCCGCCGATTACATCGACTATATCATCGCCGACCACACGACGATCCCCGAGGGCGAAGAAGGCTTTTACGGCGAGAACATCGCCTGGCTGCCCGAGATTTTTTTGCCGACCGACGCGACCCGCCCGATCTCCGCGCGCACCCCGACGCGTGCCGAGGAAGGGCTACCGGACACCGGCTTCGTGTTCTGCTCGTTCAACAACACTTACAAGATCACGCCACCGGTGTTCGATGCGTGGCTGCGACTCCTGCGACAGGTCGAGGGCAGCGTGCTGTGGCTGCTCGATGGCAACGCGGCGGCGGTGCGCAACAGGCGCGCCTATGCCGCAGAGCGCGGCATCGACCCGGACCGGCTGGTGTTCGCGCGCCGCAAGGAGGGGCCCGAGCATCTGGCGCGTCACCGCCTCGCGGGGCTGTTTCTCGACACGGTGCCCTATAATGCCGGCGCGACGGCGGCCGACGCGTTGTGGGCCGGACTGCCGCTCGTCAGCTGCGCCGGGTCAAGCTTTGTCGGCCGCATGGCGGCCAGTCAGCTTGCCGCGATCGACCTGCCCGAGCTGGTGACGGCAAACCTCGAAGACTACGAGGCGCTGGCGCTGCGCCTCGCGCGCGACCCCGAGGCGCTCGCTGCGGTCAAGGCAAAGCTCGAACGCAATCGCGCGACCCAACCGCTGTTTGATACGGTCCGCTATACCCGGCATCTCGAAAGTGCCTACGAGACGATGTGGGAGCGCTACCAGCACGGCGAGCCGCCCGCCAACTTTGCCGTCCCGCCGCTGCCGCCGCGTGAGATCGCGCCGTGATGAACCGGAGGCAGCGCCGCGCCGCGGCGCGGCAGGGCGCAAGCGACCCGCAACCGGCGGCGCGGCCTACGGGCGGGCCGATCTTCGCGGCGGCGGTTCAGCATTTTCAGGCGGGTTCGCTCAAGGAGGCGAACAGGCTTTGCGGGCAGCTGCTGGCGGCCAATCCGCAGGATGTCGGCGCGCTGCACTTGTCGGGGCTCATCGCGTGCCGGGTCGGCATGCCGCAGATCGCCGTCGACTCGTTTCGGCGCGCGCTGGCGCTCGGCGACCACAGCGCGCCGCTCTACTACAATCTCGCCGAGGCGCTGCGCACGCTAGGCGCGCTCGACGAGGCCATCGCGCATTACCGGAGCGCGATTGCCCTGTCGCCCGATTTCGCCGCAGCCGACGCTGGTCTTGGCAGCGCGCTCTTGCTGCAGGGCAGGTTCGAGGAAGCCGCCGCCGCCTACCGGCGCGCGCTCGATCTCGACCCGGCGCAGCCCGTGGTGTGGAACAATTTCGGCACGGCCCTGCATCAACAGGGCAGGCTCGACGAGGCGCTCGCCGCGTTCGACGCGGCGATCGCGCGCAACCCCGGCTACGCCGCGGCGCAGGCCAACCGCGGCAAGCTACTCGCCGAGCGGCACAGCGATGATGAGGCGCTCGCCAGCTATGACCGCGCACTCGCTCTCGGTCCCGGCAACCCGGAGCTATTGTGCAACCACGCCGCCGCCTTGCGGCAGCTCGGCCGCCTCGAAGAAGCTTTGACAAGCTACGGCCGCGCACTCGCCGCGCAGCCCGACCATTTCGACTCGCTGCACGGCCGGGGCCAGGTGCTGTCGCTGCTCCATCGCCCGGCGGAAGCGCTCGCCGATTTCGATCGCGCGCTTCTCGTCAAACCCGACGACCCGGGCGTTCTCGCGAACCGCAGCGTGGCGCTTATCGACCTCCAGCGCTGGGCGGAAGCGGTAGCCGGTTGCGACCGTGCGCTGGCGATCGATCCCGACCACCTGGAGGCCTTGCACAACCGCGGCAGCGCGCTGATCGGGCTTGGGCGCTATGAGGAAGCGCTCGCGAGCTACGATCGCGCCCTGGCTATCAATCCCGATCATGCGGCGACGTTCGTTCACCGCGGCAACGCGCTCTTGCAGCTCGATCGGGTCGACGAGGCCGCCCGCGCCTTCGCGCAAGCCGTCGCCGTCGATCCCGATCTGGAATTCGCCCGCGGCAATCTGTTTCACGCTCAGCTCCTGTGCTGCGACTGGAGCGGCTACGACGAGGCTTGCGACCTGATCGCCAGCGGCGCGGGCGAGGGCAAGGAGCACTGGCTACCCTTCATGTTCCTGACCGCGCCAAGCTCGGCCGCGGCGCAGCTGGCCATCACCCGCGCCTATAGCGCGACGCATTACCCACCGTCACCAAACCCGCTCTGGCGCGGCGAACGCTATCGTCACGAGCGTATCCGCGTCGCCTATCTGTCGGCCGATTTCCGCAATCACCCTGTCGCGTATTCGCTCGTGCAGGTCTGGGAGCGGCACGACAGATCGCGCTTCGAGACCGCCGCGATCTCGTTCGGCCCCCTTGTCGAGGGCGCGTTCCGTCAGCGTCTCGAGCGCGCGTTCGACAACTTCATCGATGCGCGCGACCGTCGCGATCGCGACATCGCCGCCCTTTTGCGCGAGTTGGAAGTCGATATCGCGATCGATCTCATGGGACATACGAGCACCGGACGGCCGGGTGTTTTTGCCCTGCGCCCGGCGCCGGTTCAGGTCGGTTTCCTCGGCTACGCCGGAACGACCGGCGCCGATTACATTGATTACATCGTCGCCGACCGGACCGTGATCCCCGAGGCAGAGCAGCTGTTTTTTACAGAGAACGTTGTCTATCTGCCCGACACGTTCATGCCGTTCGACAGCTCGCGGCAGATCGCCCAGCGCACCCCGACACGCGCCGAGCAGGGCCTGCCCGAGACCGGCTTTGTGTTCTGCTCGTTCAACAACACCTACAAGATCACGCCGCCCGTGTTCGACGTCTGGATGCGGCTGTTGCGCGAGGTCAAGGGCAGCGTGCTGTGGATGTCGGGCGGCAATTCCGCCTCGATCGACAACCGGCGCACCGAGGCCCGGCAACGCGGGATCGACCCCGAGCGCCTGATCTTCGCCTCGCGCGACGAGACGCTCGAGGACCATCTCGCGCGGCATCGCCTGGCCGGGCTGTTCCTCGACACGCTTCCCTACAATGCGCATGCAACCGCGGGCGACGCGCTTTGGTCCGGGTTGCCGATCGTGACCTGTGCGGGATCGAGCTATGCCGGCCGCGTCGCCGCCAGCCTACTGCGCGCGGTCGGCCTGTCCGAGCTGGTGACGGAAAGCCTTGCCGACTACGAGGCGCTCGCGCTCAAGCTCGCGCGCGATCCCAACTTGCTCGGGCAGATCAACGCCAAACTCGCCCGCAAACCGCGCGATCCACCGCTCTTTGACACCGCCCGCTACGCAGGCCATCTCGAAACCGCCTACGAGACGATGTGGCAACGCTCTCAGCGAGGCGAGCGGCCCGCCGGCTTTGCCGTGCCCCCGCTGCCCGGCCCGTAGCGTCATCAACATGCCGACCATGCCGAGCTCTTGGACCGCCAGGGCCGCGTCCACGCCCGCGTCTCGGTCGATTTCGCCAAGGAATTCGGCTGCTATCTCGGCGTGCCGCTGGGTCGGCCCTAACCCTCCAGCCCCACCAGCCCGCGCGCGTAGGCGTGGGCGTCGAACGGGCGTAAATCCTCGGCGCCCTCGCCGATCCCGATCAGGTGGATCGGGATGCCGTATTTCTCGGCCAGCGACACCAGCACGCCGCCTTTCGCGGTGCCGTCGAGCTTGGTCATGACGATGCCAGTGACGCCGACCACCTGGCGGAAAATCTCCGCCTGGGCATGCGCGTTCTGGCCGACCGTCGCGTCGAGCACCAAGAGCACCGCATGCGGCGCGGCGGGATCGAGCTTCTTCAACGAGCGCACGAGCTTTTGCAGCTCGGCCATCAGATCGGCCTTGTTCTGCAGCCGCCCGGCGGTGTCGATCAGCAGCACATCGGCCTGCATGTCGCGCGCCTCGACCAGCGCATCGTAGGCGAGGCCCGCCGCGTCCGACCCTTGCGGCCGCACGATCACCGGGCTGTCGGTGCGCTTCCCCCAGATCTGCAGCTGCTCGACCGCCGCGGCGCGGAACGTGTCGCCCGCCGCCAGCACCACACGCTTGCCGTCATCACGGTATTGCCGCGCGAGCTTGCCGATGGTCGTGGTCTTGCCGCTGCCGTTGACCCCGACGACGAGGATCGTGAACGGCTTTTTCGCCGGGTCGACGCGCAGCGGCTTCATCACCGGCTCGACCAGCCGCGCGACCTCACCGGCGAGCGCGGTGCGCACCTCATCAACCGTCACTTCCTGGTTGAAGCGGGTGCGGCGCAAGGCGGCGACCACCTCTTCGGCGACGCCGATCCCCATATCGCTCGCGATCAGCAACTCCTCCAATTCATCGAGCGCCGCCGCGTCGAGCCGCCGGCGAAGGAAGATGTGGTTGATGCCCTCGTTGAGCGCCGCCGAGCTTTTCGACAGCCCGGCGCGCAGCCGCGAAAACCAGCCGCGCCGCTCCTCGCTCATGCCGGCGCTCCGATGAGCTTGCCATCGGCAACGCCGGTAAAGCGCATCCGGCTGATCCCGGCGACCTGAGGCGGGCAATCGACCGCCGCGTAGAAGCCGGCGCGGCCGCTGCCCGGCTTTTCGACCAGTACCTCACCGACCGTGCCGACGCGCGAGCGCAACTCGGCGGCGAGCGCCCCCGCCCCCGCCTCGCGCAGCCGCGCCGCGCGTTCGCGGACGATCTCCGGCGCGACCCCGGGCATGCGCGCCGCCGGCGTGCCCGGCCGCGCGCTATAGGGGAAGACATGGAGGAACGCGATGCCGCATTCGGCGACGAGGTCGAGGCTGTTGCGGAACATCGCCGCGTCCTCGGTCGGGAACCCGGCGATCAGATCGGCGCCGATCGCCGCATCCGGGCGCAGCGCGCGGGCCCGCCTAGCCGTCGCGATCGCCTGCGCCCGGCTGTGCCGGCGCTTCATGCGCTTCAAGATCATGTCGTCGCCGGCCTGCAGGGACAGATGCAGATGCGGCATCAGCCGCTCTTCCTCGGCAAAGAGTGACCAGAGATCGTCATCGATCTCGCTCGGGTCGAGCGAGGAGAGCCGCAGCCGCGGCAGTTCCGGCACTTCGGCCAAAAGCCGCCGCGCCAGCGTGCCGAGGGTCGGCTGCTCCAGCAAATCCGCGCCATAGGCGGTGAGATCGACCCCGGTCAGCACGACCTCGCGCACACCGGCTTCGATCATCGCGCGCGCCTCTTCGATCACGGCTTCCGCCGGCACCGAGCGGCTCGGCCCGCGCGCGTAGGGGATGATGCAGAATGTGCAGCGATGGTCGCAGCCCTGCTGGACCTGGAGGTAGGCTCGGACCCGACCCTCTCCCGCATGCGGGCGAGGGGGGACTGGCCGCGCAGCGGCTGGTGAATGGGGGGCGGCGTAACTCTCCGCCTTCAGCTTCGCCGCGTTGTCGAGCACGGCATCCACTTCCGGCATCGCCGCGTAACGCTGCGGCGCGAGGGTCGCGGCGCAGCCCGTCACGATGATCCGCGCTTCCGGATGCTCGCGCCGCGCGCGGCGGATCGCCTGGCGCGCCTGGCGCTCCGCCTCGACAGTGACGGCGCAGGTGTTGACGATTACCGCGTCGGCGAGCCCCGCCTCGCCGGCCGCGCGGCGGATGATCTCGCTCTCGAAGGCATTGAGCCGGCAACCGAAGGTGACGATCTCGGGCGCCCGCACGGTCAGCCGCCGATCAGGGCAACGTCGAATGTGCCCTCAAAACTCAGCGCAACGGGGCCCGACATCAGCACCGAGCCCTTTCCCGGCCAGGCGATGTCGAGAGTCCCACCGTCAAGCAGCACAGTTGCCCGCTCGCCCACCAACCCGCGGCGACGCGCCGCCACCATCGCCGCGCAGGCGCCGCTGCCGCAGGCGCGGGTGATCCCGGCGCCGCGCTCCCACACGCGAAAGCGGATCGTCTGGTGGTCACGCACTTCCGCGACGCCGATATTGGCGCGCTCGGGGAACAGCTTGTCGTGCTCCAGCTCGGGCCCGAGCGTCGCGAGGTCGATCGCCTCGGCGTCATCGACAAAAAAACTCGCGTGCGGATTGCCCATGTTGGTGCAAACGGGGTCGGCAAGCGGCCCGCGCCGCAGATCGACATGCAGCGTATCCATCTCGCGCGACAGCGGGATGTCGCGCCAGCCGAGGCGCGGCACACCCATTTCGACCGTGGCAATACCAGCAGCGTCGATCGTCGCAACGAGCAGCCCCGCGACGGTCTCGATCGCCACAGCGCGCCGCCGCGTCTCGCCCGCGACGAGGCTGGCGACGCAGCGCGTGCCGTTGCCGCAGGCCTCCGCTTCGCTGCCGTCAGGGTTGAGGATGCGCATAAATACCTGCGCCCGCGCGTCGCGCGGCGGCTCCAAGAGCAGCACCTGATCGCAGCCGATTCCGGTGTGCCGGTCGGCGAGCGCCCGAGCCGCCGCCGCGTCGATCCGAATGGGATCGCGGCGCTGGTCGAGCACGACAAAATCGTTGCCGAGCCCATGCATCTTGTGGAAGGCGACGCGTGTCATGGCCCGCTTATATTGTGGCGAGCCGGCTGCTGTCCAACGCACTCCGCGCATCGGATCAAGCGCGGCAACAGCCGTGAGCTGCCGTGGACGCGGCAGCGCGCTTGATCACTAGCCCCGCGCGTGATGATGGACGGTGCTGACCTGCGTGGTGTGGTGCGCAACCGCGCCCGAATGGGCCACGACATGCGTGGCATGGCCGCGCGCGCTGCTATGCGCGACGGCGCGGTACACCGGGCGACCATGCGCCCCGATCTGACGTGAGGCGATCGGCCGGCCATGCCGGTCATAGGCGACCCGGCCGTGAACATAGCGGCCGCGCGGCTCCGCGAAGGCCACGTGCTGCGGCCCACGTGCGACAGCGGCACCCGGCGTGCCATAGGCCTGGTTCATATAGAGCGGTCCGCGCTGCGTCTCGGATGCCGGCCCCTGCAACGGCCCCGCTTCGTTGCTGAAATAGTTCGGTACCGATGTGGGCGCCGCGAAGTTCTTCGAGCCAGCGGTGGTGTCGGCGGCGCGCGCGCCAACGGCGGAAACCGCGGCGAGGAAGCCGATGACGACGGCGACCCGCCACGAGGACAAACGCAAAAGCATCCGCTCTCTCTACCGGAAGCCAGATCAAAAAGGCAGCAAAAATCGTGTCACCAAATGCGCCGGGCCATCCGGCCCAGCTTACGGCGCCGGCCGAAGGCGCTGCGGATCCACCGCATTTGATCCAATCACCCTCTTCGCGCCTGCCACTCCGCCAGCGACATGCGGTCCATCAGAAACAAATCGCTGGTGCGCGTGTACCAGCCGCGCCCGTGCATGCGGCCGATCAGCCCGATCTTGTCGGTTTTGACGTAGAGCTTCTCCATGTCCATCAAATCGTCGCGGATATGGATGTGGATCACGCGGCCGACCTCCAGCATGGAATTGCCGCCCAAGGACAGGCCGATGATGCGCTTGCACTCGAAGCTCACTGGCGATTCGGCGATGCGCGGCGGCTTGACCCCGGCCGACGGCGCGGCGGTCAATTTGGCCGGGTCGAGCTCGCCGATCTCGTGCGGGAAATCGACGGCGCAGATGTTCATCCGTTCGGCCAGCGCCTCGTCGACCAAATTGACGACAAACTCGCCGGTGTCGCGAATATTCTGCTCGGTGTCCTTGTAGCCGCCCTCGGCGCCCTCGCCGTTGATCCCCAGCACCACCACCGGCGGGTTCGAGCTGACCGCGTTGAAAAAGCTGAACGGCGCGGCGTTGACATGACCCCTCAGGTCCACCGTCGTCACCAGCGCGATCGGCCGCGGCACGACGGTCGAGATCAGCAATTTGTATCCGTCCTGCGCCGGCATCTTGCCGAGGTCGAAATGCATGGGCGTGATGTCCTTGTCCAATAAAGCAGGCGGCATAGTGCATGGACAGTCAGCGCGGCACCAGCATCGTCAGCTTGACGTCGGAGTGACCGGCGAGCTCGAATGTCACCTGCTCGAACGCGAGAAACCCGTCGCGC
The DNA here is from genome assembly GCA_035319545.1 of Allostellaceae bacterium. GTDB lineage: Bacteria > Pseudomonadota > Alphaproteobacteria > ATCC43930 > CGMCC-115725 > DATARH01. The sequence goes on along the minus strand of DATHCK010000193.1, from coordinate 7,313 downwards.
GGGTGGTTGAAGGTGCGCTCGCCACCCTCGCGTCCGAGCACGCCATGCTGCTCCCACATCTGCGCGAAATCGGCGCTAGCGCGGCGCAGTTCGTCGATCAGCCGGTGTAGCGCCGGGTCGTCGAGATGCGCGGCGCAGTGCGCGCGGAACTCGGCGACGACCCGCCGCGCCCGGCGCTCCCAGTCGCAGATCAGCGAGCGAGCCCCGGCCGCGAGAAATATGAAGCGCAACAGGTTGCGCTCTGGATTGTCGGGCGGCGGCGCGTCGAGCCAGCCGACGAAAAGCTGCTCGGCCGCCCTGTTCCACGCCCGCGCGCGCCAGCAGCGGTCGAGCACATAGGCCGGCGCTTCAATGGCCGCGACGCAGGCCCCGACCGCCGCCGGCAGCGCGTCGCCGTCGCTGGCGCCGGGATCGGGGTCGCGCTTGCCGGCAAGCTCGAACAGATAGGCGCGCTGCGCCCGGTCGAGCCGCAGCGCCTGCGCCAGCCGCGCCAGCGCGGAGGGCGATACCGATACGTCGCGGCCCTGCTCGATCCAGGTGTACCAAGTGGTGCTGAGCCCGGCGAGCTCGGCCAGCTCCTCGCGCCGCAGCCCCGGCGTCCGCCGTCGGCGCGCCGGCATGAGTCCGACCGAGGCCGGCGTCACCCGTTCGCGCTGGGCGCGGATAAAATCGCCGAGCTCGCGCCGCCGCTCGAAGATTGTATCGGTTGCCATGGTGTCAAATTATACCAGGATAACTATCTATCTTAAACGGGTAAGTTCTGGAGATTACGTTTTGCACATGCTCTCGTGGATCGTTGCAAAACCGCCTCGGCGCTCTTCGAGGCCTCGCTGCGCGAGGCGCCTCACGATGAGGGATAGCGGTGAAGGCATCTCGGTCCATGATGGCGTTAAGAAAGAACCTCATCCAGAGGTGCAACCACCGGGCTTTGACCCGGTGAGAGCCTCGAAGGACGCAAACCCGCCATCCAGCCGCGTGACATTGACAGAAATGGACCGCAGGACTAGCGTCCGCGCGCGTTCCCCGACGGAGCGTGTGAACCCTCCCGCGGATGGGAGGCGGCCGGCCCGCGAGTTTCGCGCGCCGGCTCGTTTTGCGTCGGAAGCGCGCGCGGGATTTGGCAAGCGGGCATGTTCGATACACTGAGCAATCGCCTCGGCGACATCTTCGACCGGCTGCGCGGCCGCGGCGCCCTCTCCGAGGACGACGTCGCCGCCGCGATGCGCGAAATCCGCATCGCGCTCTTGGAGGCCGATGTCGCGCTGCCGGTGGTGCGCGACTTTATTGCCGGCGTGCGCGAGAAGGCGGTCGGCCAGGATGTCATCCGCTCGGTGACGCCGGGCCAGATGGTGGTGAAAATCGTTCACGACCATCTCGTGCGGACGCTCACGGGCGATACGCCTACCGATGCTGGGCTCGACCTCAACGCGCCCGCCCCGGTCGGGGTGATGCTGGTCGGGCTGCAGGGCTCGGGCAAGACCACGACCGCCGCCAAGATCGCTCTGCGCCTCAAAAACCGCGAACGCAAGAAGGTGCTGATGGCCTCGCTCGACGTGCAGCGGCCGGCGGCGCAGGAGCAGCTGGCGCAGCTCGGCAAGCAGGTCGGCGTCACCACCCTGCCGATCGTCGCCGGCGAACGGCCGGTCGCGATCACCCGGCGCGCGCTCGACGTCGCGCGGCGCGAGGGCTACGACGTGGTGATCTACGACACCGCCGGCCGGCTCACGATCAACGAGGAGCTGATGCTCGAGGTCGCCGCGGTGCGTGACGCGGCGCGGCCGCATCAGACGATCCTCGTCGCCGACGCGATGACCGGTCAGGACGCGGTCAATGTCGCCAAGGCCTTTGGCGAGCGCGCCGGTGTCACCGGCATCGTGCTGACGCGAGTCGATGGCGACGCGCGCGGCGGCGCGGCGCTGTCGATGCGCGCGATCACCGGCAAGCCCATCGTCTTTATGGGCATGGGCGAAAAGATCGACGCGCTCGAGCCGTTCCACCCCGAGCGCATTGCCGGCCGCATCCTCGGCATGGGCGATGTCGTCAGCCTGGTCGAGAAGGCGGCCGAGGTCGCCGACCAGGAAGAAGCCGAAAAGCTCGCAAAAAAGCTCGAAAAAGGCAATTTCGACCTCGACGACCTCGCCAGCCAGCTGCGCCAGCTGCGCCGCATGGGCGGTATGTCGTCGATGCTCGGCATGCTGCCGGGGATCGGCAAGATCAAGCGGCAGATCGACGCTGCTAATATCGACGAAACCGTCATCAAGCGGCAGGAAGCGATCATCGGCTCGATGACCAAGGCCGAGCGCAAAAACCCCAATCTGCTCAACGGCTCGCGCCGCCGCCGCATCGCGGCCGGCGCGGGTGTCGAGGTACCCGACGTCAACCGCCTGATGAAGCAGTACCAGGACATGTCCGGGATGATGAAGCGCATGAAAAAGCTCGGGCAGAAGGGAATGATGCGACACGGGCTTTCGGCGCTGATGCCGGGTGGTTTTCATTAAAGATCAACGCGTTGCAGAGAAGGGCTAAGACGAGATGAGAGGGATCGCATGAGCTTGAAAATCCGCCTGGCGCGCGGCGGCGCGAAAAAGCGGCCGTTTTATTCGATCGTCATCGCCGACGCGCGCAGTCCGCGCGACGGCCGCTTTATCGAGAAGGTCGGGACCTACAACCCGATGCTCGATCGCGACCACGCCGACCGCGTGACCCTGAAGGAAGAGCGGCTGAAGCATTGGCTCGGCGTCGGCGCACAGCCGACCGAGCGCGTCGCGCGCTTCCTCGGGAATGCCGGCCTTGTCGCGGAGCCGGAGATCCGCGAGACGCCGAGCAAGTCCGCGCCCAAGAAAAAGGCACAGGAGCGCGCCAAGGCGGCCGAGGAAGCCGCCGGCGCCGCGGCGAGCAACTAGGACCAGGGCCGAGTTTATCGCCATGTCCCTCTCCCGTCATTCCGGGGCGCGCCAACGGCGTGAACCCGGAACCCATGAGCACGGACTTGTCCCTGAAGGGCAGGAGTCGGTGTTCATGGGTTCCGGGCCTGGCGCTGCGCGCCATCCCGGAATGACAAACGGGAGGGACCGCGTCTGCATGGGTATCGTTGGCGCGCCGCATGGGGTGCGCGGCGCGGTCAGGATCAAGAGCTTCACCGCCACGCCTGAGGCCATCGCCCGCTACGGCGCGCTCGAGGACGAAAGCGGCGAGCGGTGCTTTACGTTGCGCATTGTCGGGGCGGCCAAGGGCGAGGGCATGGTGATCGCCCACCTCTCCGGTGTGGCCGATCGCGATAGCGCCGAGGCGCTGCGCGGCCTGCGGCTCTATGCGCCGCGCGCGGCGCTCCCCGCGACGGAAGAAGACGAGTTCTACCATGCCGACCTCGTCGGCCTCGCCGCGGTGCTGCGGGACGGCACGGAACTGGGCGAAATCATCGCCGTGCATGATTTCGGCGCCGGCGACATGATCGAAATCGCGCCGGCAAAGGGCCAACCAGTGCTCGTGCCCTTCACCCGCGCCGCCGTGCCGGTCGTCGATGTCGCTGGCGGCAGGGTCGTCATCGACCCGCCCGACGGCCTCTTCGACGCCGCCAAACTACAGGAGCCGGCGGCATGACCTGGCGCGCGACCGTGTTGACGATTTTCCCGGAGATGCTGCCGGGCCCTCTCGCCTATTCGCTCGCCGGCAAGGCGCTGAAGAATGGGGTTTGGGCGCTCGACACCGTCGACATCCGCGATTTCGCGACCGACAGGCACCGCTCGGTCGATGACGCGCCATTTGGCGGCGGGCCGGGTATGGTGCTGCGTGCCGATGTGCTCGACGCCGCGATCGCCGGCGCCGGCGGAGCGGGGCCGCTCATCAACCTGTCGCCGCGCGGCAAGCCGCTCGACCAGACACGGGTCCGCGAGCTGGCGGCCGGCCCCGGCGTGCGGCTCATTTGCAGCCGCTTCGAGGGTGTCGACGAGCGCGCGCTCGAGGAAAACGCGGTCGAGGAAGTGAGCCTTGGCGATTTTGTGTTGTCGGGCGGCGAGCCGGCGGCGATCGCGCTGATTGACGCCTGCGTGCGCCTGCTGCCCGGCGTGGTTGGCGCCGCCGAGACGCTTGACGAGGAGAGCTTCACGCAAGGCCTTCTCGAATATCCGCATTACACGCGCCCCGCCATCTGGCACGGGCGTACGGTTCCCGAGACACTGGTGTCGGGCGATCACGGTCGGGTCCGCGCCTGGCGCCGGGCCCAGGCGGAGCTCTTGACCCGAGAGCGCCGCCCCGATTTGTGGGAACGTTATTGCGCCGCGGAGCCGGAAAAGGCCGGCAGCGGGCGGAGGATGGGACGATGAACCTATTGCAAACTCTCGAAGCCGAGCAGCAGGCCAAGCTTCTCGCCCAGCGCGGCGTACCGCGTTTCGACCCCGGCGACACGGTGCGGGTCAGTGTCAAGGTCGTCGAGGGCGAGCGCGAGCGCATCCAGGCATTCGAGGGCGTGTGCATCGCCCGCAAGAATGCTGGGATCAACTCCAACTTTACGCTGCGCAAAATCAGCTACGGCGAAGGCGTTGAGCGCATCTTCCCGCTCTATTCGCCACGCATCACCCAGATCGAGGTCGTGCGCCGCGGCGCCGTGCGGCGCGCCAAGCTTTATTACTTGCGCGGCCGCACCGGCAAGGCGGCGCGCATCGCCGAGCGCTCGCGTGAGCAGCTGCGCCGCGAGGCGGAAGCCGCGGCCGCGGCCGGCAACGCTGAATAGTCGCTTTCCGGGGAGTACGCCTATGCCCACGCCAAAGACGCTGTTCGACAAGATCTGGGAGAGCCATGTCATCGCACCGCAGGGCGAGGGCACTTACCTCATCTACATCGATCTGCACCTGATCCACGAGGTGACGACGCCGCAGGCCTTTGAGGGGCTGAAGCTCGCCGGCCGCAAGGTGCGCCGCCCCGACAAGACGATCGCCGTCGCCGATCACAACATCCCGACCACCAACCGCGCGGCCGGGGTCGCGGGCATCGACGAGCCGGATTCGCTGCTCCAGGTCCAGGTGCTGGAGCGCAACGTCAAGGAATTCGGCGTCCCCTATTTCCCGATCACCAGCCTCGACCAAGGCATCGTCCATGTCATCGGGCCGGAGCAGGGTCTGTCGCAGCCCGGCATGACCATCGTCTGCGGCGACAGCCACACCGCGACGCATGGCGCGATGGGCGCGCTCGCCTTTGGCATCGGCACGTCGGAGGTCGAGCATGTGCTCGCCACTCAGACGCTGATCCAGGCGCCCGCCAAGAACATGCTGATCAATGTCGAGGGCGCGCTCGGTACCGGCGTCAGCCCCAAGGACGTCATCCTCGCCATTATCGCCAAGATCGGCACCGCCGGCGGCACCGGCCATGTCTTCGAATATGCCGGCAGCACCTTCCGCGACATGTCGATGGAAGGGCGCATGACCGTCTGCAACATGTCGATCGAGGCGGGCGCTCGCGCCGGGCTTGTCGCGCCGGACGACAAGACCTTCGCCTATATGATGGGCCGGCCCTACGCGCCGAAGGGCGCCGCCTGGGAGCAGGCGCTCAGCTACTGGAAGACGCTGCCCTCCGACCGCGGCTCGACCTACGACAAGGAGGCTCATCTCGCCGCCGCCGACATCGCGCCGCATGTCACCTGGGGCACCAACCCCGAGATGGCCGCGCCGGTCACCGGTCGCGTCCCCGACCCGGCGCAGATCGACGATCCGCTGCGTCGCGCCGCCGTCGAGCGCGCGCTGCAATACATGCAGCTCTCGCCCAACACCCGGCTCGAGGACGTGCCGGTGCAGCGCGTCTTTATCGGCTCATGCACCAACAGCCGGATCGAGGATTTGCGCGCCGCGGCCGCGGTCGCCAAGGGCCGCAAGGTCGCCGACGGCGTCGTCGCGCTGGTCGTGCCCGGCTCCGGCCACGTCAAGCACCAGGCCGAGGAGGAGGGGCTCGACCGCATCTTCCTCGAAGCCGGGTTCGAGTGGCGCGACGCCGGCTGCTCGATGTGCATGTCGATGAACAACGACAAGGCGATGAACGCCGAGCGTGTCGCCACCACCTCGAACCGCAATTTCGAGGGCCGCCAGGGCAAGAACGCCAAGTCGCATTTGATGGGGCCGGCGATGGCCGCCGCCGCTGCCGTCACCGGCAAATTGAGCGACGTGCGGCAGCTGGGCTAGGAGACGCCACGATGGACAAATTCACCACGCTGAGCGGCGTCGCCGCGCCCTTGCCGATCGTCAATCTCGACACCGACAAGATTTTCCCGGCGATTTACCTCAAGACGATCAAGCGCACCGGCCTCGCGCAATGGCTGTTCCAGGAAATCCGCTTCAAGCCGGATGGCTCGGAGAACCCGGATTTCGTCTTGAACCAGGCGCCCTATCGCCAGGCCAAAATCCTCATCGGCGCCGACAATTTCGGCTGCGGGTCGAGCCGCGAGCACGCGCCCTGGGCGCTCCTCGATTTCGGCATTCGCTGCGTCATCGCGCCGAGCTTTGCCGACATTTTCTACAACAACTGCTTCAAGAACGGCATTTTGCCGATCGCCGTGCCCAAGGAAATCTGCGACGAGCTGATGGAAGACGCCAAGAAAGGCGCCAACGCGGTGATGACCATCGACCTCGAATCGCAGACCATCTCGCGCCCCGACGGCGAGAAGGTGCATTTCGAATTGGACGCCTTCCGCAAGCATTGCCTCTTGAATGGCCTCGACGATATCGGCCTCACCGAAGCAAAAAACACCGAGATTTCGAGCTATGAGGGGAAGGCCCAGCTCGAACGCCCGTGGCAGTTCGGAATGACGCAGAAAGTGCCAGGCTAAAAACCTGGCACCCCGGCGAACGCCGGGGGCCCATTTCGGCCTTGGATCCCGGCCTTCGCCGGGATGGCGAGAGAGTAGAAGCTCTAGGAAAACAAATGTCCCAAACCCATTCCAACCGCAGCGTCCTCGTCCTGCCCGGCGACGGCATCGGCCCGGAGATCATGCGCGAGGTGATGCGCGTGATGGAGTTCTTCGACCGCAAGCGCATCGCCAGCTTCGAGGTCAGCGAGGGCCTTGTTGGCGGTAGCGCCTATGACGTTGACGGCGTGCCGCTGAGCGACGCCACCCTCGCCCGCGCCCAGACCGCCGACGCGGTGCTGTTCGGCTCGGTCGGCGGGCCGAAATGGGAGAAACTGCCGTTTGAGCTGCAGCCCGAGCGCGGCCTCTTGAAGCTGCGCAAGGAGATGGACCTTTTCGCCAACCTGCGTCCGGCGCAGGTCTTCGAGGCACTCGCCGACGCCTCCAGTCTCAAGCGCGAGCTGGTCGCCGGGCTCGACCTCTT
>DATHCK010000192.1:0-15415 GCA_035319545.1 Allostellaceae bacterium | reverse complement strand
TTCTCGCTCGTCGCCTCGCCGTGGAAATCGACGACGATGGCAGTGACGTCGCGGCCGAGCGCATGTCCTTCGATCGCCGCGTCGAGACCACGGAACGGGTCGTCGAGCGGATCCATAAAAAGCCGGCCCATCAGATTGACGACAAGCACCGACCGGCCGTCGCCAAGCTGGTGCAGCCTTGTGCCCGAGCCCGGCGTGCCCGGCGGAAAATTCGCCGGGCGCAACACACGCGGGTCGCGCTCGATATAAGGGATGAGCTCGCGCTGGTCCCAGACATGGTTGCCGGTGGTGAGAATGTCGGCGCCGGCTTCGTAGAGCTCGCCGGCGATCTTCTCGGTGAGGCCGAAGCCGTGCGCCGCGTTCTCGGCGTTGACGATCGCAACGTCGATCTGAAGATCGCGGCGCAACACCGACAGATGCGACGTCACCGCCTCGCGGCCGGGCTGACCGAACACATCACCGAGAATGAGGAGGTTCACGCGTTTCCTGCCATCGAAGTGCGAGCGGAGCCGCCTCGGCCGTCGGCTTGCAACTCCCTCGTGGCCCGCCGTAGCAGGTGGGCGCCGTATAACGCGGCCACGACCGCGTCAGGCACGGCTCCCAAGAGGTAGGTATCGGCCCCGGGGCTAATGCGTCCTAACGCACCGCGCAGCCCCGCCCGCAAGGCTATTAGCTAGGCAGATTCGAGCCGCGCCGCAATGCTCTCGATGCGCTCGGCGATGCCGTGGATGCCGCTGGCGAGCGCCTCGACGCCGTCAACGGCCGCAACGCCACGCGTCGAGCGGCTGCGCTCCTGCTGCACGATATCGCCGGCGTCACTAAGCTCGTCGGCGATGACAAGCGCCGCGAGAAGGATCAGCCGCGCCTCGCCGATTTGTCCGTGGCTGCGGACGAAATCGCCGATTTTGCCGTCGACATACTGCGCGAGACGACGAAGGCGCGGCTCCTCGCCGTCGGCGCAGTTCAGCGGAAAGGCGCGGCCGTTGACGGTAACGACGATCTCGCCCATCGGACCCGTCAGCCTTGCTCGTGCAGCACTTGGCCGATCTTGTCGAGCGCGGCCTCGACACGGGCAACAATTTCCGCCGCGGTCGCCGCGAGATTTTCGTCCTTGGCCTGATGCTCGGCCGCGAGCCGCGCCGCGATTTCCTCGCTCGACAGACCAGGCGCCGCCTCGAGCCGCTGCACCGCGCGCTCCAGCCTCGCCAACGCGTCGTCAAGTTCGCTCATGCGCTAGCTTAGGTTCGCAGAGCAAGAGGCGTCAACGCAGTAGCGCCCCTTTGCTGCAAGGCGATCCGAAGATCAACGCACCCGCTCGTATTTTTGCAACGAGCGGATGTAGTTGGGCCGCGGCGTGTCGGGATAGAATTGCGGCCATTGCGTCCACGACACCTCGCCGACATAGAGATCGCCGCGCGAGTCGACGGCCATGCCGTGCGGCCCGAGGAACGCGGTCGGCGCGGTGCCGGCGAAGCGGTCGCCGAAACGGGCGAGCAAATTGCCCTTGTGATCGACGATGCTGACGCGCGGCCCGAGATTGCCGACGTCCTTGTTGACCGCCTGCACCGGTCCCAGTTCGCCGATAAAGCACACCGGGTGGTGCACATAGTCCATGTATAGGCCGCACGGCCGGTGCAGGTTGTTCCACTGCGCCTCGTATTTGCCGTTGCCGTCAAACACCTGCACACGATGGTTCTCGCGGTCCGCGACATAGACCCAGCCGTCGGCATCGGTGCAGATGTTGTGAACGATGTTGAACTCGCCTGGATTGCTCCCCGACTCGCCCCACGACATCAGGAGTTTGCCGTCCGGCGAATATTTATGGACGCGTGAATTGCCGTAACCGTCAGAAACGTAGATTTCGCCCTTTGGCGACAGCGCGGTGTGGGTGCAGCGATGGAACGGCTCGCCCGACATATAGGGCGCAGGCTTGCCCGGGACGCCCAGCTCCATGAGTACCCTGCCGTCCTCGAGCCGGCATTTGCGCACAAAACTGCCGCCGTCGTCGGTCAGATAGATCGAATCGTCCGGACCCATGTGGACGCCATGCGCCCTCGGATACTGCCCTTCGCCCCAGGAGCGCAAGAAATTGCCCTGGCGGTCGAAGACCATCATCGGGTGCTCGCCGCGATTGAACACGTAGACGTTGTCGTTCTTGTCGCAGCCGACCGCGCCCACTTCCTTGAACGACCAGCCGTCGGGCAGCTTCGCCCAGTTCTCGATGATCCGATACTTGTAGTCGCCCGATCCGACGATGATGTCCGCCACGGCTCCGCCCTCCCCGGTGTGATGCGACAAACCTTAGCCAGCCGGCGTTTGCGAGACAATCAGCGACGCCGCGCCCGGGCTATGCACCAACGGACCCTGCGCCAGGCGTTTCCCCCTACCGGCAATGCGAGATAGAGTATCGACATGAGCGCCCACGACGCCCCAACCGCGACCGCCGCCCCCCTTCCCGCCCCGCGCGACCCGCATCTCTTCCGCATGGCCAACGCCCTGCGCGCACTCTCGATGGACGCCGTCGAGCAGGCAAAATCCGGCCATCCCGGAATGCCGATGGGCATGGCGGATATCGCCACGGTGCTGTTCAGCCAGTTCCTCAAATTCGATGCCGCTGCGCCCGATTGGCCCGACCGTGACCGCTTCATCCTGTCGAACGGGCACGGCTCGATGCTGCTCTACGGCCTTCTGCACTTGACCGGCTATGCGGACATGACGCTCGAGGAGCTGAAGCGGTTTCGCCAGCTCGGCAGCAAGACCGCCGGACATCCCGAGCGTGGCCTCGCGACCGGCATCGAGGTGACCACCGGGCCGCTCGGCCAGGGCATCGCCAATTCGGTCGGCATCGCGCTCGCCGAGCGGATGCTCGCCGCCGAGTTCGGCGACGACGTCGTCGACCACCACACCTATGTGTTCTGCGGCGACGGCTGCCTCATGGAAGGCATCAGCCACGAGGCGCTGTCGCTCGCCGGGCATCTGAAGCTCAGCAAGCTGATCGTCTTCTGGGACGACAATTCGATTTCGATCGACGGACCCACGAGCCTCGCGGTCGATGACGATCAGGTCGCGCGTTTCGTGGCGCATGGCTGGGCGACCGACCGGATCGACGGCCACGACCCGGCGGCGATCGCCGCGGCGATCAAGAAGGCGCAAGGCAATGATCGGCCAACGATGATCGCCTGCAAGACGGTGATCGCCTTTGGCGCGCCGACCAAGGCCGGCACCGCGGCGGCGCATGGCGCGCCGCTCGGGCCCGACGAGATCAAGGGCGCCAAAGACCGGCTCGGTTGGGAATATCCCGCCTTTGTCGTGCCCGACGACATCCGCGCGTGGTGGAAGGACGTGGGCGCGCGCGGCGCGGCGGTGCGGCGCGACTGGGAGGCGCGCCTCGGTAAGCTCGACGCCGCGAAGCGCGGCGACTTCCAGCGCCGCTTCCGCCGCGAGCTGCCAGCGGCGGTGAAGGAGGCGCTCGTCAAGGCAGGCGAGGAATTCCGAGCCAAGAACGCGAAGATCGCCACCCGTGTCGCCTCGGGCGAGGTGCTCAACGCGCTGGTGCCGGTGCTGCCCGAACTGGTCGGCGGCTCGGCCGACCTCACCCCCTCCAACAACACCAAGGCCAAGGGCCAGGCCGAGGTCCAGCGGCCGACATATGCCGGGCGCTATATCCATTACGGCGTGCGCGAAATGGGCATGGCTGCGGCGATGAACGGCATCGCCGCGCATGGCGGGCTCATCCCCTATGGCGGCACGTTCCTCACATTCACCGACTATGCGCGGCCGTCGATCCGCCTCGCCGCGCTGTCGGAATTGGGGGTCATCTACGTGATGACGCACGATTCGATCGGGCTCGGCGAGGACGGCCCGACGCATCAGCCGGTCGAGCATTTGGCGGCGCTGCGCGCCATCCCGCACCTCAACGTGTTCCGCCCGGCCGACCCGATCGAGACCGCCGAATGCTGGCTTTTGGCTCTCGAAAACCGGCTTACGCCGTCGATTCTGGCGCTGACCCGCCAGGGCGTGCCGCTGCTCCGCGCCGCCGCGGATCACGGCGAGAACCGCTCGGCCAAGGGCGCCTATGTCTTGAGCGAACCCGGCGGCACGCGGCACGTGACGCTGCTCGCGACCGGATCGGAAGTCGGCGTCGCCGTCGCCGCGCAGCAGCAGCTCGCGTCGGAGGGCATCCGCGCCGCGGTCGTGTCGATGCCGTGCTGGGAGCTCTTCGAGCGCCAGGACGACGCCTATCAGAGCGCGGTGCTCGGCAGCGCGCCGCGCGTCGGGGTCGAGGCTGGGGTACGCACCGGCTGGAACCGCTGGCTCGGGCGCAACGCGGCTTTCGTCGGGATGACGGGGTTTGGCGCCTCGGCGCCGGCGGAGGCGCTCTACCCGCATTTCCACATCACGCCGGAACGGGTCGCCGAACTCGCGCGCTCGCTGATCGCCAGCCCCGCCGCCGCGGCACCGGCCCATAAGCCCGAGCGCGATTAGTCGCCGCCAGCCACCCAAAGGAGCGCTGAAGCGTGGTCGATATCCTGGCGGGAGTGCGTGTTATCGAGGTCGGCCAAGTGCTTGCCGGACCCTATGCCGGCGCGATCCTCGCCGATCTCGGCGCCGACGTGATCAAGGTCGAACGCCATGACGGCGGCGACGACGCGCGCCATATGGGGCCGGCCTTTCGCCATGACGACGCGCTGACCTTCCACATCTACAATCGCGGCAAGAAATCGGTGGCGCTCGATTTGACGACAGCGCCCGGCAAAGCGGCGTTCAACGAGCTCGTCGCGACCGCCGACATCATGCTGCACAATCTGCGCCCCGGCGTACCGGCGAAGCTCGGGATTGACGGGCCGACGCTTTGCGCGCGCTACCCGCGGCTCATCTACTGCGAAATCTCCGCTTTTGGGCACACCGGGCCGCTTGCCGATCGGCCGGGGTTCGAGCCGCTGATCCAGGCCTATAGCGGGCTTTGCGCGATCAATGGCGGGCCGGACGACCCGCCGATGCGCGCCGGCCCGTCGGTCTGCGACCAGGGTACCGGCATGTGGGTCGTGCTCGGCGCGCTCGCGATGCTGCAAAAGCGCCAGCGCACCGGGAAAGGCGGCATCGTCAGCGCCTCGCTGCTCGAAACCGCGCTCATGTGGTGCGGGCAAAAGGTCGACGCGCTCGTCAATACCGGCACCATGCCGCCGCGGCACCGCATGGGTCATCCTGGGCTCGTCCCCTACGAGGCGTTCGAGGCCGCCGACGGCCCGTTCATGATCTGCGCCGGCAACGATCGGCTATTCGCCAAGCTTGCGGACGTGCTCGGCCGGCCGGATTGGATCACCGACCTGCGCTTTGCCGGCAATCGCGGGCGGCTGATCAACAAGATGTCGCTGTTTGAGGAAATGGCGCCGATCCTCGCGACACGGCCGCGCGCTCACTGGATCGCGGCGCTCGACGCAGCGGGCGTGCCGGCGACGCAAATCCACAGCGTCGAGGAGGCGCAGGCGCAGCCGCATGTCCGCGCGCTTGGCATGGCGGTATCGGTGCCGGGGGAGGATTTCTCGCTGACCGGGTTGCCGCTGAGCTTTGACGGCGAACGACCGCAATTTGCGCATGGCGCACCGCGCCTCGGACAAGACAATGCCGCGCTCGGCGTTGCGCCCGCGACCGCCGATTGAACAACGCCGGCTTGCTTGAGGCGCATTCCGCGCCGGACAAAACTATTCTAAGCTCTAACCGACGGTTTCGCTGGAGGCTATGAACATGGCGATCAGGGTTGCGATCAACGGTTTCGGCCGCATCGGTCGGCTGGTCTTCCGCGCGGCCATGGAACACCCGAGCCGGGAAATCGAGGTAGTCGGCATCAATGATCTGGGCCCGGTCGAGACCAATGCGCACCTCTTGCGCTATGACAGCGTTCACGGCCGCTATCCGCATGAGGTGACGACCGGCGAGAACTGGCTCGACGCCGGCCGCGGCAAGGTGCGAGTCACCGCCGAACGCGACCCCGCGAAACTGCCGTGGAAGGAATTGGGGGTCGACATCGCGCTCGAATGCACCGGCATCTTTACGAAGCGCGAGGCGGCCGCGAAGCACCTCGAAGCCGGCGCCAAGAAGGTCATCGTTTCCGCCCCGGCCGACGGTGCGGACTTTACCGTCGTCATGGGCGTCAACCACGCGGAGCTGAGGGTCGACCACCAGGTAATCTCGAACGGCTCGTGCACGACCAATTGCCTCGCGCCCGTCGCCTATGTGCTGCACAAGGGGATCGGCATCGAGCGCGGCTTTATGACGACGATCCACGCCTATACCGGCGACCAGAGCCTGCAGGACACGCTGCACGGCGATCTGCGTCGGGCGCGCGCGGCCAATCTATCGATGATCCCGACCTCGACCGGTGCGGCGCGCGCGATCGGCCTCGTCATGCCGGCGCTCAAGGGCAAGCTTGACGGCACCGCGATCCGCGTGCCGACCGCGAACGTGTCGCTCATCGACCTCACCTTTGACGCCTCGCGCGACACCAGCCCGGAGGAGGTCAACGGGCTGATGGAAGATGCCGCGAAATCGAACCAGCTGCAGGGCATTCTCGGCATCAACAAGGCGCCGACCGTGTCGATCGACTTCAACCACGACCCGCACAGCTCGACCTTCGACGTCACCCAGACCCAGGTGCTCGACAAGAAATTCGTGCGCGTGCTGTCGTGGTACGACAACGAATGGGGCTTCTCGAACCGCATGGTCGAGGTTGCCGCGCATTTCGGCGCGATGCACTGAACGACAGCCCGCCGGCCGTCGTCGTCCATTCGCTCGCGCACGCGGTCGCCGCGCTGGAGGCGGCGGCCGCTGCCGAGACTAAGCTCATATTGCTGAGCGCGCCCGACGCCGGCATCTATGCCGGGCCGGGCTGGTGGAAGGCGCTGGTCGACGAGGCCCGGTGCGCCGTCTCGGGCGCGGTCTTCACGGCGATGCTCGATTGCGGCGACGATGCGGGCGCGGCGCAGGGCGCGATCCGCGCTGGCATCGAGGCTGTCGTCTTTACCGGACGCAGCGATGTCGCCGAGCGGCTCGCAGCGATCGCCGCTTCCGCCGGCAGCCGCATGCTTGCCCGACGGCCGGATGCGACGCTCGATCTGGGCCGCTGGTTTTTTGCCGACGGCGCGGAGCTGCGTCGGCGCTGCACCGACGCGCTGGCCGCTGGACGCGACGGTTTAGCCTAGCGGTACCACTCCGGGTGCCGCTGCCGCCACTCGGCCTCGTGATCGCGGTCGTGGATCGCCGCGTCGCGCCGCGCGCAGGCATCGCGGTCGCCATTCACGCACAGCGTGTGCAGATGGACGATCTCCTCCTCGGTAAAGGCATAGGCGGAGCCGGCATAGACGGAGGCGGCCGTCAGCAACGCAGCGCCCAGCAACATTTTGCGAGGTGTCATGAAACGATCCTTTCGCGGTTGATCCCCTGCCCAGCCGTTGAACTGCCACGACTGCCGGGAGTTCCACTGGCTCGCGCATTTTTTCATCCAAGGCCGACGCGCTGGACATGCTGAACGCGATCATCAAGAACTATAGGGGTAGGACTGAGGGAACCGATGATCGCTGACGATCGGGCGACGACGAGGCTGTACCTGATCACGCCGCCCGCGCTCGATCCGCACCAATTCGCGCCGCGCCTCCAAGCCGCGCTCGACGGCGGCGATGTGGCGGCGGTGCAGTTGCGATTGAAGGATGTCGACGACGAGGCAATCCGCGCTGCCGCGGCGCGGCTGCAGCCGATCGTGCAGGAACGCGGCGTCGCCTTTATTATGAACGACCGACCCGATTTGGCGGCGGAACTCGACTGCGACGGCGTCCATGTCGGCGAAGAGGACTGGCCCTATGCCCGCGCCCGCCATGAGGTTGGTCCCGACCGCATCGTCGGCGTGACCTGTGGCGCGAGCCGCCACCGCGCGCTCGTGGCGAGCGAGGCCGGCGCCGATTACGTCGCGTTCGGCGCGTTCTTTCCGAGCACGACTAAGGTGGCCAAGCACCACCCGAGCCCACAGTTGCTCAAGGACTGGTCGGACATGACCGTGGTGCCGTGCTGCGCGATCGGCGGCATCACCCAAGAGAATTGCGGGCCACTGGTCGAGGCCGGCGCCGATTTTCTCGCGGTGATCGGCGCGATCTGGAATTACCCGAAGGGCCCGAGAGCAGCCGTCGCCGATTTCAACGCGGTCTTCGCACGATACGGAAGGGCTTACGGCTGACAAGGACAGCGAACAGGAGGGAGGATGCGCGCACTGTTGCTGGGGACGATGGTGGCAGCCGCGGTCGCAACGCCGGCGCTCGCCGAGTTCAGGGTGGCCTCGACCGACGTTAAAGCCGGCAGTCCGATGGCATCGGCGCAGGTGTTCAATGGCTTCGGTTGCACCGGACAGAACATTTCGCCGGCCCTCTCCTGGTCGGGCGAGCCCGCGGGCACCCAAAGCTTTGCGGTTACGATGTTCGATCCGGACGCGCCGACCGGCAGCGGATGGTGGCATTGGACCGTGTTCAACATCCCGGCATCGGTGCACAGCCTGCCGGCCGGCGCCGGCACCGACCCATCAAAAGACCTGCCCGCCGGCGCGGTCCAGGGCAGGAACGATTTCGGATTTTCGTTCTACGGCGGCCCCTGCCCGCCGGTGGGCGCGCACGCGCATCATTACGAGATCACCGTGTACGCGCTGAAGGTCCCAAAACTCGATCTGGACGCAAGCGCTTCCGGGGCCAAGGTCGGGTTCAACCTGAACGCCGACGCGCTGGCAACGGCCAACATCGTCGGACGATACGGCCGCTAGAAATGAGCGGGGCGGCTCGGCAACGGTGCGAGGCTAAAGCCGCAGTAGATAGCCGTTGGGGTTGTAGGTCGCGTTGACCCCGAACATGTCGCAGTACCGGGTCAGAATGCGAAATTTATCCGGCGCGGCGGCGAGAAATTCGGCGACCGCACTGTTTGGGCCGCCGCCATAAGCCTCGGCCATGCCAAGATCGTCGATCACCCCGTCCTCGATCACCACCACGTCGCCCGCGACGGTAGCATCCGCAAGAAAATGCAAGGCAGCGAGGGTCACGTCATAGGTGTGCGCGCTGTCCTCGACGACGAGCCAGGGATGCGGCAACGCGGCGCGCATCTCGGCGCTCAGCGTGTCGCCGAGCCGCGCCGCGTCACCGGCGAGAAAGGCGATGCGAGGGTCGGTGAATCCCGTCACCGGCGTCAGATCGATCGACACGACCGGGCAGCCAATTCCAGATATCGATAGCATATCGGCAAACCACAGCGCGCCGCCGCCCTGGTTGCTGCCGATCTCGATGAGGCTTTTTGGCTTCAGATCCCATATGAGCTTCAAGTAGATCGCGAGGTCGAACGGGTCCTTGAGGCACTTCACGCCCTTATAGGTGTAGGCCATCGTGCCCGCCTGCACGCTCGGCAGCAGCTCCGGTGGGAACGCGGTCTTGAAGCTTCGCACCCCTCACCTCCCGCAGGTGCAACAGGGTCACCGCACCGGCGCCCACAGCACCTCTTCGATGTCGGCCGCGCCGGTGCACAGCATGACCAGCCGGTCAAAGCCGAGCGCGATGCCGGCGCAATCCGGCAGCCCGTGCTCGAGCGCGGCGAGGAAATCCTCGTCGATCGGATAGGTCTCGCCATAGAGCGATTTCTTGCGCGTCTGGTCGGCCGCGAAACGGGCGCGCTGTTCCTGCGCGCCCGTCAGCTCGGTAAAGGCATTGGCGAGCTCCAGCCCGCAGACATAAAGCTCGAAACGCTCGGCGAGGCGCGAATCGCCGGGCTTTTGACGCGACAACGCGGCCATCGAGATGGGGTAATCGTAGAGAATCGTCGGCGCCCCGATGCCGAGATGCGGCTCGATGCGGTCAAGGAAGATACGGAAATAAAGCGCCTCCCAGTCGTCGCCGGGCTGCGGCACGATTCCGAGCGGCTCGGTCGCCTTGGCGAGGAGTACGAGATCGGGATGCGCCGGGTCGGGCGCGGTGGCGAGGATATCGATATTGGTATGGCGCGCAAAGGCCTCGGCGACCGAAAGGCGTTCGAAAGGCCAACGAGCGTCGGCCGACTGGCCACGCCAGCTCAAGCCTCCAGCCTCGTCTCCCCCGCGCCAGAGGGGGCCCAGGGCAACCGTCTCGTCGCTAACCCCTGGGTTCGCGCTTTCGCGGGAAAGACCATCAGCGGGCAGAGCCGCCACACACCGCCGCAGCAGCTTTTCACAATCGTCCATCAGGTCGAGATAAGTCGCGCCGGCTCGGTACCACTCGATCATCGAAAATTCCGGGTGGTGCGTCGCGCCGCGCTCGCCGTCGCGAAAGACATGCGCGAGCTGCCAGATTCGCGTCATTCCGCCCGCGAGCAGCTTTTTCATCGCGAATTCGGGCGAGGTATGCAGGTAGCGCGGCTTGGACGTCCCGTCGCGCGGGTCGTCGAGTACAGTCGCAAAAGCGCGCAAATGCGGTTCGAGGCCGGGACTGACCTGCAAGGCCGGCGTTTCCACCTCGATGAAACCTTCGTCGGCGAAGAAATTCCTGACCGCATTGAGGATGCGGCCGCGCGCCGCGAGGTTTTCGCGCCGCGCCGCGAGGCGGTCGGGACGCCACCATTGCTCCATTCCGCTTCCCCCTTTACCGCCAAGCTGGTAGGAAACCGGCCAAACACGGAACCTGTCCGAGACCTCATCCAATGAAGATCAACGCCATCGATATCAAGCCGGGCAATGTGCTCGAGCATCAGAATAAATTGTGGATCGTGCTCAAGCGCGATCTTGTGCAGCCGGGCAAAGGCGGCGCCTTCGCCCAGGTCGAGATGCGCGATTTGCGCGGCGGCTCAAAGCTTTCCGAGCGCTTTCGCACCCAGGAGACCGTTGAGCGCGTGCGGCTCGACGAGAAGGAGATGCAGTTCCTCTACTGGGACGGCGACATGGCGACCCTTATGGACAACGAGGATTACGAGCAGGTCAGCGTGCCGCGCGAGGTGATCGGCGACCCAGCCGATTTTCTCGCCGAAGGGATGATCTGCAACGTCACGATGTACGAGGGCACGGCTCTGTCGGTGGAGCTGCCGCAGAGCGTGACGCTCGAAGTGGTCGAGGCCGATCCTGTC
This sequence comes from Allostellaceae bacterium, assembly GCA_035319545.1. Lineage (GTDB taxonomy): Bacteria > Pseudomonadota > Alphaproteobacteria > ATCC43930 > CGMCC-115725 > DATARH01. The sequence goes on along the minus strand of DATHCK010000192.1, from coordinate 4,306 downwards.
GTGCGTGGTCAGACCGCGTCGTCGTCGTACAAGCCGGGCAAGCTCGAAAACGGCCGCCGCGTGATGATCCCGCCGCATATCGGCGCCGGTACGCGCATCGTCGTCAGCACCGCCGACGGCAGCTATATGGAACGCGCCAAGGATTAGCGCTTCCCCGCAAGTTATGGCCGCCTCCCGCCGGCTTGACTCGCGGGTCCACGAATAGCCTCCCTCTTATTCGTGGATGGCCGGATCAAGTCCGGCCGAGGGAAACTCCTGCAAGGTCGGTTAGATGGCCGTTCGCTCGCCGGTGATCAACGTCATGGCGGCCGCCGCATTGAAGGCGGCGCGCGGACTTATCCGCGACTTCGGCGAGGTCGAGCAGCTGCAGGTCTCGATCAAGGGTCCGGGCGATTTTGTCACCGCCGCCGACCTCAAGGCCGATCAGATCCTGCGGGCCGAACTGACGCGGGCGCGACCCGGTTACGGTCTGTTGTTCGAGGAAAGCGGCGCGGTCGAGGGTAGCGACAAGCGCCATCGTTGGATCGTCGACCCGCTCGACGGCACGATGAACTTCTTGCACAGCATTCCGCATTTCGCGATCTCGATCGGGCTCGAGCGCGACGGCGAGATCATCGCCGGCGTCGTCTATGAGCCGACCCGCGACGAGCTCTACTGGGCCGAAAAGGGCGTCGGCGCCTATCTCAACGACCGCCGTCTGCGGGTATCGGCGCGGCGGCAGCTGTCCGAGGCGGTGGTCGCCACCGGCTTGCGCCCGAGCGACCGCGACAAGCCACAATATTTCGCGCTTCACACAGCGGTCACCGCGAGTGCCGCCGGGGTGCGGCGATTTGGCGCCGCCGCGCTTGATCTCGCCTATGTCGCGGCGGGGCGGCTCGAGGCCTTCTGGGAATTCGGGCTCAGCCCGTGGGACATCGCCGCCGGCATCCTCCTGGTGCGCGAGGCGGGAGGCTATGTCAGCGATCTCTCGGGCGGCCAGACGATGCTGACGAGCGGCGACATCCTCGCCGCCAACGACCATCTGCACCTGCCGCTGGCCGCGCTGGTGCGGGAAACGCTGCGATCCGCGCCAAAGGCCTAGAAATCCCAAGTCCTAGAAAATCGGTGTCGCATAGCCGGCGCTTGAGCTAGGTTCTGCCACCCCCGGCAGCAGCAAAAGATGGCGGCGTTCGGCCGCCGCCCGGCGGGGAAGGAGGCCGCGATGAAGGGTTCGCGCATCCCGACCCCAGTGAGGCGTCTTCTTCTTGCGTTGCTTGGCGGAGCCGTCGCGATAATGTTGGCCACCCTGCCGGCGACGGCCGACCCATCGGGTCCGCCGACTATCGGACTGCCGACCACGCTTCTGCCGACGCCGTTGCCGACGCCGTCCCATACAGCGCCGGTCGCGACGCCACCATCGCCGCACAGCGCCCCCGCGCCCGCCAAACGCGCCGCAGCGCCCGCGCAACGGATCATCCCGCTCGACGCAAAGCCGATCATCCCGCCAGCGCCCGTGCCGACCAACGCCCCGGCCAAGCTGGGCCCGCCACCCGAGCCGCGGCCAGCGCTGTCGCTGGAAACCGATTTGCAGCCAGTCGCTCCCGCCGCGCCCTCGTCAGCGCAGCCCAGCGCGGTGCCGCCGCCCGTGTCCAAGCCGCCTTCCAGCTAGTGCCCCAGCCGGTCGATCACATGAACCGTTCCGGCCGTTTCCTGATCCGCATGGCGCTGTTTCTGATGCTGGTAGGCACACTCGTGGCCGCTCTGTTCCGTCCGCTCAGCACCGCCTTTTTGGGCAATCCCGGCGTCAACGGCGTCATCGTCGGGGTGCTGGTGTGCGGCATCTTCTACATCTTCCGGCAGGTGCTGCTGCTCAATCCCGAGATCATCTGGATCGACGATTTTCGCGAGCGGCTGGCCAATCGCGACCTGACCGCGCCCACCGGACCGGCGCCGCGGCTCTTGGCGCCGATGGCGCGCATGCTGTCGGCGCGGCAAGGCGGGCGCGTGAGCCTGTCGGCGACGTCGCTGCGGACTCTGCTCGACGGCATCTCGTCGCGGCTCGACGAGGCGCGCGAAACCTCGCGCTATTTGATCGGCGTGCTGGTGTTTCTCGGTCTTCTCGGCACGTTCTACGGGCTGTTGGAGACGGTGCGCGCGGTGGGCGACGTGATCGGCGGACTCAACGTCTCGTCAAACGATCTGGCGCGCGCCTTCGCCGATCTGAAAGCGGCGTTGGGCTCGCCGCTGCACGGCATGTCGACCGCCTTCAGCTCGTCGCTATTCGGGCTCGCGGGAAGCCTGGTGCTCGGGTTTCTCGATCTGCAGGCGGGCCAGGCGCAGAACCGCTTCTACAACGACCTCGAGGAATGGCTGTCCACTTATACCAGGCTGTCGTCGGGCGGGTTTGGCGATAGCGGCGACGGCTCGGTGCCGGCCTATATCCAGGCGCTGCTCGAACAGACCGCCGACAGCCTGGAAAACCTGCAGCGCATCCTGGCCCGCAGCGAGGAGAGCCGGATCGGCGCCAACAACACGCTGCCCGGCCTCATCGACCGGCTCGGCACGCTCTCGGAGCACATGAAGGCCGGACAGATGCTGATGGTGAAGCTCGCCGAGAACCAGATGGAGCTGAAACCGTCGCTGACGCGCCTCGCGACGATCGCTGAGAACTCGCTCGGCCAGGACGACGTGCTGCGCACCCATTTGCGCAACATCGAGGCGTACATGGCGCGGCTGAGCGAAGACATCGTCGAAGGCCGCTCGCAGACGATGAGTGAGCTGCGCGGCGAAATCCGGCTGCTGGCGCGGACCATCGCCGCGATCTCGGACGAGAGCAGCGGGCGCTAGACGATGGCCCTCGGACGCACCCGCAGCCGACGCGCCAGCATTGACATCTGGCCAGGTTTTGTCGATGCGCTGGCTCAGCTGTTGATGGTCATCATATTCATTTTGTTAGTTTTTACCGTCGGCCAGTTCTATCTGTCGGATGCGCTGAGCGGCCGTGACGAGGCGCTGAAGCAGCTCCAGCAGAAGATCAGCGCGCTAGCCGACGAGCTGGCGCTCGAAAAACAGACGAGCGAAACGTTGCGCGGCAACGCCGCAGCGCTCGCCGCTCAGCTCAAGGCGGCGCAGGACGAACGCGACGCGCTCAACACCAAACTCGGCGCCGCCGGCCAGCAAAGCGCCAACGCGCAGCAAACGGTGGATGCGGCAAAGGCCCAGGTCGAGGAGCTGACCGCCGAGATCGCCTCGCTCAAGGACCAGCTCGCCAAGGTCGCAGCAGCGCTCGATGTCTCCAACGCGACCGTCAAGAACCAGCAGGATCAGATCGTCGAGCTCGGCAAGAAGCTCAACCTGGCGCTCGCCAGCAAGGTCGAGGAACTCGCCCGCTACCGCTCCGAATTCTTCGGCAAGCTCAGCGAAATCCTCGGCAACCGGCCGGACATTCGCATTGTCGGTGACCGCTTTGTGTTCCAGGCGGAAGTGTTGTTCGAGCCCGGCGGCGCCGATCTCAGCGACGACGCCAAAAAACAGCTCAACCCGGTGTTTACCGCGCTCAAAGACATTTCCTCGAAAATTCCGCCCGACATCCATTGGGTACTCGAAATTGACGGGCATACCGACCACCGGCCGATACACACCGACCAGTTCGCGTCAAACTGGGAGCTGTCGACGGCGCGCGCGATATCGGTCGTGCGCTACGCGATCGACCAGGGCATCCCCGCCGACCACCTCGCCGCGGCCGGCTTTGCCGACAAGCAGCCGATCGACACCGGCACGACTGATGACGCCTATCGCAAGAACCGGCGGATTGAGCTGAAGCTCACCGAGCGGTGAGCTGCGACCGAAGCTTCCTGTATGTAAAATAGCGGAGATATTCACGCATGGCTGAGCTAAGATCGGCGCAATTCTAATAAACGCGGCGTCAAGCCGCCTTTGGGGATCACGGATGCCGGCTGCGGGCCGGAGCGACCAAGAGGACAGCACATGGCGCAAGTCGCGCTCCGTAACGTCGTGAAAATGTTCGATAAAACGCCTGCGGTTCAAGGCATCGACCTGGACATCGCAGACCGCGAATTCATCGTGCTGGTAGGACCATCAGGTTGCGGGAAGAGCACCACGCTCAGGATGATCGCCGGCCTCGAGGAAGCCACATCGGGCGAAATCTTTATCGGCGACCAACTCGTCAATGACGTGCCGCCAAAAGACCGCGACATCGCGATGGTGTTCCAGAATTACGCGCTCTACCCGCATATGACCGTTTACGAGAACATGTCGTTCGGGCTGCGCCTCAAGAAATTCCCCAAGCAGGAGATCAAGGAGCGGG
>DATHCK010000191.1:0-11673 GCA_035319545.1 Allostellaceae bacterium | reverse complement strand
AAGTTCAATCGCGCGGACGGCAGCATCCGGGTCTCGACGGTACGTGAGCGGCCCGACACGCTGGCCGTACAGGTGCGCGATACCGGCTGCGGCATCCCTCCCAACCATCTCAGCCGCGTGTTCGAGCCATTCAGCCAGGTCGAAGACCATTTGACGCGCGAAAACGAAGGCATTGGTCTCGGCCTGCCGCTCGCGCGCGCGATGGTGCGACTGCACGGCGGCGACCTGACGCTGACCAGCCACGTCGGCATCGGCACTATCGCCGAAATCACTCTTCCCGCAAACCGCCTCAGCCCGACCTCTACCGGATAACCGCGATGACTCATTTTGTGATCCCGATGAACGAACCGGCTGATCCAATTGGCCGCGTTATCGCCGTCTCGGCGGCACAGCTTGTGGTGCTGCTGCAGCCGCCGACCCCCGGCGCGCCGCCGCGCGAGCCGCTTGCCCTGGCAGCGCTGGTCAAGATCGTCACGCGAGGATCAATCGTGTTCGGCATGATCAGCGGGCTGCGCGTGCCGCTACCATCGGTCACGACCCCGGAAGACGATCTGAAGATCGTCGAGGTCGAGCTGATCGGCGAAAGCTCTTTCGCCCCATCGGGCAAAAGCGACGGCTTCCGCCGCGGCGTGTCGATTTTCCCGGCGCTTGAAGATCAAGTCTTTCTCGCGACGCCCGACGATCTGGCGCATGTTTACGCACCGCCGCGCGAGGCCGCGGTCCCGGTCGGTTCGATCCATCAGGATACCGACGTCCCGGCCTTCCTCTTGGTCAACGACCTGCTCGGCAAGCATTTCAGCATCGTCGGGACGACCGGCTCGGGCAAATCCTGCGCGGTGGCGACGATCCTGCGCTCGGTCATCGAGCGGAACCCGCACGCCCACGTGATGCTGCTGGACCCGCATTGCGAGTACGCCCATGCGTTTCCGGACGAGGCGATCGTGCTGAGCCCGGGCGACGGGCTGCACCTCCCCTACTGGCTGTTCAATTTCGACGAGCTGGCCGAGGTCGTGCTGGGCCAGACCCACCATCGCGCCGAACAGTGGAAAATCCTTAGCGACGCGGTGTTGAGCGCCAAGATCGCTTTTATGGGCAAGGGCCCGACCGACCGGCACTGCAGTGTCGACACGCCGATGCCGTATCGTTTGTCGGACCTTATCCGCTATCTCGACAACGCGATGGGAGCGCTGAACCGGCCCGAGAGTGTCGCCGCCTACCAGCTGGTGAAGACCCGCATGACGGCGCTGCAGAACGACGTTCGTTTCGGTTTCATGTTCGGCACCGGCCTCGCGCTGCGCGACGAGATGTCGGACATCCTGGCGGAGCTTTTCCGCATCCCGGTCAGCGGCAAGCCGATCACCATCCTCGACCTTTCGGGCGTGCCGTCCGAGGTGCTGAATGTGGTCGTCTCGGTGGTCTGCCGGCTGACCTTCGACTTTTCGGTATGGAGCGACACGCAGATCCCGATCACCATCGTCTGCGAGGAGGCGCACCGCTACGCGCCGGCCGACAAGGACGCCGGGTTCGAGCCGGTCAAACGCGCGCTGTCGCGCATCGCCAAGGAGGGTCGCAAATACGGCGTGTCGCTGTGCGTCGTCAGTCAGCGGCCATCCGATTTGGCGCCGAGCCTCTTGTCCGAGTGCAACACGCTCTTCGCCCTGCGCATGACCAGCCAGGAAGACCAGGACATCATCCGCGGGGCGCTTCCCGAAGCCTCGCACGGGCTGATGAAGTTCTTGCCCGCCTTGCGCAACGGCGAGGCGATCGCCGTCGGCGAAGGCGTGTCGATGCCGATGCGCATCTGCTTCGAGCCGCTGGCCGACCACCATCGCCCGCGCAGCTCGACGGCATCCTTCACGAGCGCCTGGTCAAAGGACGTCGACGATCGCTCCGAGGTCGAGAACACCATCGATCGCTGGCGCCGCGGCGTGCGACACGCCGCCTGACGACTGGCTGCGGCGCAACCGCCGCCGCTAGTTGAGCATCGCGCCGATCGAGGAGAGCGCTCCCGCCAGGCACAGCGGGACGATCAGGGCGAGCAGGATCATCCACAGGATGGCCCGCATGCCGGGCGGCATCGGGATGATCACCGCGGCCAGCATCAGCGCAATCGTGATGATCAAAAGATTTGTCAGGGACATGCGTGCCGGCCCTGCCAGTTCGGCGGCATCGTCCCAACTGGTTGATTAACAAACGCTGAAGCGCTTGCCGACCGACCCCTCGCGTCTAAAGGCGCGGGATCGCGGGGTTCCGCGCCAGGCGCGCCTGCGCGGCGAGCCGGATCGGCGCGTTGACCGCGCCATAGCCCTTGTAGGAACGGCGCTCGACGATCTCGAAGAAAAACCCGCCCGGTTGCGTCTTTGTGTAGACGTGGAAGAACTCCGCCTCGCCGTCACGGTCGTACAAGATGTTGCCCGCGCGCAGGCGATCGAGCAGCGACGCGTCGAGATCGAAGCGGGCCTCCAGATCGTCATAGTAATTCTCGGGGATCGGCAGCAGCGCGATGCCATTGAAGGCGAGGCGCTCGACCGTGGCGAAGATGTCGTCGCAGGCGAGCGCGATCTGCTGCACTCCCGAACCGAAGAAGTCGTCGAGAAAGCGCGATGCCATGGTCTGCCGGCTCTGCGAGGCATTGAGCACCAGGCGAATTTCCGCTCCGGGTGACTCGACCGCCTGGCTTTGCACCACCCCACCGGGGTCGATCACGTCCTGCACCGCCGCTTTCCTGAAGTCGAACAGCGAGGTGTAGAACAACAGCCAGGCCAGCATCTCCTCGTAGTGCATCGATTGCGATACGTGATCGAAGCGTGTGAGCCCGACCCCGACGCCGTTCTTCGCCGCGATCGGAGCGAAATCGACGTCCCACAGCCGCCCAAGCTCGCTCTTGCCGTCGACAAAATACAGGAGGCTACCGCCCACGCCGCGCACCGCGGGAATGTTGAGCTCGCCCGGCCCCACCGCCTGACGGAACGGCTGGTCAAGCAGCCGCGCCGCGCGCTCGACGGTCGCCGCCGCGTCGCCGACGCGCAGCGCCATCGCGCAGACCGACGGCCCGTGCGCGATGTTGAAGGAATGCGCGAAGCCCTCCTTCTCGCGGTTGACGACAAGGTTGATCTCGCCCTGCCGCCAATGCACGACCTCCTTTGATTTGTGAATGCCGGCACGGGCGAAACCGAGACCTTCGAGCACCGTCTCGAACGCCCCGGCCGAGGTATCGTCCATCGCGAATTCGAGAAACTCGATTCCCACCACCGGCGAGGCCGGCGGCAGCGGCCTGATCCCCTTTACCGCAATCCCGCTCGCACGCCGCAAATTGTCCAGCATGAACAGCAAGGACCGCTGCCCATCGATCGCGACGCCGCGCGCCGAGCCGGCGCGGAACCGGTCGCTGAAGATTTCCAGCGACAACAGCCCATCGAACCCGGTCGCGTGCAGCGCCGCCATGAACTCGCCGAGCGCCAGGTCACCCTGGCCGGGGAAGCAGCGGTAGTGCCGGCTCCACGACAGGTAATCCATGTCCAAGAGCGGCGCGTCGGCGATCTGCACCAGAAAGATCCTGTCCTTCGGGATCGCGCGGATCGGGTTGAGATCGGTGCCGCGCACCTGGATATGAAAATTGTCGAGCACCAGCCCGACTGCCGGATGGTCGGCGCGGCGCACCACCTCCCAGGAATCGCGGTAATCGTTGACGTGCCGGCCCCACGCCAACGCCTCGAAGGCGACCCTGAGGCCGCGCTTTGCGGCCCGCTCGCCGAGTTCGCGAAAATCGGCGGCCAGCCGGTCGATCCCGCCAAGTGCGTCGGGCGACACGTTGCTGCACACCAAGAGGAGGTCGCAGCCCAGCTCCTGCATCAGGTCGAATTTGCGCTCGGCACGCGCGAAGTTCCGCTCGCGGCGCGGCTCGGGCATACCCTCGAAGTCGCGAAACGGCTGGAAGGTGATCGTCTTGAGCCCGAGATCGTCGATCATCCGGCGCACTTCCCCCGGCGTGCCGTTGAACGACAACAGGTCGTTCTCGAAAATCTCGACCCCGCGGAACTTGGCGCTGGCGATCGCGGTAAGCTTTTCGTCGAGCGTCCCAGGCAACGACACCGTGGCGATCGCGGTCTGCATGGCACCCTCCCCTGCGGACATCCCTTAATACGAAACTCGCGCCACCGCGCGTAGCTCTTCCGGCGTCGTCGAGCCGTAGCCGAAAAATTCGAGATAGGCCGGGATTTGCTCGAACAGCATGTCGGTGCCGACGAGATACGGGCAGCCGCGCGCGGCTGCCGCTTCGAGCAGCGGCGTCATCTCCGCCTTGAGCACGACCTCGCCGACAAACGTGGCGGGGTCGAGCCGCGCCGGGTCGAACGGCAACGGATCATTCAAATTCATCCCGAGCGGCGTCGCGTTGACGACGAGCTGGTAGCCCGCCGAATCATTGTCGCGTAGCTCGACCCGAAGGTCGGGATAATGCCGGCCGAGCCGCTCGGCGAGCCCCGCCGCCGACACGCCGCGCGTATCGTAAAGCGCCAGGAGACGCGGGCCCTCGGCGGCGATCGACGCAGCGATTGCCGAGCCGACCCCGCCCACGCCGACCACCAGGCAGTCCGCGCCCTTGAAGTCGAGCCCCTTGCGCTTGGCGCCGCGGGTAAAGCCTTCGCCGTCGAACATATCGCCGTGCAGAGAACCGTCTGGCCGGCGCAGGATCGCGTTGCACGACCCGGCCACCCGCACCGCTACACTCACGGAATCGAGCAGCCCGACCGTCGTCACCTTGTGCGGCATCGTCACCAGCGCGCCGTGGATGTTGCTGAGCCGGAACAGCGATTTGAGGAAAGCGGGGTAATCGTCGGTCATCACGCCCATCGGCACGACGACAGCATCGATACCGCGGCTGTCGAACCACGGGTTGTAGATCATCGGCGCCTTGAAGGTTTCGGTCGGATAGCCGAGATGGGCGATCAATGTCGTTCGGCCACTGATCATGCTGTCACCTCCCGCTTTCTAACCCTTGCGGCGCCTGTTTGCGCGCCACATATTCGGGCTAACCCACGCCAACCCAAGCCGATTCGACATGCCCCAGGAAACCCGTACCTTCCAGGCCGAAGTCAGTCGCCTGCTCGATATCGTCGCGCACTCGCTCTACAGCGAGAAGGAAATCTTCCTGCGCGAACTCATTTCCAACGCCTCGGACGCCTGCGATCGGCTGCGTTACGCCGCGATCACCGAGCCCGCCCTCATCGAGGGCGACGCCAACTACCGCGTCGTCATCACCCCGGTCAAATCGTCGAAGACGCTGACCATCGCCGATAACGGCATCGGCATGAACCATGACGAGCTGGTCGAGAACCTCGGCACCATCGCGCGCTCCGGCACCGCGGCCTTTATGAAGGAGCTGACCGGCGACGAGAAAAAGGACATGAGCCTCATCGGCCAGTTCGGCGTCGGCTTCTATTCGGCCTTCATGGTCGCCGACAAGGTCGAGGTGCTGAGCCGCAAAGCCGGCGAGGAACAAGGCTGGCGCTGGGAAAGCGACGGCAAGGGCGAGTTCACCATCGAGCCCGAGCCCAATCTCAAGCGCGGCACCCGCATCACCCTCTCGATCCGCGACGGCGACGAGGAATATCTCGAACCGCACCGCATCCGGCAAATCGTCAAGACCTATTCCGACCACATCGCGCTGCCGATCGTGCTCGCTGACGGCGGCAAGGAAGACACGATCAACACCGCCTCGGCGTTGTGGACGCGGCCCAAATCGGAGATCACCGAGGAGCAGTACAAGGAGTTCTACCACCATGTCGGCCACGGCTTCGACGCGCCCTGGCTGACCCTCCACGCCCGCGCCGAGGGGGTGGTCGAGTACACCTATCTGCTGTTCGTGCCCGAAACAAAGCCGTTCGACCTCTTCGAGCCCGAGCGCAAGACGCAGGTCAAGCTCTATGTCCGCCGCGTCTTCATCACCGACGAAGGCGAGATGGTGCCGTCCTATCTGCGCTTCCTGCGCGGCGTGGTCGACAGCGAGGATCTGCCGCTCAACATCAGCCGCGAGATGCTGCAGTCGAACCCGATGGTCGCGCGCATGCGCCGCCAGCTGACCGGCCGGGTGCTCAGTGAGCTGCAGAAAAAGGCTGCCGACGCGCCTGAGGAATACGGCAAGTTTTGGGACAATTTCGGTGCGGTGCTGAAAGAGGGTCTCTACGAAGACCGCGACCAGCGCGACACGCTCTTGGGCCTCGCGCGCTTCCGCTCGACGACGCGCGAGGGCTGGGTCTCGCTCGACGATTACGTCGCGGCGATGAAGCCGGGCCAGGAAGCGATCTACACGATCACCGGTGACAATCTCGACCTCGTGCGCCAGAGCCCACAGCTCGAAGGCTTCCGCGCGCGCGGTGTCGAAGTGCTGCTGATGACCGACCCTATCGACGAGTTCTGGGTCAACGCCATCCCCAATTTCGAGGAAAAGCCATTCAAGTCGGCGACACGCGGCGGGGTCGATCTCGACAAGATCGCCGCGCCCGACGACCAGCCGGAAGAAAAAAAGCCCGAGCCGCCGGCCAAGCTTTCGAGCCTCATCGCCATCTTCAAGCTCGCGCTCGGCGACGCGGTCAAGGACGTGCGCAGCTCGGCGCGGCTCACCGACAGCGCGGTCTGCCTCGTCGCCGACGAGGGCGACATGGACATGCATCTCGAGCGCCTCCTGAAGGCGCACCGCCAGCTCGACACCGCGTCAAAGCGCATCCTCGAGGTCAACCCGAACCACCGGCTTATCGAACGCCTTGCCGCGACGGTCGGTGAGACCGGCGCGTCGGACCAGCTCGGGGAATTCGCCTGGCTGCTGCTCGACCAGGCGCGCATCGTCGAAGGCGAGCAGCTTCCCGACCCGCCCGCCTTCGCTCGCCGCCTGGCGCTTCTGTTGGAGCGCGGCCTGCCGACGGCTTAATCCCTTTCCCGCATGCGGGAGAGGGGGATTATCCGCTAAGAAAAATAAGGCGCCTGACCCGGCGGCAGCGCGACCTCGAACACATTGAGCGCATTGCCGATCGCGGTGTAGTAGCCGATGACCGTGCCGAGCTCGACAACGCCCTGCTCGCCAAAGGCGGCGATGCCCTCGGCAAAGCTCGCATCCGACAGGCGCTTGGTGTCGATCAGCTCGCTGACGAGCTTGTAGGCGAGTGCCTGGTCCTTGGCGGCGAATTGCGGCGCGGCGCCCGTGCGGATCGCCTCAATCGCCGCCGCCGGCACGCCGCCCTCGATCGCCAGCGGCGCATGCGCGTGCCATTCGTAATTCGCCCGGATGTGGCGAGCGGTGAGGCAGATCGCCAGCTCCGACAGCGCCGGCGACAACGACGAACCCCAGCGCAGATATTCGCCGAGCCGCGACAGGTGTTTGCACACCTCCGGCGAGCGCACCAGAATCTCGAACGGGCCGCCAAACCGGCCGCGCTTGCCGGAGACGATCTCGTCGACCACCGCCCTTTGCGCGGCGCTCATCGTGGCGGGGTCTAGCTTGGTATAGCGGGCCATCGTCGCTCCTCTCTCGAAGGGTCGGAACCCAGGTTACAGCGAATTCATCCTGTCGAAACCCGGCTGTTAGCTTCAAGCGCCACTTTGGGCGTTGAACATAGTGGAGCGGCCTCCCCCCGGGAACGGCGATGCCGCGCTTGGGCGGACCCCGCCCGGGGATACAACTTGCCAGGAGATCACGGATCATGACTTTCAAGTCAAAGCCGCGCGGTGCGGTGTTGGCGGGCGTCGGGCTTGCCTCCGTTCTCGCGCTTTGCGCGGATGTCTGGGCGCAGACGCCCAGCACTAGCACCACTATGCCGCCGGCAGTGCCGGCGGTGCCTGCCCCGGGCGAAATGCTGCAGCACGAAAGCTTCGCGCCGCTGGTGAAGCGGGTGCTGCCGGCGGTAGTCAACATCTCGGTCACCGAAAACCAGAAGGCCTCGCCGATGGCCGATCAGGAGGGCGAGGGCGACGAAGGACAGGATTTCCGTCAATCGCCATTTGACGAGATGCTGCGCCGCTTCTTCGACCAGCAAGGCCAGAACAACCCGTTCGAGGAAGGCCCGGGTGACGAAAGCGGGGTCAAGCGCATCGCGCTCGGCTCCGGCTTTATCATCGACGCCGACGGCCACATCGTGACCAACAAGCATGTCGTCGGCGATGCCAGCAAGGTCGAGGTCACGCTGCAAAACGGCGACAAATACACCGCCAAGATCATCGGCAGCGATGCGCGCACCGACCTCGCCGTGCTCAAGATCGACGCTGGCAAACCGCTGCCTTATGTCAGCTTCGGCGACAGCGACGCGGCGCAGATCGGCGATTGGGTCGTCGCCGTCGGCAACCCGTTCGGCCTCGGCGGCTCGGTGACGACCGGCATCATCTCGGCGCGCGGCCGCGACATCCACACCGGGCAGTTCGACGATTTCCTGCAGATCGACGCGCCGATCAACCGCGGCAACTCGGGCGGCCCGACCTTCAACCTGAGCGGCCAGGTCGTCGGCATCAACACCGCGATCTATTCGCCAAACGGCGGCAGTGTCGGCATCGGCTTCGCGGTGCCGTCAAACGTCGCCAAGCAGGTGGTCCGCGCGCTTGAGGAGCATGGCAAGGTCGAGCGCGGCTGGCTCGGCGTGCAGATCCAGCCGGTGACCCCGGCGATCGCGTCCAGCCTCGGCCTCAAGAGCGATCACGGCGCGCTCGTCGCGCTGGTGACGCCCGACAGCCCGAGCGCGGCGGCCGGCCTCAAGCAGGGTGACGTGATCCTTGCCTTTAACGGCCAGGGGATCACCACGCTTCGCGACCTGCCACACGATGTCGCCGCCAGCGCGCCGGGCGCCAGCGCGGCGCTCACCGTCTGGCGTGACGGCAAGGAGCAGCAGGTGAGCGTCAAGCTGGGCGAGATGCCGGCGAACCCGCAGATCGCGGCGGCCGGCAACGGCGACGAGGGCCAGCCGGCGGAGAGCAGCGTCGGCGCGATGGGGCTGCATCTGGCGCCACTGACCAATGACGTGCGCGGCGCGCTGCATCTCGGCCGCGATGTGCACGGTGTCGTCATCACCCATGTCGACAACGGCAGCATCGCTGACGATATCGGCCTCGCCCGTGGCGACGTGATCATGTCGATCGATCAGCAGCCCGCCACCTCGCCGCAAGAGGCGGCCGATCGGCTGAAAGACATCGCCAAGTCGCCCAACAAAAGCGCGCTCTTGCTGCTCAACCGGCACGGCGTGACGCAATATCTCGGCGTGCGGCTCGACAAGGATGCGGGATAGCTAGGACCGCCTCCGCTCTGCCGGGAGAAGAAAAGGGCGCCCCGTTGGGCGCCCTTTTTGTCCGCGATAACGAGCGGCTTCTAGCGGTGCCGCCAGGCCGCCGGGTCGGGCGAAGCGGCGCCGTCGCGCGGTGAGAGCGGCACCCGCGCCTCGAGCCGCTCCAGCTCAATGCGGGTACGCGCACCAGCGCGCAGCAGCCGATCCGTCGCCTCGCGCAGCCCGAACCGGCTTTCATGCGTGTCGGCGGCGAGCGCGGCGTCGAACGCCGCGAGAAACGCGGCGATATCGCCATCGACGCGGCTGCGCAGTTCCTGGTCGATAAAGGCGCCGTTATCCTTGCGCGCCCCATCGGCGTCGCGGGGCCGCTGTGCGGCCGGCCGGCCTTCGGAGATCGCGAACAGATCGCGGCCGTTGCGTCCGGCGTCAAACGGAGGCGGATTGCGCGGCGGCGCCGAAAACGGCGGCGGCGTCATTCTTTCGCCGGGTCCTTGTGGCGGACGCGCCGCCGCGAAATCGGCGCGCGGCGGCGCTTCGTGCCCCTGACCGTTGCTATGTCCGTTGCCGTTGCTGTGTCCGTTCCCGTTCATCGACACTTGATGACCATTGCCATTGCCATTGCCGCCGAGCGACAGGTGAAGGGTGCGGCGCTGGTCTCCGTTCGCCGCCGCGCCATTGGTCGCAGCCATCGGAGGCGGCTCACGCCGGATCGCCGCGGCGGGCGTTGGCGCGACCGCGGTCGGTTCGACCGGAGCCGAATCGTTCGGCGTCGCGCCATTCACAGTAGCTTTGACAAGCTGCGGCTCGGCCACCGGTTGTAACGAGACTTCAGCTGTCGGCTTCGCCTTGCTTCGGCTTACGATGTAAGAGATCGCCGGCGGCGAACAGTCATAAGTTCGCGCAATACTGGATAGCGTTTCCCCTGCCTCATAACGGGCCATGATCAGCGGCCAATCCGATTGAGGAATTTTTCCGCGTTTACCTGATTTGTCCATCCCCGACCCTTGCTTAAACGTCTTCATCGCGGATTCTCGGCAGCTGCGTTTTCACTATATTGTCGAATCATGAAAACGCCATGACAGCCGGAAGAGCTACCCCTAAGATACGGCATTCGGTTTTCAGCGTGATCGGCCGGTTTTCTGGCCGCGGCCTTATCGGAGCAAGGCCAATCCGAACTGAGTTCTCTCTAGTACAATACCGCCAAGAAACCGATCAGTGAAGCGGTTTATTCATTGAACAACGAGAAATTCAACCATGAAGTTCGGGGTGTCCTCGCCGCGCCGCGCGTACGACCGCCTCAAACACGGACAATCTTGCCTGGATTCATCAGGTTATCGGGGTCGATCGCGTGCTTTATCGATGCCATCACGTCGACGGCGTCGCCATGTTCGGCGGACAGGAAATCCATCTTTCCATAGCCAATTCCGTGCTCGCCGGTGCAAGTGCCGTCCATCGCCAGCGCCCGTGTCACCATTCTGTCATTCAACCGACTCGCTTCGGCAATTTCTTCCGGTCGATTGGGATCGATCATGAAAATGAGATGGAAATTACCATCGCCGACATGACCGGCGAGGGCGCAAGGGATCGATGACTGCGCAAGATCGATTTTCGTCTCGGCGATACATTCGGCGAGACGCGAGATCGGTACGCAGACATCGGTCGCCCAGCCCTTCGAGCCAGGGCGCAGCGCCAACGCCGCGTAGTAGGCGTCGTGCCGCGCCTGCCACAGTTTAGAGCGCTCTTCCTGGCTCGACGCCCAGCGGAAATCGTCGCCGCCATGCTCGGCCGCGATGTCCTTCACCAGCTCGACCTGCTCGGCCACCCCTGCGGTTGTCCCATGAAACTCGAAGAAGAGGGTCGGCGCGACCTTGTGGTCGAGCTTCGAATATTTGTTGATCGCCTCCATTTGCGGCTCGTCGAGGAGCTCGATCCGCGCGACCGGTATGCCGCTCTGGATTGTCAAGATCACCGTGTTGACCGCCGCGTCGATCGTCGGAAACGCGCAGACCGCAGCCGAGATCGCTTCCGGAATGCCGTAGAGCCGCAACGTCACCTCCGTGATGACCCCGAGCGTCCCTTCCGAGCCGACAAACAGCCGAGTCAAGTCGTAGCCTGCCGCCGATTTGCGCGGCCGCCGCGATGTGTGGATCACCCGCCCGTCGGGCAGCACCACGGTCAGCGCCAGCACGTTTTCGCGCATCGTCCCGTAGCGCACCGCGTTGGTGCCCGAGGCGCGGGTCGAGGCCATCCCGCCGAGCGAGGCGTCGGCGCCGGGATCGACCGGAAAGAACAGGCCGGTGTCGCGCAGATATTCGTTGAGCTGCTTGCGCGTCACCCCGGCCTCGACGGTCACGTCGAGGTCCTCGGCGCCGACCCGCAAGACACGATTCATCTGCGACAGGTCGATGCAAAC
>DATHCK010000190.1:0-40196 GCA_035319545.1 Allostellaceae bacterium | reverse complement strand
CCGATTTTACGCCCTGTCATCATTGATCCCCCTCCCGTGTTCAAACCCAAATTGGCCACCGTCACCGGGGCCACGCATAGGTTGCCCAACGGCCGGTTGGGCGTAAGGGGGAGTATCCGCTAACGGCGCGAACTGTCTTTGCTCTATCACATTGATTTAAAGCAATATCACGAAGCCGGATCATTTTTGATCATTGTACGCCATTTCAAAGTCAATGAATTTGACTTGCCGAAACCGGCCCCGTAACGTGCGCCCAAGATATAAAGCCAAGCGTGAACAGGAGGCGCGACATGGGAGGTGCGTCGTCGGCGACGGCGGTTCCCAACGCATTCGTCAATAGATTGGCAAGACTCGTCCCGCTTTCGCAGGACGAAACGGCGATCCTTTATGAGTTGCAATCGAGCCCGCGTACCGTGCAACGGCATCGCGACATTATTACAGAAGGCCGCAGTTATGGCAGTCTCTTTATAATAATGGAAGGTAATGCGATCCGTTATCGTATCCTCCACGATGGACGGCGCCAAATAGTTAATATAGTGTTGCCGGGAGATATTGTCGGCGCTCTTGGTTATTTTACGGAAAGTTCACTATACTCAACGAAAGCGTTGACGGAGGTGCAAGTGGCGACTGTGCCTTTCGCACGCATCAATGCACTGAATGAAACGCACCCACGGCTTATTACCAAGATATTTTGGTGGTTTTCTTGCGAATCGACAATTTACGCTGAGCATCTTGTCGATCTTGGCCGGAGATCTGCGTTAGAGCGAGTTGCTCATTTCTTGCTGGAACTACTGACAAGGTTGCAGACGGTCGGTCTCGCCGACGATCAATCTTTCAAGATTCCTCTCACTCAGGAACTTCTGGCAGACGCACTCGGGTTGAGCATACCGCACGTCAATCGCGTATTGCGGCGCCTGCGCGAGGACAATTTGCTCGTTGTCGAAGACCAGCGGGTGACGATTAGGGACATCGAATCGCTCTCCGAACTCGCGGATTTTGATCCCGGATACCTCTCGCGCATCTCCGATGGAGAGCTTCTGGCCGGCTGAGAAACGGCTGTGGCAGAACTGTCACAGGTGAACTTTTTTTACCATAGCTTTCGATTTCGGGTCGCGAAAGAGGCGTGCCGCGCTGCCTCTAATCGTGGCAATTGCCTTCCTCGATGGCAGTTTATTCTACCTAGGCGCGAGGCGACGACGCCGCGCCCTAAAGTTGATCGGTTAGGTGATCGCGGCCAATGCGCTTAAGCTCGGTGGGCGCTCCTAGACAGCGGGGTCGGTGACGATGGCGGCCATCATCTTCGCCAATGCGGCGGTTCTCGACGGTGCCCATCGCGAGCGCCGCGAGGGCCATCATGTTCTGGTCGAGGACGAGCGCATCAAGGAAGTGTCGGAGCGGCCGATCGCCAGTGCCGGGGCGGACGTGATCGACCTCGCCGGGCGCACGCTGATGCCGGGGCTGATCGACGCGCACTGCCACGCGATCGCGGTCGGCGCCAACCTGCCGCGACTGGCGGAGGAGCCGATCACGCTGGTGACGCTGCAGGCCGCGCGGGTGCTCGAAGGCATGCTGGCGCGCGGCTTTACGACCATACGCGACGCCGGCGGCGGCGATGGCGGCCTTGCGGAGGCCGTGGCGCAGGGACTGGTCCGCGGGCCGCGCATCTTTCCGTCGGGCCGAGCGCTAAGCCAGACCGGTGGCCACGGTGATCTGCGGCCGCGGACGCTCTCGGTGCAGAGCTGCGCCTGTTGCGAATACGGCGCCGGCCTCGCGCGGATCGCCGACGGGGTCGACGAATGCCGGCGCGCCGCGCGCGACGAGCTGCGCAAGGGGGCGACGCAGATCAAGATCATGGCCTCGGGCGGGGTCGCCTCGCCCTACGACCCGATCTGGAATCTACAATACAGCGACGAAGAGATGCGCGCGATCGTCGAAGAAGCGCGCGCCTGGCACACTTATGTACTGGCGCATGCCTACACGCCCGAAGCGATTCGCCGCGCGGTCGAGAACGGCGTGCGCTCGATCGAGCACGCCAACCTCATCGACGCGCCGACCGCTTCGATGGTCGCGGCGGTGGGCGCCTTTGTCGTGCCGACCCTCGTCACCTATGATTCGCTCTACCGTTTCGGCCGGGAGCTCGGCTTGGCCGAGGTCAGCCTCGCCAAACTCGCCGATGTCCGCGAAGCCGGGTTGCGCTCGCTGGAGATTCTCCAGGGCGCCCGGGTCAAGATCGGCTTCGGCACCGACCTCCTAGGGCCGATGCACCAGCACCAATCGCGCGAATTCGTGATTCGCGCCGAGGCGATGGCGCCGTTCGAGGTCATTCGCTCCGCGACGACGGTCAATGCCGAACTGTTGAACCGCTCCGGAGATCTCGGGGTTGTCGCCGCGGGCGCGCGCGCCGACTTGATTGTCGTCGACGGCGACCCGCTCGGCGACATCTCGCTGCTCGAAGGCCAGGGCGAACACCTGACGGTGATCATGAAAGACGGCCTGCTGCACAAATGCCTGCGCTAAGATCGGAGCATGAACTTTAGGCGCCGGGCGCGCGTCGGGCGACACCTCGCGGCGATCCTGGCCGCTGACGTCGCCGGCTACGCCCGGCTGATGGGCGAGGACGAGGAGGGGACGCTCGCCGGGCTGCGCGCCTGGCGGCATCAGGTCGCCGATCCGCGGATCCGCGAGCGCCACGGCCGCATCATCAAATCCACCGGCGACGGGTTTCTCGTCGAGTTCGCCAGCGTCGTCGACGCGGTGCGCTGCGCGGTCGAGATGCAGCGCGACATGGCGGCGCGCAACGACGACATCCCGGCCGAGCGGCGCATCGAGTTCCGCATCGGCATCAATCTCGGCGACATCGTCGCCGAGGATCACGACATTTTCGGCGACGGGGTGAATGTCGCGGCGCGCCTCGAGGCGCTGGCCGAGCCCGCCGGGGTCTGCGTCTCGCGCGTGGTGCGCGATCAGATCCGCGACAAGCTGCCTTATGTCTTTGAGGATCGCGGCGAGCAGCAGGTCAAGAACATCGCGCGGCCGGTGCGGGTCTACGCGATGGGCCCGGCGGCGATCGCGGCGACCGAACTGGCCGCGGCGCCGCGGCGACGCAGGGTGCGGATGGGGCTGCGTCTTGCCGTCGCGGCGGCGGTCGTCGTCGTGGCGGCCGCCGGTTTCACGATATGGTGGACTTGGCATGAGAACGTGCGCGTCGCGGCCGCTCCAGCAACCGCCACGACGGTCCCGCCACGCCTGCCGTCGCCGGGAGCGAGCGTGCCCCGCCTGTCGATCATCGTGCTGCCGTTCGAGAACCTGTCGCACGACCCCGATCAGGACTATTTCGCCGACGCCATCACCGAGGATCTGACGACCGACCTGTCGCGCATCGCCGGGAGCTTCGTGATCGCCCGCAACACCGCCTTTACCTATAAGGGCATCGCCGTCGACGTGAAGCAGCTGGGGCGCGATCTCGGCGTCCATTACGTGCTCGAAGGCAGCGTGCGGCGAATCGCCGACCAGGTGCAGGTCGATGTTCAGTTGATCGACACGGAGACCGGCGCGCAGGTTTGGGCCGATCGCTTCGAGAGCAATATGCGCAATCTCGCCGACGCGCAGAGCGAGATCACCGGCCGACTTGCCCGCACACTCAACCTCGAGCTCGTACAGGCGGTCGGGCGGCAGATCGAGCAGGAGCGGCCGGTCAGCCCGGACGCGCAGGACCTGATCATGCGCGGCTGGGCGCTGTATCAGCGCACGCAGGCCGCGACCAGCCGGGAAGCCGCCAAAGCGGATTTCGAAAACGCGTTGAAGATCGACGGCTCGTCCTATGAGGCAAAGCTCGGCATCGCCGCCGTCCTCGTCGTCGATCTGGCGAACGGCACGAGTGACCATCCCGACAGCGACGCGGCGGAAGCCGAGAAGCTCTTGGCCGAGCTACGCGCCCGCAACCCCAACCGGGCCCAGCTGCACGACACGCTGGCCCTGCTGCGACGCTACCAGAACCGGCTGCCTGAATCGCGCGCCGAATGGGAACGGGCGACCGAGCTCGACCCGAACGATGCCATCGCCTATGGCCAGCTTGGCGTGACGCTGATCTATTTGGGCGACCCGGCGGCGGCGATCCCGCTCGAGGAAAAGCGCATCCGCCTCAACCCCGACGACCCGAACATCGCGCTCGCCTACTGGTCGCTCGGCCTCGCCCACCTGCTGCAAGGCCAGCAACAGGACGCCATCGACTGGCTCACCAAGGCCCACGCGGCTAACCCGCATATCTATTACATAGACCTCGACCTGGCGGCGGCGCTGGCGCTCAAGGGCGATCTCACCGGCGCCCATGATGCGCTGGCAGAATCGCTGAAGCTCAAGCCCGAGATCAATTCGCTGCTCCGCCAGCGCGCGCGCTGGGCGTACACAAACAACCCCGCCTACCGCGCGCTCGCCGAGAAGACCGTCGATGTCGGGCTGCGCCTCGCCGGCATGCCGGAAGAGTGAGCCCGGCTATTCCGCGGCGTTTTTGCCGCCGTAGCGGCGGACGCGCAGATCGGCCTGTTCCTTGTGGCCCCAGAACCGTTCGATCGCGCAAAGCCGGCTGCAATATTCGCCAATCATCGCCGAAGCTTCGGGGGTTCTGACCTCCTGGTAGGTGCAGGTCTTGAGGAACTTGCCGACCCAAAGGCCGCCGGTGTAGCGCGCCGCCCCCTTGGTCGGCAACGTGTGGTTGGTGCCGATCACCTTGTCGCCGTAGGAAACATTGGTCTCCGGGCCGAGGAAGAGCGCGCCGTAATTCTTCAGCCGGTCGAGATAGCGGCGCGGCTCGCGGGTCAGCACCTCGACATGCTCGGCGGCGATGCGGTCGGCTTCGGCGACCAGCTCGTCCTCGTCGGCGCACAGAATCACCTCGCCATAGTCGCGCCAGGCGACACCGGCGACATCGGCGGTCCGCAGGATGGTCAACTGCCGTTCGACCTCCTTTATCGTCTCATGCGCCAGTTTCTCGGAGGTCGTGATGAGGATCGCCGGCGAGGTCGGGCCATGCTCGGCCTGACCGAGGAGATCAGTCGCGCACATCTCGGCGTCGGCGTTGTCGTCGGCGACCACCAGGATTTCGGTCGGCCCGGCGAACAGGTCGATGCCGACCTTGCCGTAAAGCTGGCGCTTCGCCTCGGCGACATAGGCGTTGCCGGGGCCGACCAGCATGTCGACCGGCCGGAAGGTTTCGGTGCCGACCCCCATCGCCGCGACCGCCTGGACGCCGCCGAGCACGCAAATCTCGTCGGCACCGCCGAGATGCATCGCGGCGATCGTCTCCGGGTGCGGGCCGCCCTGATTGGGCGGGGTACACGCGGTGATATGCTCGACCCCAGCGACCTTGGCCGTCACGATCGACATATGCGCCGAGGCGACCATCGGATAGCGCCCACCCGGCACATAGCAGCCGACATGCCCGACCGGGATGTGGCGATGGCCAAGCACCACGCCAGGCAGCGTCTCAACCTCGACATCCTTCATAGCGGCGCGCTGGATTTCGGCGAAGTTGCGGATTTGCGCCTGGGCGAACTTGATGTCGTCGATCGTTTGCGGCGAGACCTGAGCGACGAGGTCGCGGATTTCCGCGTCGCTTAGCCGAAAACTCGCGGGCGACCATTTGTCGAACCGTTCGGAGAGCTCGCGCACCGCAACGTCGCCGCGCGCGCGGACGTCGGCGATGATGCCCTCGACGGTGGCGCGGGTCCTGGCGTCGGCCTCGTCCTGGGTTTCGGCGAGCCCGGCGGTCTTGATGTGGCGCGGCATGCGATCCTCCCTCGATCGATGCCCTTTTTATCAGGATGCGGCCGTGGCGCGATATCGCCCCGTGGCGCGGCGCCGGAAGGCGGCGCGCAACCATAAAGCCAACTGCATGGAGACTTGCTGGCAACCGAAAAACGCATGACGGGTTTTTCTCTACAGGGAGTAAAAGCCGCGCCCACCTTCGACATGCACATAGCCGAATAAAGCCGCGATCGCGCCGCGATCCGGGCGGATTCAGCCCGTTTGGTAGAGGAACAGATAAAATGAACGGCGATGTTTTGATGCGGCGGGTCGCCGAGGCCTTTGAGATGGCCGATTTGCGCCCGCTGTTTGACGCGATCGACGACAAGATCGTCTGGAAATCAGCGGTGACGACAACGGGCACGTTTGGCTTTGGCGGCGTCTACCGTAACCGCGCGGGTGTCGTCCAGCTGACGACGCAGGTCATCTCCGCCTACAACATTGAGCGCCTGCGGCCCAAGGAGATCATCGAAAGCGGCAACACCGTCTGGGGTCTCTTCAATGTCGAGGGCGAATTCCGGCCGTCAGTAGCGGTCGGACGCTTTAAATGCGATTACGCGGTGCGCTGGCGGCTGAGGCGGGGAAAGATCGTCGAGCACCAGGGGTTTGTCGACACCCACGCTTTGCTGCAGCAGCAGATGAATTAAAGGCGGTCAGCCGGTCCGATGGGGCGGAGTGCCACGCGCGCGTCAGAACTTCCAGCGCAATCCGGCCTGGACGGTCTGCTCGACGGTGTTGCCGGTCGGCAGGATCGCGTCGTAATCGGCGTAGAACGAGAGGTTCGGGCCGGCGACCATGCTGACACCGATGCCGGTGGTGACCTGATCGCGTGACGGTTTGACCCCCTCGATCGGAAAAGTGACGGTGCTCGCGGTGGCGATTGTCAGGAGACGCGAGTCGAATATCTCGTGCGAATAGCCGAGACGGAGCTCCGGAGTGAATTGGGTGCCGCTGTCGGTCACGAATTTCTGCGCCAGCGCCGCGCCGAGATAGGGCTGCAGACTGTCGGTGCCGTGCCCCGAATTGGCGAGGTTAAAGTCCAGGGCGCCGGTCTCGGCAAAGGCGTCCTCGGAAAGGTGCAGGTATTCGATCCCGACCTTTGGGGTCAACGCCGCCAGCCCGCCGCCATAACCCTGGATAGAGAGCGGCAGGCTCCATTGCCCGGCCGCCGTCGCCTCGTTGCCACTGTGGCTCTGGCTCGCCGTGCCGATCCCGGCGAGGCCGCGCTGCGTGTCGAACCAGTCATGCGCGTAGCCCGCTGTCGCCGAGAACAGGCTCGGGCCCGCCAGCATCCCGCCATAGACATGGAACCGCGCGCTTTCCTCGGTACCGTTCGAGGTCGAATGTTCGTCGACAGCGCTGTGCAGATAGCCGCCGGCGATGCCGAGATAGGCGTTGGGCGCCACCGCCCGGTCGTAGCCCGCGAGGAAGCCGCCGGTCGAGCCGGTAAACCCCGGCGCGGTCGATGAGCCGTTGACCGAGGCGAAGCCGCCGACGCCCCGGAACCAGGCGCCTTCGCCGAGCTGCGGCAGCGCCGCGCCGAGATCGGCGAGCGCCCCGGCATTCCCCGGCCCGGCCTGCGCCAGTTGCAGCGCGGTCGGCGCGCCCACGCCGCCCAGCGCGGCGATCTGGCCATCGGCGACCCCGGCGGTCCGCTGCCCGACCCGGTCGAGGATGATCCCGTTGACCTCCTGCGCGGTGATGATTGCCGTGCTGGTGACCGCGCTGAAGATCGTGGCATTGCTCGGCGCGACGGTACCCGGGACGAGCTGGAGGATCACCGAGCTCTGCTGCGCCAGGGCTACCAGCGAGGTCAGCTGACTCGGCGGGGGCGGCTGCACCTCTTGATAGATGAGCGATGCCGCCAGGCCGGGAGGAGTGTTGTTGCTGATAATAGTCGAAAACTGGCCGGTGAGCGTCGGCGCGGTTAGGATCGTGTACGACGTCCCGAGCTTGTAGATGCCATTCTCGAACATGAGGGCCAGCGTGCCGGCGAGGTTGGCCGCGCCGCCTTCAATCAGTGTCGATGCGTTGGGCGAGCCCGGCACGCGGGCGAACTCCTCCACGAAGCCGGTTACGGCCAGTTGCGATGCGCTGGTCGGGCTCACATTGATGCTGAGCGTTCCGCCCGAACCCTGCGTATAAGTGCCGACGGTCAGCGTGCCGATACCGCCCGGCGGACCCGGTGCGACAATGCCGCTATTGTTGGTGACCAAGCCACCGACCGTGCCAGTCCCGGAGAGTTCACCGCCCGTCAGGGTCACGTCCCCGGTGATCTGCGCGCCGGAGCCGAGCATCAGATTGCCGCCGGAAATTCCCCAGCTCTCTGTTCCGGTCCCGCTGGCGTTCCAGTTGCCGCTGATCACGTTGAAGGTCGTGAAGCCCGTGTACTGCGTCCCCAGCAGGCTGAGGTTGAACGAGCCGTTGCCGCTGCCGCCGAGCTGGAACGTGTCGGTACCCGCGCCGAGCACATTGCCATTGATCGTAAACCCGGGGCCCAGGGTGAGCGTGTTGCCGCCCGTCTGGAAGGCGATCGCAGTGCCGGTGTTCCCGATAATCGTTCCGGCGTCGAAGATCGACGTTCCACCGAACGCGGCGATGCCTTCGTCGCCGGTTATCGTTCCGCCCGTATTGTTGGTGACGCTCCCGCTGGTCATGAAGATGGCCGCGGCGCCGGTCCCACCCGTTACCATGCCCGAATTGGTAACCTGAACCGACCCGCCCAAAATGCCGTTGGCGCCCAAACCCGTTCCCGAAATGGTTCCGAAGTTTGTCACCGTGACTGTCGGCGCCGAGATGCCGGCGCCGTCTCCGGTGATAAGGCCAGTTCCATAGTTGGTAACGGTCGCCGAAACATTCCCGCTTATGCCGGTCCCGCCCGATTGTGGTTCCGATGCAGTGATTTGCCCGTAATTTGTCGCGGTTACGTTGTCAGCGGTAACTGCGAAGCCATCGGCGGTGATCAAGCCGGTCGAATTGTTGATGACGGTCACCGACCCGCCGTTGACATTGATCCCTTGCCCGCCGCCGCCAATAACGCCTGATATCATTCCTGAATTTGTAATGGTCGCCGTACTAACGCCTTGAATCGCGACCGCGCCTTGAATCAGGGCGCCATTATTGTTGGTGACATTCAGCCCGGGCCCGCCGTTGACGCCCGCCAAATCGAAAATATTGTCAGGGATGTCGATCCGGCCGATGCTTCCCGAATTGATCAGCGTCAACGCGCCATTCGCGTTGATACCGAAGACGTCACCAATACCGTTGCTACC
The DNA here is from genome assembly GCA_035319545.1 of Allostellaceae bacterium. GTDB lineage: Bacteria > Pseudomonadota > Alphaproteobacteria > ATCC43930 > CGMCC-115725 > DATARH01. The sequence goes on along the minus strand of DATHCK010000190.1, from coordinate 31,122 downwards.
CATCGTCGTAATAGTGCCGAGGTTGACGATCACGTTGTTGTTGTTGACATCAATGCCCGTCGACGTGCCAGTGACCGATGCGCCTGCATTGACCGTAAGCGCGAGACCATTCTGGGTGCTGTCGCCATAGCCAGTATTGATGCCCGGCCCCTGATTGAAGGTCGCGCCGCTGCAGGTCACCGTCGTGTTGGAGCCGGTGGCGGGACTGCAGGCGGCGAATGCTGATATCGATGACAGCTCCGGTATCAAGCCTGCCGCCAGCAAGAAAGCGCACGTGGTCCATCGCGTCATCGCTATGTGCTCCTCGGCGCGATTGGCAGCAAAGGGATACAACTGCGGGTCGCCCGGAACGTAGCCCACGGACCTCGACGGCAATAGCGGGTCAATCTTGCATTCGTAAATAAATGCCGGGTGTGGCTTTCGCGCCACGCCGCCGCCTACGGGGATTGAAATGGTGAGCTCATCCCCAGTACACCAAGCGTCCCGGAAAGCTCGGGCGATGTGTTTCGAGCGCAACGGCCCTCGCCGTCACCACGCGGTCCAGCCGCCATCGACGAGTAGCGACGAGCCGGTGACGAGCCCCGCGGCGGGCGAGGCGAGGAACACCACCGCGTTCGCCACCTCGTCGATCGTGCCCGCGCGGCCGCGCGGAATGCGGTCGAGGATCCATTTCCGGGTGTCGGCGTTGTCGAAAAACGGCTTGGTCAGCGGCGTCTCGATAAATGTCGGCGCGATCGAGACGACCCGCACACCCTTGGACGCGAGTTCGGCGGCCATCGCCTTGGTCAGCCCTTCGACCGCGTGCTTGGTCATCACATAGACAGTGCGGTCGCGCTCCGAACCGACATGCCCCATCTGCGACGACATATTGATGATGACGCCGCTTTGCCGGGCGGCCATGAGCCGCGCGGTGGCCTGAGCGCAGAGAAAAAGCGCACGGACATTAAGGTCGAGAAGCCGGTCGAGCGTCTCCTCGTCGACTTCGAGAAAAGGTTGTGGGCGGTTCACGCCGGCATTGTTGACGAGGATGTCGAGCTTCTCGATGCCCTCGAACGCGGCGCGCATCGCCGCCGCGTCGGTGACGTCGAAGGGCAGCGGCGTCGCCTTGCCGCCAGCGGTCGCAATCTCGGCGGCGACCGCTTCGAGCTCCTGCAGCGAGCGACTGTTGAGCAGCACTTGCGCACCGGCGGCGGCCAGCGCCAGCGCGATGCCGCGGCCGAGCCCACGCCCGGCGCCGGTCACCAGCGCGATCTTGCCGTCAAGGCGAAAGGCGCTGTCGGACATCACCCTAGCCCGTCGGCGTAGGCTTCGAGCTGGCGCCAGGTGGCGGGCGGGAATTTGGCCTTCCAGCGCGCGTAGAAATCGCCGAGCCGGGCGCGGACACTCGAAGTCTCGGCGGTGTTGACGATCATCCCCAATGCGGCGAGTCGCGCCTCGCCGGCGGCGTTGACCGCCTCGATGTCGGCGCGCTGCTTGCGCGCGCAATCCGTCCCGTGGCGGGAGACGATCGCGCGGATGTGTGCTGGCAGCGCGTCCCAGGTGGCCTTGTGGGCGAGCAGCGTGAAACCCGACCACCAGTGCCGGGTCAGGCTCAGATAGGTCTGCACCTCATAGAGCTTGAGGTTGATGACCACCTGGTGCGGGTCGCTCTGGCCGTCGAATTTTTTGGTCTTGAGCGCGCTGTACATCTCGTTGAACGGCACCATCCCGGCCTCGGCGCTGAGCGCGGCGAAGAAATCGGCGGCCATCGCGCCGCCGGGACTGCGGATCTTGAGCCCCTTGAAATCGTCTGCCGTGGCGACCGGACGGTTGCTGGTGGTCAGATGGTGAAAGCCGTTCTGCATAAAACCGAGCGCATGCAGCCCGGCGGCGGCTAGCTCGCCGCGAATGATGTCGCCGAGCCCGCCGTCGAGCGCGGCGAAGACCCGGGCGCTGTCGCTGAACGCGAACGGCAGCAGCGGCAGCGCGCTCGCCGGGGCGATGCCGGCGAGCCCGGCACCCGACGCGAAGAATTCGAGCCGCCCGGCCTGCACGTCGGCGAACATCTGCGGGTCGGGGCCCAGCCGGCTTTCGGGGTGCACCTCGAGCCGGAACGCGCCGTCGGCCTCCTGGTTGATCGCGTCGGCCATCTCGGTCAGTCGGGCGACGGTCGGGCTTTGCGCCGGCTGGTTGAGGCCGAGCTTGCAGTGAATGATGGGCATCGACCGATGATACCGGAGATGCCCGCCCAGGTTCAAACCGTGCGGCCGCAAGGGATTGACAAACACGGCGGTCGGTCTTCGCCGATGCCCGTCGAAGGATCGGCACTCAGTTCCGCGACTGGCGCAGCAGCTGGGCGTAGCGCCCCGGGGTGAGGCCGAAACGCGCCTTGAAATGCCGCGTCATGTGGCTCTGGTCGGCGAACCCGCCTTCGACGGCAGCCTCGGCGAGCGGCAGCCCATCGGCGATCGCGGTCTTGACGCGCTGCAGTCGGCGGCCGAGCAGATAGCGGTGCGGCGAGGTCGCAAAACGTGCGCGGAAAGCGCGGGCGAGCGCGTAGCGGTCGATGCCGATGGCGGCTTCGAGATCCTCGGCGGTGACCGCAAGGTCCCTCGCCGCGTCGAGCATCTCGCGCGCCCGGTCGAGCCGCTGGCCGTCACGCCGCGCGGGGTGTTGCGTCGGCGCGCGGCCGGCGCGACGGCTGAGCCGGTCGGCGACGGCGGCGACAATCCCGGCGCCGGCGAGCGTCGAGAGGCTGTGCGGGAAGCCCTCGAACGCCTCGTCGAGCGCCGCCGCCAACGCGGGATCGTCGCCCACGGCATCGGCGACAAACGGCAGGCTCGATCCACCGAGCGCGTCGCCGATCAGCGCCGCGTCGACATAAATCATGCGATAGACAAAACCTTCCGGTGCGACGGCGTGGCCGTCATGCACCTCGTCGGGGTGCATGACGATCGTCATGCCGGTGGTGCTGACGCACTCGGCGCCGCGATAGCGAAAGGCTTGGAAACCGCGCTCGGTGACGCCGATCGCATAGGTCTCGTGGCGGTGCGGGTCGTAGGCGTGGCCGAAGAACCCGGCGCGCAGGCGCTGGATGCCGGGGCAGGGCCAATCGGTTTTGATGAAGTCGGTGGCGATGAAGTCGCCCGTGGGTAGGTGAGCTGGGGGTGGTGTTGCCGACATGCACGAACGTTCAAGACGGAGACGGCCGGGCCGCTACCATGCCCGGCATGCGCTATGAAACCAAGACTGCAATCGTGCTGCGCCGCGACCTGCTGCCCTGGCAGGTCGCCAATGTCGCGGCGTTCCTCGCCGGTGGCTTGGCCGGGCATTTCCCGGTTATCGTCGGCGAGCCTTATCGCGATGGGAATCACCGCCTCTATACGCCGCTGATCCGAGAGCCTGTTTTCATCTACGGTGCCAGCTCGACCGAGCTGACGCGGACGCACCAGCGGGCGATCACCCGCGACCTGCGCGTCGCCATCTACACCGAGCCGTTGTTCAAGACGACGGACGATGTCGCCAACCGGGCCGAGGTGGAGGCCCATCCGACCGAGGCGCTCGACCTGGTCGGGCTCGGCCTTCATGCCGACCGCAAGACGATCGACAAGGTCACGGGCGGGCTGAAGTTTCTCGACTGATCAGTTGCGATCAGTTGCTGCCCGCGAACGAATAAAGGCAGCTCGGCGACTGGATATTGGCGGTCAGCGCGCCGCCTGGCGCGACATGCCCCAGCATGTTGATCATGCCGCTCTTGGTGCGGCCGGATGCCTTGAAGTCGCCCTTGTCGTCGATCTTGCCGACGAGGACCGTGTCGAAGCGCGGAACATATTTGAAATGCACGACGCCGCCCGCGATGGTGAGCGGATAGGCCGAGCCGGTCGGTGGCGTGGTGCAGTCGCCGTTGATGATCCCGGTGAGGGTAAGCGGGCCGACATAGTTGCCATCGAACTTGCCGGTCGCCTGCGCCCAGGCGGCGCCGGCGAGCGCGGCGGCGAGCAGGAGACCGAGAGCCGACCGTTGCGGCAGCTTCCGCTTGGCGATCATCGAGACGCGCTCCCCTGTCGGTTTTGGCCGGAGGCCGGCCCCAATTATCGACCCATCGATCATCGACAAGCCAGCGGCGCGGCTCAAGCCCGCCGATAGCGCCGCGACCGATCGCCGCTCAATCGGTAATTGATGGCGAGCGCAGCGTGTCCTTGACGGCCTGGATGATTTCGACCGGGCGCAGCGGCTTCAGCAGCACGCGGTACTTGGTCGGGTCGGCCGCCAGCTCGCGCAGGATAAAGGCGTAGCCGGTGAGGATCAGCGACGGGATGCTCTTTTCCCGCGCCGCGTCGGCCAGCTCCATGCCGGTGCCGTCGGGCAGCCTCCCGTCGGTCACCACCAGGTCGTAATCGCGCGACAGCAGCAGCTCGTGGGCTTCTTCGAGGTTGCGGGCTGTATCGACCCCGTAACCGCCCTGGAGGAGCACATGCTCGACGACGACCAGCACGTCGGCGTCGTCCTCCGCCAACAGGATGCGCGCCATCAGCCGCGTCCCCTTCATCGCGCCGTTCGGCCACAACCGAGTCGCTTCTAACCGACCGGGATCAGCAGTGCCAGCAAAGCTGTGCAACAAAACGTAACAAAGCCACATCCCGGCGCTAATTCTTGTCCCTGTTCGAATGCCGGTGGACGAGGCGGTCGTCCTCCCAGACCTCAAACCCTGATCCGAGATGCGGTAGCACATTGAGGCGATGCGCGGCCCCGATCGCATCCTCATCATGGTCATGTTCGACGTGGTGAATCGCGTAGACGTTCCCGCCGTGATCGAGAAAATGGACGCGATACGGAGCCATCAGTCTGTCTAACGCCGATGACCCGCGATTTGTTTGATCGAGATCAATCGTCGGTTTGGGCGAGCAGGGCGCGCCATCGGAGCGCCCTTCCTCCTGGTTCGCGTTCCGCTTGACAGGTGGCCGGCGAAGGCGTACCCACACCCGTCCGTGGTGATTTGAGCCGACCGGCTTGCGCGCCACGTTAAATAACGCGCTAAAAGGTCGGGGATTTGGCAAAAACCCTGGCCTCCGGTCCGGGTTTTTTTGTTGCCCGGATCGGCGGCCTCGGTAACGAGAGGAGCACCGCCGATGACCAAGCACGTCCTGCCCCCCGAGATCGCGGCCGAGGCCGAGCAGTCGACCATCCTGGTGCGCGGCGGCGCCATGCGCAGCGGCTTCGACGAAACCTGCGAGGCGCTCTATCTGACCTCGGGCTTTGTCTACGGCAGCGCGGCGGAGGCCGAGGCGGCGTTCAAGGACGACAGCAAGCGCTTCCTCTATTCGCGCTACCGCAACCCGACCGTGCAGATGTTCGAGGATCGGCTGCGCCTGCTCGAAGGCGCCGAGGCCTGTCGCGCCACGGCGAGCGGCATGGCGGCGGTGTTCGCGTCGCTGCTCTGCAAGCTGCGCGCGGGCGACAGGGTGGTAGCGAGCCGGGCTCTCTTCGGCTCGTGCAACTTTATCATTACCGAGCTGCTGCCGCGCTGGGGCATTCAGACGACCTTGGTCGACGGGCGCGATCTGTCGGCTTGGGAGGCCGCGATCGGCCGCGAGGTCAAGGCGACGTTCTGCGAAAGCCCGTCGAACCCGGCGATGGACATCATCGACCTCGCCGAGGTGGCGCGGCTTACCCACCGCGCCGGCGGCATCTTTGTCGTCGACAATGTGTTCGCGACGCCGCTGCTGCAAAAGCCGCTCCAGCTCGGCGCCGATGTCGTCGTCTACTCGGCGACCAAGCACATCGACGGGCAGGGGCGCTCGCTGGGCGGCGCGATCCTCTGTAGCAACGACTACCTCAAGAACGATCTCGGCCAGTTCTACCGCCACACCGGGCCGTCGCTGAGCCCGTTCAACGCCTGGCTCCTGCTCAAAAGCCTCGAGACGCTGGAGTTGCGCGTCGAACGGCATTGCCGCACCGCGCTCAGCATCGCGAAGCACCTGGAGGCGCACCCCAAGGTTACGCGCGTGCTCTATCCGGGCCTCAAGAGCCACCCGCAGCATGAGCTCGCCAAGCGGCAGATGGCGCTGGGCGGCAGCGTGGTGTGCTTTGACATCGCCGGCGACAAGGCGGCCTGCTTCCGCTTTATGGATGCGCTCAGGATTGTCGACATCTCGAACAATCTCGGCGATTCCAAGAGCATCGTCACCCATCCGGCGACGACGACTCATTCGCGGCTCAAGCCCGAGGAGCGCGCGGAACTGGGGATCGGCGACTCGCTGGTGCGCCTCTCGGCCGGGCTCGAAGGCGAACGCGACCTGATCGCTGACCTCGACCGGGCGTTGGCGGAGGTATAGCGATAAAAATATGTATAATAGTCAATAATTGACGATTTAAGACTGTTAGACTATCTGAATCACGCCGGGTGACAGTATTTCCGTCCCGGCGGAGGGTGCGGCGTGGTTCAGTTGGTCGAGAAAATCTCGAAGGCCGAGGCGGTCAAGCAGCAGAGCCGCCAGTTGCGCGGCCATCTCGCGCGCGACCTCGCCGACACCGCGACGCCGTTCGACGGCGAGGGCTACTCGCTCTTAAAATTCCACGGGATTTACCAGGGATATGACCGCGACAGCGCGACCGAGCTGAAGCAGGCGGGTGAGTCGAAGCACTACCAGTTCATGGTGCGCGTGCGCATCCCCGGCGGCCGGCTCAAGGCGGCGCAGTATCTGGCGCTCGACCATATCGCCGACGCCCATGCCAATGGCTCGCTGCGCGTCACGACGCGGCAGTCGATCCAGTTTCACGGCGTTGTCAAATCCGGGCTCAAGGCGGCGATGGGCGAGATCAACGCCGGGCTGATGACGACGCTCGCGGCGTGCGGCGACGTGGTGCGCACGGTGACGACCTCGCCGGCGCCAATCCGCGATCAAGTCCACGACCGGCTCGAAGCCGATGCGCGGCTCCTGTCGCGCGAGATGCTGCCGACGAGCGGCGCCTACCAGGAGATTTGGGTCGACGGCGCGCCGTGGAGCGAGGATCAGGGCAAGGGCGACACGCCCGACCCGCTCTATGGCGAGCGCTATTTGCCGCGCAAGTTCAAGATCGGCATGGCGGTGCCCGAGGACAACACGATCGATGTCCTGACCAACGATCTCGGCATCGTCGCGCTGTGGGAGAATGGCGAGCTTACCGGCTACAATTTCTTTCTCGGCGGCGGGCACGGCGCGACCCACAACAAGCCCGAGACCTATCCGCGCATGGGCACGGCGGTGTGCTTTGTCGAGCCCGACGGCCTGGTCGAGGCGGCGAAAGCCGTGGTGCGGTTGCACCGCGACTGGGGCGATCGCGGCAATCGCCGTCACGCGCGCCTCAAATACGTCATCGCCGAGCGCGGCGAGGATTGGGCGCGCGAGCGGCTGTCCGAGGATATGGGCAAAAAGTTGGAGCCGTGCCGACGGATGGCGCGCTTTCGGGTGCCTGACCATCTCGGCTGGCACGAGCAGGGTGACGGCCGGTTTTATCTCGGCCTGCCGGTCTCGAGCGGCCGCATTCTCGACGACGACCGCGCGAAACTGCGCACCGCGCTCAAGGAGATCGTTGCGCTTTACGGCATCGATCCGATCCTGATGCCGAGCCAGGACATCCTTCTCTCCGAGATCGACCCCGAGGATCGCGACGCGATCGACAAGACGCTGCGCGCTTACGGCGTGCGGTTTGCCGACGACATGGTGCCGGCCGAGCGCTGGGCGCTCGCCTGCCCGGCGCTGCCGACCTGCGGCCTGGCGCTGACCGAGGCCGAGCGGGTCAGCGACCTGCTGGTCGCCGAGATCGTCGAGCGTATGGCGCGCTGGGGCGTCGAGAGGGAGCGCGTGTCGATCCGCATCACCGGCTGCCCCAATGGCTGCGCTCGGCCCTATAGCGGCGATATGGGCATTGTCGGGCGGATCCCGGGCTTTTATTCGATCTATGTCGGTGGTGACTTCGAGGGAACGCGATTGAACGAGGTCGTTGCCGAGCGCATCCGTCTCGGCGAGGTCGCCGACGTGCTCGACCCGCTTTTCGCGCTCTATGCCGCCTCGCGGCGTGATGGCGAGGGTTTTGGCGATTTCTGCCACCGGGTCGGCGTAGCCCGGCTCAAGGACGTGCTTCTGGCGACCCGCGCCCGCACCGAGCCGCGCGCCGCGGCGGATTAGTCTTCCAGAAAGAAAATCGGCCCGGTCGAAACCGGGCCGGCGAGTTGCTCGCTCGTATTTTCTTAGTGGTTAAAGCCCGGTGGCGGTGGCGGCGCCGGCGCCACATAGGCCGCGGGCGGCGGGTAAGCCGGCGTGCTCGCCGCGCCCGCGGTCGCGCCAACGCCACCGCCCACGGCCGCGCCGACTGCCGCGCCCGGGCATCAACCATCCGATGTTCAAACAAACACCGCAAGGCAGCCTTGTTCTCATGGGATGTGTTGTCTTTTTTTTGTAAAAACTGTTGCTGCCGATGTCACAATTTGTTGCAGATAGTTTGTCTTTTGTCGTGAACCTGATTTCGCTCCGCACCTCGCCAGGGCGCGCGGTTCGCGCTAGGCTTTGTGCAAATCTCCTTTCGCGAAGGGGCACATCATGGGCATTACGGTTGCGGTGATGGCGCAGGGCTCGATGGGCGCCGTGGTCGGCAAGCGCCTCGCCGAGCGCGGTGCCACGGTAAAAACGTTGCTCTCCGGGCGCAGCGAGGCGAGCGCCGGTCGCGCCAAGGCCGCCGGCATGCAGCCCGCCGCCGACGAGCGCGAGCTGCTGCAGGGTGCCGATTATATCCTGTCGATCCTGCCGCCCGACCAGGCCGAGGGGTTGGCGTCGCGTCTCGCGCCCGCGCTGCAATCGCTGCCGGTCAAGCCGGTCTATGTCGATTGCAACGCGGTCAGTCCGCAGACCGCTGAGCGGATCGCCGGCATTGTCGAGCCGACCGGCGCCGCCTTTGTCGATGGCGGGATCATCGGCGGGCCGCCGCGCGAAGGCTACAGCCCGGCGATCTACGCCTCGGGGCCTGAGGCCGAGCGCACGCAGGCGATCAAGGATTATGGAATCGATTGGCGGATCATCGCGGGGCCGATCGGCGCCGCCTCGGGCCTCAAGATGTCCTATGCCGGCATCACCAAGGGCACGACGGCGATCGCCGCGGCGATGCTGTTGGGTGCGGCGCGCTTTGGCTGTGCCGAGGCGCTGATCGCCGAGCTCTCCTCGTCGCAGCCCGAGATGCTCAAGCGCATGCAACGCGGCATCCCCGGCATGTACGACAAGGCCTATCGCTGGGTCGGCGAGATGCAGGAGATTTCCGATTTCCTCAACGCCAATGCGGCGTCGTCCGACATGTATAAGGGGATCGCCCGGCTCTACGAGTTTCTCGCCGCCGCCGAGGCGGAGGGACAGAAGGCCGACGATAACGCGATCAAAACCTTGGATCGCGTGCTGGGGCGGGCCTAAATGTGAAGCGGGCGGCGTTGCCGCCACCCGCTTCTGTGTTGCCCTCAGACCGGCTTAGTGGCTGTAGGGGTAACCGTAATAGCCGTAGCCATAGGGGTAGGGGTAGCCGTAGCCGTACGGATAGCCGTAATAGGGGTAGCCATACGGGTACGACGAGGCGATCGCCCCGCCGACCAGCGCGCCGGCGGCCAAGCCCCAGCCGAACCCGCCGCCATGCCAGCCGCCGCCGTGCCACCCGCCGCCGCCATGCCCGTGCCAGGCCGCTTGGGCGGTGGTCGGGGCGACGCTCAGTGAGACTGCGGCGACAAGGGCGGTCGACAGCGCGACGGCCCGGCCGGTCTTTTTCAGGAATCTGAAGGTCATCTCGTCTCTCCACTCTTTGCGGTCGGCGGCCCCGGAGGGAGCACGGCCGCGTTGTAGTGGATAACGAGATGAGGAGCCGATCATTCCCTGAAAACGCTACGGTATCGTGTATTTATCGCGGGCTGGTATGCGTTTCTTCGAGGGGATGCCTAGGTTAAGCCTAGCCTTCCGCTACCTTGTGCCCGGCGAGGTGTTCGAGCACCTGGACGAGCCCCGAATGGTCCCAGCCCTTGCCGCCCAATGGCGTCGCGGCGTTGAACAGCTCCTGCGTCGTCGCGGTGTTGGGCAGCGACAGACCGAGCGCGCGCGCCCCCGATAGCGCGAGGCCGAGATCCTTCTGGTGCAGCTCGATCCGGAAACCGGGCGCGAAGGTGCGCTTGATCATGCGCTCGCCATGGACTTCGAGGATGCGCGAGGCGGCGAACCCGCCCATTAGCGCCTGGCGCACCTTGGCCGGGTCGGCGCCGGCCTTTGACGCAAAGAGCAGCGCCTCGGCCACCGCCTCGATGTTGAGCGCGACGATGATCTGGTTGGCGACCTTGGTCGTCTGCCCGGCGCCGACATCGCCGACGAGGGTGATGTTCTTGCCCATCAGTTCGAACAGCGGCTGCGCCCGCGCGAAATCCGCTTCCGAACCGCCGCACATGATCGTAAGGCTGGCCGCCTTCGCGCCGACCTCGCCGCCCGACACCGGCGCGTCGACATAGCCGCAGCCCTTCTCGGCGACCGCGGCGGCGAATTTTTTGGTCTCGATCGGCGAGATCGAGCTCATGTCGACGACCAGTTTGCCCTTCGACAGCCCGGCGACGACCCCGTCGGGCGAGAACAGCACGTCGGCGACATCGGGCGTGTCCGGCACCATGATGACGACGATCTCCGCCTGCTCGGCGATCGACTTCAGTGTGTCGCAGACCGTGGCGCCCGCTTCCTTGACCGGCGCCGGGCAGGTGCGCTTGCCGTAGACGTAGAGCTGATGCCCGCCCTTGGCGAGGTTGAGGGCCATCGGATGCCCCATGATCCCCAGACCGATAAAACCGACCTTCATCGCATCCTCCGTTGCGCCCGGCGTTCCAGCATTGCCGGCACAGTGCTACAGATGCGTGCCAAGTCTCAAGCGGGGAGGGGGATGGCGGAATGCGTCGGACGTCGATCGCCCTGCTGTTGGTAGGATGGGTGGTTCCGGCCCTGGCGCAGGACGACCCGTTCCGCACCGCCGCGCCGCCGCCTCCGGTCGTGGCGAAGCCGGCGCCGCACCCACCGCCACCCGAAGAGCCGCCGCCGGTTGTCGCGCCGCAACCACCCCCGCCGCCATCGCAGTTTTCCGCCGACTATGTTGGCCGCGTCAAACAGGCTGCGGTCGCGCAAAAGGTGCAGCTTCCCGACGCCGTCGTGATCCGCGAAGAAGCGACGCCGGCCGGGTTTCGCAACTATCTCGGCGCGTGGGGACCCGGCTCCTGGCGCGGCGGCACCCGGTTTATCTAGGTGGTCGAGGCGATCGAAGCGGATGGCGGCGCCGATCTGGTCCGCGCTTGGAGCGACGAACCGCACGGCCATTTCAGGGCGGGCTGGGAAAGGACCAGGGGCCAGCTGTCCGATGGCAAGCTCTCGATCGATTATTGGTATTCGGGGAAGGACAAGCCCGGCGGCGAGCGGCGGCGCATGGAGTTCGCCTTTTCAGCGCCTGACCGCCTGCACGGAGCCCAAGGCGATAATTCGGTCGATCTCCCGCGATTTCATTGAGGATCGGATGAGACTGCGCCTTGTTTTCGCGTTGCTGCTGCTCGCCGCGCCGGCCCTGGCGCAGAACGCGCCGGGCCCGGTCGGGACGCCGCAAGGGCGCTGGCGCGACCAGACCTACTTCATCCCGATGAACGACAACGGCGTGCAGCGGCTTCTCTACGCGCGACTGTGCCGCCCGACGAGCGAGGCGCCAGCGCGGGTCGTGATTTACGCGCACGGTACGCCGGCGGAGGTCGCCCGGCGCGTCACGGTCGGCCCGCCGTCTTGCGACGGCGAGGCGTTCCGCTGGTTTCTCGAGCGCGGCTACGCGGTGCTGGCGAGCGTGCGTCGCGGTTATGGTGTGACGGGTGGACCTTACGCCGAGGGCGGCGGCCCGTGCGCGCAGGAGGAGTTTGTCCGGCCAGGGCTGGAGAGTGCGCGCGACGTCGCCACCACGGTTGACTACGCGGCGACGCTGCCCTTCTTGCGGCCGCAAGGAATGGTGCTGGTGGGTCTGTCGACCGGCGGTTTCGCGACGATCGCCTACGATTCGACGCCGCACCCGCGCGTCACCGCACTGATCAATTTCTCGGGCGGGCGCGGCGGTCATCACGACAACCAGCCGAACAACAATTGCAACCCAAGTGGGCTCGCCGTCGCCGCGGGCCAGTTCGGCGCCACGGCCTCGACCCCCATGCTGTGGATTTACCAGGCCAATGACAGCTTTTTCAGCCCGGAGATCGCCGGCGCGATGCACGCCGCCTTCACCAAGGCTGGCGGCCAGGCCCAATATCTCGCCAACCCGGCCTTTGGCGCCGACGGTCACGACATGTTCGTGCTGACAGGCGGCTCGGCGATCTGGGGGCCGCAGGTCGAACGCTATCTCGCAACCCGGCCGGCACAATGATTGTATTTTTCGCGCTCAGGTTTAAGTTCGACATCAGCTGCTCCCGAGCATGGGAGGTGCACCGTGCGTAACAGCAACTTGGCCGTATCTGCTGCTGCCGGCGTTGCGGCACTTTTTCTGGCGGCGGCAACTTACGCGCAGGCCCCTAACGGCAAATGGGATGGCATCTATCCCGGTGTCTCGTGGACACAAATCGCTGGCGGCGGTAGTTGCGATGCCAATCATGGCCCTCCCCACCAATTGGAAATCAGAAACGGCCATATCGATGAGACGTGGGGAACCCTCAAAGTGACCGGGGACATCGGCGCTGACGGCAAAGGGGAAGCCCGAACTAGTTTCGGCGGGCACCTCTGGATCACCGTGGATGCACAGGGCGCTCAAGCCAATTACATGGGCGGGCAGACCTGCGGCTATAAGCTCGTCTGGGGAAAAAGGACCTGAGAAAGTTGAGCCTCGATTGTGGGCAACAGGGTGGACTCACATGAAAATCAGGACGACTTGGCTGGTTCTTGCGGGGCCGATCACTTGCTGCACGCCGCTGATGCCGGCGGGCGCGAAATGCCTGCCTCTGGAAAATCCGGGTTTTTACCGTGACGGAGTTCTCAACTCCCCGCCGTCCGCAGGCTCGTGCAATGTCTTTGTGAAGGCGACGCCGGACTGTCCGGTGGATCATTATGTGCGTTGCTGGACGGACGACCGTGCCGCTTTCATCGGTGCGAAGGGCGCTAGCCAGCCCCCGGAGTGCAAGCAGCCGCACTGAACCCGAGCCATGATCGCGCGCTATCTGGCGACCAGACTAGCGCCGTAAGAAAATCGCAACGTTGTGGTCTTGATAAGAACATACAGTGAACTTATGTAACTCGCATGAGCGATCGTCTCGCGCAACCGGATCGAAACAAAATCCGTATTGCACGCGAGTCCGGGCGCTGCTCGGATAGCGGCGTCGCACGCGCCGGGTTCGGCCGCTTGGGGGTCCTCATGTTGCGCATCTTGTCGTTCGTCCTGGTGCTGGTCGCGGGCTCCTGGGCGCTGCCCGCTCTCGCCGCCGACTACGAGTCGAAAGAGCTCGCCGACGCCGGCGCGCAATACAAGCAGGACCTGCTCGACAAGATCCCCGATGCCAAGCGCAAGCCTGCCCTGATCCCGCGCCTCAAGGCCGACGCCGCCGAGGAATACAAGGCGAAGCGCTACGAGCGGGCGATCGACGACCTCGAAACCGCGATCTCCTACGGCGCCGATGACGGTCTCGTGTGGCTGCGTCTGGCGCAGGCGCAATTCGCCGATAGCGACGAAGACCACGCGATGGCGAGCGCCTACAACGCCTATCGCAAATCGACCGATCCGGTGGAGCGCGCCGAGGGGCTGTTCATCATCGGCCGCGACTACGACCGGCACGACAAATACAAGGAGGCGCTCGCCGCGTTTCAGGCCGGGGTCGCGTTCAACCCGTCGCCCGGCGTCGCGACGCGCATCGACCAGTTGAAGGCGCTCGTCGCGTTCCGCGTCATCAAGGTCGAGGTCGAAGCGGAGGCCGACGCGGCGCGCGCCTGCCTGCGCTTCAACGAGCCGATCGCGACCAAGGGCGACGTGTCCTACGGCGCCTATGTCCGCTCGACCCCCGAGCTTGCCGGCATCGTCACCGGCCGCGCCGATACCGTCTGCCTCGAAGGGCTGAAGCATGGCGAGACCTACCAGGTGTCGCTGCTCGCCGGCTTTCCGTCCAGCACCGGCGAAAAAACACTGAGCGACTTCAAGACCAATGTCGTCGTGCCCGACCGCAAGCCGGCGATCAGCTTCTCCGGCACCGGCTATGTGCTGCCGCGCGAGGGCAGCGCCGGGCTACCGGTCACCACGGTCAATCTCGACCGCGTCAAAATCCGCATCCTCAAGGTCAACGAGCGCAATTTGGTGCCGAGCCTCGACGCTGAGAAGCTGACGACGACCACCGGCACCGACGATGTCGACACGCTCGCGAGCGGCTCGGGGAGCCTCATCTGGCAGGGCGAGATGACGATCAAGGGCGAGCGCAACCGCGCCGTCACGACCGCGATCCCCTTGAAGGACATTCTCAAGGACAAGGGGCCGGGCGTTTATCTCGCCGCGGTCGAGCGCGCCGACGTCAAGGAGGGCGAGGACACCCAGATCGCTACCAACTGGATCCTCGTCTCCAATCTGGGCCTGACCACCTATACCGGCTCGGACGACATGATCGTGGCGGCGCGCTCGCTCAACGACGCGAAGCCGGTGTCGGGCGTCACCCTCAAGCTCTATGCCCACGACAACGCCGAACTCGGCACCGCGACGACCGACAAGGACGGCATCGCGCGTTTCGCCGCCGGCCTCTTGCATGGCAAGGGCGGCGACGAGCCCTACGCGATCATGGCCTATGGCGCCGACGGCGATTACAACTTCCTGGAAGTCGGCCGTCCCGCCTTTGACCTCAGCGACCGCGGCGTCAGCGGCCGCGCGCCACCGGGCCCGGTCGACGCCTATCTCTATACCGATCGCGGCATCTATCGGCCCGGTGAGAACGTCCACCTGATAGCGCTCGTGCGCGACAGCAAGGTGGACGCCCTCGCGAATGTGCCGCTGACCTTGAAGCTGCTGCGGCCCGACGGGATCGCCGTCGACACCCGGCAGCTGGATGCCGGCTCCCTTGGTGGGCATTACCAGATGTATGCGCTGCCGCGCGACGCGCGGATGGGCACCTGGACGGTCGAGCTTCATGTCGACCCGAAGGCGCCGGCGATCGGCTCCGCCTCGTTCCGCGTCGAGGATTTCGTGCCGCCGACCCTCAAGGTCGAGGTCTCGGCCGGCGACGCGCCGATCCACCCGAACGAGGCGTACCCGATCTCGATCCTCGGCAAATACTATTACGGCGCGCCGGGCGCCGGACTCGCGGTCGAGGCGCATGCGCAGATCGCCTTTGCCGCCCAGCCGTTTCCCAGCGAGCCGGACTTCCAGTTCGGCCTTATCGACGAGAAATTCGACGGTGTCAGCAAGGACCTCGATGCGCCGGCGACCGATAATGACGGCAAGTCGAGCGCCGAGCTCAACCTGACCGACCTTCCCGATCTGACGCGCCAGCTCGACGCGACAATCTCGGTCAGCGTCTACGAGCCCAGCGGCCGCGCGATCTCCGCCGACATCACCCGGCCGATCCGCGAGCGCGGCGTGGCGATCGGGCTGCGCACCAATTCCGGCGATGACGCGGTGGCCGAGGGCCAGCCGTCAAAGGTCGATGTCATCGCCGTCGACGAGGCGGGCAAGCGCATCGCCGCGCCCGGTCTGCGCTGGGAGCTGATCCGCGAGCGCTGGCAGTACGATTGGTATTCGGCGAGTGGCGCCTGGCGCTACCGCCGGCAGGTGCGCGACGAGCCGATCGACAGCGGCGCGGTCGATGTCCCCGACGGCAACATGGCGACCTTGTCGAAAAACCTGCCGGCCGGGCGTTATCGCTGGGAGATCAGCGACGCCAAGAGCGGCGCGCAGTCGAGCGTGCGCTTTCATGTCGGCTGGTGGGTCGAGGCCGAATTGCCCGACGTGCCGGACAAGCTGACGGCGACGCTCGACAAGAAGAGCTACCACGCCGGCGACACCGCCAAGCTCTTCGTCAAGGCGCCGTTCGCCGGCGAGGCCGAGCTGGCGATCGCGTCGGACAAGGTCGTCTCGCTGAAATCGTTCACCCTGCCCGAGGGCGGCACGACGCTCGAAATTCCCGTCGATGCCAACTGGGGCAGCGGCGTCTACGCGCTGGTGAGCGCCTATCGCCCGCCGGCGCCGCCCGACGCCGCCAGCGCTGGCACCTCGGCGCGCGGGCCCGGCCGCGCCGTCGGGGTCGCCTGGCTCGGTGTCGATCCCGCGCCGCGCATGCTCGCCGTGACCTTGACGGCGCCCGATGTCGCGCGGCCGCGCGGGCCGGTTACGGTGCCGGTCAAGATCGCGGGTCTCGATAAGGGCGAGGAAGCCTATGTGACGCTCGCCGCCGTCGACGAGGCGGTGCTGAAGTTGACCGATTTCACCAGCCCGTCGCCCGGTGATTATTTCTTTGAAAAACAGGAGCTTGGGGTTGAACTGCGCGACCTCTACGGCCGCCTGATCGACCCGCATGCCGGGGCGGTCGGCGTGCTGCGCAGCGGCGGCGACAATTTCATGAAGCGCGCCACGGCAGGGCTGCCCGACAAGAGTAACCGTGTGGTGGCGCTGTTCTCGGGCATCGTCAAACTCGATGCCGGCGGCGCGGCCAACGTCACCTTCGATGTGCCCGACTTCCAGGGCCAGCTGCGGCTGATGGCGGTGGCGTACGCCGCACACAAGGTCGGCGCGGCGAGCGCGGCGATGACCGTGCGCGATCCCGTCGTGACCATGGTCGCGTTGCCGCGCTTCCTCGCGCCAGGCGACAACGCGCGGCTCGCGGTGACGAACAACAACCTCGAAGGCCCAGCCGGCGACTACGCGCTCAAGATGACCGCGACCGGCGCCGGCAGCTTCGCGACGCCGGTCGACCGCACGATCCATCTCGATACCGGCGCCAATTTCAATGACGGCTTTGTCGTCACCGGGACGACGGTCGGCAACATCGCCGCGCATCTCGAGCTGACCGGGCCCGGCAACACGCATATCGCCCGCGACTTCACGATCGGCGTGCGCCCCGCGCAGTCCTATCAGCTGCGCCGCTTTGTCGGACAGCTGGCGCCGGGTCAGAGCGTGACGCTCGACGATTCCAGCGCCGACCAATTCCTGCCCGGCACGGCGGAGGCGGTGCTGTCGGTGAGCCCGCGCCCCGAATGGGATGTGCCGAGCCTGCTGCGCGCGCTCGATCGCTATCCCTACGGCTGCCTCGAACAGACGACGAGCCGAGCGCTGCCGCTGCTTTATGTCAGCGAGGTCGCGAAACTGTGGCAGACCGATCCGGGCTTTGATCCGGCGAAGCAGATCGACGGCGCGATCGGCCATATCGCCGAGCTGCAGCGCTCTGACGGCAGCTTCGGGGTGTGGAGCGACAGCGACAATACGGTGCCGTGGCTCGACGCCTACGCGGCCGACTTCCTGATCCGCGCCCAGGAACACGGCAACACTGTGCCCGACTTCGCGCTGAAAGGCGTCATCGGCTGGCTGCAGAACTACGTGAAGCAGGAGCACAAGGACGATAAGGACCTGCCCGCGCTCGCCTACGCGCATTACGTGCTGGCGCGGGCCAAGGCCGACGATCTCGGCACGCTGCGCTATTTCAACGACACGGCGCTCGGCCAGCTGCCGACGCAGCTCGCCAAGGCACAGCTCGCCGCCGCGCTCGCGCTCTACGGCGACACGACGCGCGCCCAGGCCGCCTACGCCGCGGCCCTCGCCGCGCCGCCGACGCGCGACAAAGCGCTGCGCTTTGTCGATTACGGCAGCGAATTGCGTGACAGCGCGGCGGCGCTTGCCTTTGCCGCCGGCGACCCGGCGAACCAGGCGCGGCTGACCGCGGTCATCGACCGCATCGCCGAGCTCTTCGCCAAGGCCGACCGCACCAGCACCCAGGAGCAGGCCTGGCTGCTGCTCGCGGCTGAGGCGGCGGCGAAGGTCACTGGCAACAGCATGACGGTCGCGGTCGGCGACAAGCCGGCGGAGGCCCGCGACAAGCCCGAATATTTCCGCCGCGCCGTCGGCGTAAGCGCCCCGTCTCTCACCGTCGCCAATCGCGGTACGCAGCCGCTGTGGCGCAGCGTGTCGATTACCGGGGTCGAAAAGGCCGAGCTGCCGGCGGAAAGCCACGGCTATGCCGTGACCCGCCAAATCTACAACCCCGACGGCACGGGCGCTGACCTGACCAAGGCGCGGCAGACCGACCTCTTTGTCGTGGTGCTGGCCGGCACCCGCAAGGACTCCGGCCAAGACGCGCGGGCGCTGATCGTCGATCTGCTGCCGGCCGGGTTTGAAATCCAGAATGTGGCCGCGCCGACCAACGAGGCCTCGGGCGCGTATTCCTGGCTCAAGGATGTTTCGAGCCCCGACTACAACGAGGCGCGCGACGACCGCTACATCGCCGCGCTCGACCTGCCGAGCGGCACGGCTGATTTCAAACTCGCCTATGTGGTGCGCGCGATAACCCCGGGCACGTTCAAGTACCCGGCACTCGATGTCGAGGACATGTACGACCCGGAGACCTACGGCCGCACGGCGATGGGCGCGCTGACCGTCCAGCCGCGCTAGGGCAGCGAATGCCGAGCGCCCGCCTAATCTTCCCTCTCTGCCCGTTGGGGGGAGAGGGTGTCCGTCGCGCAGCGACGGTCGGGTGAGGTGGGCATGCGCTGGCGGTTCCCCCACCTCACCCCGACCCTCTCCGCCCCCAAGGGCGGAGAGGGAGCAAAGCGGCTTCTAACGCGTGACGGTTTGCTGGCGGCGATCGCTGCTGTAATTGTGATTTTGACCCTCGGCTATTTCCTTCTGCCGCCGCCGACGCTCGATCGCGGTGAGCGCGTGTCGGCGCTGGTACTGGCCCGCGACGGCTCGGTCCTGCGCGGGTTTCTCTCGGCGGACGGCAAATGGCGGCTGCCGACCGCGCCGGGCGACGTCGACCCGCTCTATCGCCGCATGCTGATCGCCACCGAGGATCGCCGCTTCGAAAGCCATCTCGGCGTCGACCCGCTGGCGGTGCTGCGCGCCGCCGGGCAGTGGGCGACGCATGGCCACGTCGTCTCCGGCGCCTCGACGCTGACGATGCAGGCGGTGCGCCTTCTCGAAAGACGGCCGCGCACCCTGATCTCAAAGATCATCGAAAGCGGCGAGGCGCTAGCGCTGGAACGCCGCCTCGGCAAGGACGAGATTCTCGGCGTCTACCTGACGCTGGCGCCCTTCGGCGGCAATCTCGAAGGGGTGCGCGCGGCGAGCCTGGCCTATTTCGGCAAGGAGCCGGCGCATCTAACGGCGGCGGAAGCGGCGTTGCTGGTGGCGATCCCGCGCTCGCCCGAGCGGTTGCGGCCCGACCGCGATCCCGAGGCGGCGCGCCAAGCTCGCGACATGGTTCTGCGGCGCATGGCGGAGGCCGGGATCATCTCGCAGCAAGCTTTTGCCGAGGCCTCGGTGGAGTCGGTTACGCACACCCGCGTCGCGCTGCCGTTCCACGCGCTGCATATGGCGAAGGCGCTCCACAATGAAAATCTGCACGCTGCGGTCGTGCGTACGACGATCGACCCACTGCTGCAGCGCCAGGTCGAGACGTTACTGCGCCGCGAGGCGGACGCGCTCGACCCACAGGCGAGCGTGGCGGCAATCGTCGTCGACAATCGCGACCGCCGGGTTGTCGCCTATGTCGGGAATGCCGACTATCTGTCCGGCGCGCGGCGCGGGACGATCGATATGGCGCGGGCGATCCGCTCGCCCGGCTCGGCGCTGAAGCCGTTCATCTACGCGATGGCGTTCGACCGGCTGATCATCCACCCCGAGACGCTGCTCGACGACGAGGCGCGGCATTTCGGCGATTACGCGCCCGGCGATTTCGACGGCGTGTTCCGTGGCGAGGTCAGCGCCCGCCAGGCGTTGCAATATTCGCTGAACGTGCCAGCGGTCGCGGTGCTCGACCGCCTCGGCCCGGCCCGTTTTCAGGCCGCGCTCGCGGCCGCGGGCGTGACGCTGAAGCTGCCGCAATTCACCGCCGAGCCGGGCCTCGCGCTGGCGCTCGGCGGCGACGGGATTAGCCTTTACGACCTTGCCACGCTCTACGTCGCGCTGTCGCATCACGGGACGGTGGCGCCGCTGCAAATCTACTCGGACCAGCCGCCCGGCAAGGAAACGGCAATCTTCGGGCCCGTCGCCGCTTGGTATGTCAATGACATCCTCAGGAACGCGCCGCCGCCGCCCGGCGTGCTGCCAAGCGAGGTGCGGCGCTCGCGTCAATTGGCGTTCAAGACTGGGACGTCCTACGGCTTCCGCGACGCCTGGGCGATCGGCTACGACAATGACGTAACGATCGCGGTATGGGTCGGCCGGCCCGACGGCACGCCGATGCCGGGAATCAAGGGCATCGCCACGGCAGCGCCGGTGCTGTTCAAGATCGCCGATCTGCTGGGGCCGCCGACCGCCATCGCCGCGCCGAAACCGCCGCCCGGCGCGCTTTTGGTGGCAAGGCGCGATCTGCCGCCGCGCCTGCAGCACCTCGACCCCGGCCCGGCCGAACGCGCCGCAGGCGGGCCGCGAATCCTCTATCCGCCCGATGGCTCGACGGTCGAGTGGCACGGTGAGGGGGTGCCGCTCGAAGCATCAGGCGGGCGCGGGCCGCTGCGCTGGCTCGCCGATGGCAAGCCGCTGCCCCCTGGCGAGCCTCGTCGCGAATTTTTCTGGAGCCCCGGAGGGGTCGGATTCACACAGCTGACGGTGATCGACGCGGCCGGTCGCAGCGCCCACGCCACGGTGCGGCTCGAACCTTAGCTGGCGGTCGGAACGTCGTAAGGCGGGCGGTGCAGGCCCCCCGGCGATACGGTGAAAATCTCGTAGCCCGTCGCCGTCACGCCGATCGTGTGCTCGAACTGGGCTGAGAGCGAGCGGTCCTTGGTGACCGCCGTCCAGCCGTCGCTCAGCACCTTCACCTCCCAGCGGCCGAGATTGATCATCGGCTCGACGGTGAAGAACATGCCTTCAAGCAGCACCGGCCCGTCCTCGGGGCGGCCGTAGTGCAAGATCGACGGCGCATCGTGAAACACCCGCCCGACGCCGTGGCCGCAAAAATCGCGCACCACCGAATAGCGGTGGCTTTCGGCATAGCGCTGGATCGCGTTGCCGATCGCGCCGATATGCAGCCCCGGCTTGACCACGGCGATGCCGCGCATCATCGCTTCGTAGGTCACGTCGACGAGCTTTTTGGCCTTTAGCGGGATGCGCTCGCCGACGAAATACATCCGGCTGGTGTCGCCGTGCCAGCCGTCGAGGATTACGGTCACGTCGATATTGAGGGTGTCGCCTTCGATCAGCCGCCGGTCGCCCGGGATGCCGTGGCAGACGACGTGGTTGATCGAGGTGCAGATCGATTTCGGAAAGCCGCGATAGCCGAGCGGCGCGGGGACCGCGTCGTTGCCGACGATGAATTCGTGGCACAGCCGGTCGAGCTCGCCGGTGGTGACGCCGGGCACGACAAACGGGGTGATGTAGTCGAGCGTCTGCGCCGCGAGAATGCCGGCCTTGCGCATCCCCCCGAACGCGGTGGGGCCATGGATCTTGATCGAGCCCGAGCGCGCGACCGCCTCGCGGCTCGTATCCATCCCCATGACCAAGTCTTGCTGCATGACCAGATGCCTTCGAGTTCCGGCTTCTCAATATCGGATGTCGTGCCCCTCACGGCAATCCTTCCGCGGCCCGCGCTGACGCCCATTCTCGCCGATTGTGCCGGCGCGCGGCTTTGCCTATGAAGAGCGCCACCAACAGCAACGAGCAGTAACGATGCCGAGTGAGAGGGCGAGCGCGCCAAAAACCTATACCGCCTGCGTCCTGATCATCGGTAATGAGATTCTCTCCGGCCGCGTGCAGGACGAGAACGTGGCTTTCCTCGCCAGGGGGCTGAACGAGATCGGCATTCGGCTGAAGGAAGTCCGGGTGATTCCCGACGTGGCCGACACGATCGTCGCCGCGATCAACGAGGTGCGCCGCGTCTTCGACTATGTCTTCACCACCGGCGGTATTGGCCCGACGCATGACGACATCACGGCGCAATGCGTCGCCGAGGCCTTCGCGGTGAAGCTCCACCTGCATCCCGAGGCGAGGCGGCTGCTTGAAGGCCATTACCCGGCCGGCGCCGTCAACGAGGCGCGGATGCGCATGGCCTATGTGCCGGAAGGCGCGCAGCTCCTGCCGAATCCGATCTCGCGCGCGCCGGGCTTCCAGATCGGCAACGTCTATGTGATGGCGGGCGTGCCGCAGATCATGCAGGCGACGTTCAACGAGCTGCGTCATCGGCTCAAGGGCGGTGCCAAGATGCTCAGCCGCTCGGTCAGCTGCAGCCTCGGTGAAGGGGTGCTGGCAAAGCGGCTCGGTGAGCTGCAAACGCGTTACGGCGATCTGGAAATCGGCTCCTACCCGTACTTCCGCCGCGCCGATTTTGGTGTAACCCTGGTCATTCGCGGCACCGACCGAAAGCGGCTGGTCGCCGCGACCGAGGAATTGAAGGCGCTGATCTTCGACCTGGGCGGCGACCCGCATGAGGGCGCGAGCGAGGATTAACCGCTATAGTACGCCCCCTTGTCGTGGCACTCGGGCGGACGTGGCGAAACGGTAGACGCAACGGACTTAAAATCCGTTCTCCGTAATGGGGGTGAGGGTTCGAGTCCCTCCGTCCGCACCAGCCAGAGCGTGATCTATTGCGCGGCCGCGTGGAACTCGATGTAGAACCGCACAGGCCCGAGCGGCTCGACCTCGTGCGGCTCTTCGGGCCCCGCGATGCCTGGCACATCAGACGTCAGCACGCTGTCCTCTCCGCTGTCGAGCCGGCGCAAGCGCAGGCGGCCCTCGATGACGGTGATGACGCCCCATACACCCGCCTTGGTTCGATGCCGGTGGCGCAGGCCTTGCGGTAGGGTCGTTTCGGTAAAAACTGGCGTGCGGCGATAGGCGGTGAGGCCTGGCGGCAGCTGGCCGGTCATTGCGCCGACTTGGCGGCCCGGCGAGCGATCGCGATCGGCCGATAGAACAGCGCGAGCTTGAGGCTTTCGGCGATGCGCTCGGCCTTGAACTGGAACTGCGCCGCGGCCTCGGCGCCGAACACCTCGCCGGTCGTCTCGCGCCACAAGTCGAGCCACCGGTCGAAGAATTCCGGCTCGATCGGCTGTCGCATGTGAGCGGCCATTGGGTTGCCTTTATAGCGGCCGGTGGTGAGCATCACCGACGACCAGAAATCAGACAATTTCGCGAGGTGCTCGTCCCAGTCTTCGACGGCCTGTTCGAAGAGCGGACCGATCATCGGATCCTTGCGCGCCTTGGCGTAAAAGCGGCTGACCAGCGTCGCGATGGCAGGTTCGCTGATGGCAACGTCCATGTCTCTCCTCGTAGCGTCGTGGGCGAAATGCGACTCTGCCGCTGTAGAGAAATGAGCACAGCGCCTCCAGCGCGCCGGGCGGCATACCGTCGCAGGTGAAGCCTCCCGCCGCTCTGGAACCGGCGATCGGCAGAAATTTTGCGTTGTGTGAGCCCGGTCACACCAGGCTCAGCGCGGCACGCCTAATTTCTGTCGGCAGAGGATTTCTCTGCGGGGGAGTAAACGATGCCGCACCCGAACCCGACCGGGCAAAACCATCCGAGGACGATCGCCATCGCCATGCCAGCACAGGCGAACAACGAGTTCGCCGATGTGGTGATGATATCGTTGGCGGGGCTCGCGGAGAGCTTGATCCTGATCGCGCATTTTGCCGGCAGCGGTCTGCTGCAGCAGATGTTTGGGCCGTAACCTGCCGCTCGAGGCTAGTTCAGCTTTGCCTTCAATTGCTGCAGCACGACCGCGGCTTCGTGGCGTGCTGCGCCGTCGGGCGCGCGGGCGATGAATTCCTCGATCGAGCGCACGGCGGCTTTCATGTTGCCAAGCTGGGCGTGGATGACCCCGGCCTCACGCGATAGATCGGCGAGATCGGGCGCGAGCATGCGCATCGTCTCGATGACCTGTACCGCCTCTTCATGGCGCTGCGCCTGAATGAGGCGCGATTTCAGATTGTTCTGAAGGCGCAGCAGCACCTCTCGATCGGGTACCGGCGCATAATGCTCGGGCGCGAGCTCGACCTCCTGCCCGGCGATCGCCTTCAAGAGCTCGCGCAGCGCGACCGCGTCGAGGACGCGGCCGCCATGGAACGGATCGAGGATCACCCGTCCGCCGCCATCCGACAGGCGAATGAGAAAATGCCCCGGAAAGCCAAGCCCGACCGCGTCCCAGCCCTGTGCCCGCGCGACGTCGAGGTAAAGGATGCCGAGCGCCACCGGCAGACCTTTGCGCCGGTCGATGACCCGCATCAGATTGGCGTTCTGGAGATCGTCGTAAGTCAGTTCGTCGCCGCTGTAGCCATGCTTTAGCAGCATGATTTCATTGAGCGCGTTGGCGCGCGCCTCGAGGTTCGCGGCATCGCCGGCGCGGCGGCCGACATCCTGCGCCAGCGTCCGCAGGTGCCGGCTGTAGCGCGCGAGACCGACGCGCGGCCGGTCGAACGACGCAAGCGCCAGCGCCGCATCGGCGATCGGCAGCAGAGGCGCGTTCGTCTCGCCCAGTTCACGCAAAAACCTCGCGCACTGCACGAGGTCGTATTTGTCCGGCAACCCGCTCATCGACCCGATTATAGACCGGCGGCAGGCGCTAGTTCAGCTTTTGCACCTGGATCGGAGCATTGGCCGACGGCGATCCCGAAGGCGGCGCATAGGACTGGTTCGTCCCGCCATAAACCATCGGCGGCGGGCCGGCCTGCGCCGTGGCGGGCGGCTGTCCGTTCGGTTCGCCGTAGCGGACCGAGACGAACGAGACGACGCGCTGCACGCCCGGCACATAGCGAGCGGCCTGCGTCGCCTTGTCGAGCTCGGCCTGCGAACGCGCCGAGCCGAGCAAATAGACCGACCCGTGATCGGTCTCGATCGTGTAGTTGCCCGAGCGAATATCGCCGTTGAACACCAGATCGGAACGCACGCGCGCGGTAATCCAATCATCCTTGGCGATCTGCCAGCCGTCAGCATTGGGCCCGACCTGGACCTCGTCGTAGACGACCTTGACGCCCGCGATCTGGCGCGCCACCTGCGCGGCCTGGAATTTGGCTTGCTGCGTCGGGCTCGTGCCGGTCAGCAACACCTGGCCGCCATAGACGGTCGTGTTGATGCTGCCGTATTGGCCGTTGAACGCGTTGCTGACCCGCGCCTGCAAGTTCATGTCGTCGAACGTGCCGTTGACGCCGCGCTCCTGCGCGGCCTCGTACCCGGCGCCGCCGGCCGCAGCCAAGCCGCCGACCACCGCCGCCGGACAGCCGCCCAGCAACGGCGACAGCAAACCCGTCGTCAGAACCGCAACCTTTAAAGAAAAGCGTGTCATGGTGCCTCCGCGAGGCAGGATGTCGTATCCATACTGGTGCGTTCGCGGCGCGCCGCCAACCCCGCAAGACAGGCAACGGTGCTTTCCGCCGGAACCGTCTCTCCGGCGATCGAGATCGCTCGGCGATTCCACAGATAGGACAAGGGTTTGCGGCGGAATTGCGGCGTTCGCCGCACTCAGCCGTCGCTGCGCCAGGCGCTCGGCAGATGGCGCGGCAGACGTCCCGGCTCGACGACCATGACGTCGAATCGCAGCGCCAGCGGAGCAAGCTCGGGGCGCGTCGCGAGAAACGCCTCGAGCGCGCGGGCGATGCGTCGTTGCTGGCGCGGCAACACGGCGGCGGTGCCGGTGGCGAAATCCGGGCGCGACTTGACCTCGATCGCCGCCAACACACCCCAGCGCCGCGCTATGATGTCGATCTCGCCGGCCGGGCAGCGCCAGCCGCTGGCGAGGATCTGCCAGCCGTGCAGCCGCAAGTGCCAGCGGCACAAGAACTCGGCGAAGCGGCCCCGCCCATAGGCCTTGAGACGGCGCGGGTCGGGCAGAGGCCTCTTCATCGCGCGGTTCATTGTCCGGGGTGGCGTCGCGCCAGCGCGCGGTCGTAAAGCATGCGCCGGGAGAGCCCGGTCTCGTCGGCGAGAGTCGCGACCGCATCGCGCAGGCTCAGCCGGCCGAGCAGTACGTCGAGACGCGCGTCGAGATCGCCGATGTCGGGTGCCGCCGCCTTCTCCGGCGGGCCGACGACGATGACAATCTCGCCGCGTGGCGTTGGTTCGGCGCGGTACTGCGCGGCGAGCGTCGCGAGCGTGCCGCGCCGAACCTCCTGATGGCGCTTGGTGAGCTCTCGGGCGATCGCGGCGGGGCGGTCGCCCAGTACCGACGCCATGTCGGCGAGCGACGCGGCGAGACGCGACGGGCCCTCGAAAAATACCAGGGTCGCGGCGAGGTCCGTCCATTGCGCCAGCTTACTGCGGCGTGCGGTGGCGCGCGGCGGCAGAAAGCCGGCAAACAGAAAAGTGTCGGGCGGCAGGCCGGAAAGGATAAGTGCGGTCAGCGCCGCTGAGGGGCCCGGCGCGGCCGTGACCTTCAGTCCTTCGGCCAGCGCCTCGCGCACCAGCCCGAAGCCGGGATCGGAGACGAGCGGGGTGCCAGCGTCCGAGACCAGAGCCAATGTCTCACCGCGGCGCAGTGCCGCCAGCACCGCGGGGCGCACGCGGTCGGCATTGTGATCGTGATAGGGGTCGAGCGGCTTGGCGATGCCGAATTGCGCCAAAAGCTGCGCGGTCACCCGCGTGTCCTCGCAAAGGATACGATCGACGCTGTTCAGCACCCACAGCGCGCGCAGCGAAATGTCCCCGAGATTGCCAATCGGCGTCGCCACGAGGTGCAGCCCTGGCTCCAGCGCATGCCCTGGGTTCCAGCGCCGCCACGGCGCTTCGTCGTCGGCTGCAGCGGCGGGTTTACTTAGGCAGTCCCGACGGTTAGGGTCGCGCGCCGCTTTCGCGTTTTTGCCCGAGGCCGCCCGTGCCGCGCCGGTTTTTTGCCCCTCTTGGCTCACGCTTCGCCGCTCTTCTCCTGGTCGGCGCGCTAACGGCTTGCGGCGCGAGTATAACCCCGGCGCCGGTCGTCAACCCGCTTGCGAACCCGCAGATGAAGCCTGCGCCCGTCACCCCGGTGTCGGCAACCCCGATGCCTGCGCCGGGCAAGGAAACGGTGAAGGTCGCGCTGCTGCTGCCGCTGTCCGGGCCCAACGCCGATCTCGGCAAGGCGATGCTCGAGGCCGCGCAACTCGCGCTCTTCACCACCGGCAGCGACAAGCTGGCCCTGATCCCACGCGATACCACCGGCAACGCCAGTGGCGCCGCCGACGCCGCAAAGGCGGTAATTGCCGACGGCGCCAAGCTGATCCTCGGACCGCTCATCGCCGACGAGGTCGACGCGGTGAGGCCGATCGCGCAGGCCGCCAACGTCAATATCATCGCGTTCTCGACCAAGACGGAGATCGCCGGCGGCAATGTGTTTCTGATGGGCTTCCTGCCGCGCCAAGAGGTGGCGCGCGAGGTCTCCTATGCACGCGACCAGGGCGTCCAGAAATTTGCCGCGCTGGCGCCGAACAACCCCTACGGCCACCTGATGGGCGACGCGCTCAAGGATATTGCGAGCAGCGGCGGGGCGAGCGTGACCCGGGTCGAGTATTTCGACCCGCGAGCCGCGGATCTCGCCGTCTCGATCAAGCATCTGCTGCCGGCGACCGCAGCAGCCAAGCCTCCGGCGGCGGGTGACGCCGCGGCGGGGCTGCCGTTCGACGCGCTGCTGCTGCCGGAAGGCGGCGATCAGCTGAAGCAGGTCGCGACTCAGCTCAAAAACGCCGGCATCGACGCGACGCGCACGCATTTCCTCGGCAGCGGGCTGTGGGACGATCCGTCGATCGTCAACGATCCCAACCTTGCCGGCGGCTGGTTCGCCGCGTCGCCACCCGATGTGCGGCATGATTTCCAGCGGCGTTATGAGAGCGCCTATCACCACCCGCCGCCACGGCTGGCCTCGCTCGCCTTTGATGCCGCGGCGCTTGCTGCGGTGCTGTCGAAGAACGACAGCACCGATCCGTTCTCGGCGCAGGCGATCCAGAACCCGAGCGGGTTCACTGGGGTGGATGGCCTGTTCCGCTTCGGGGCGGACGGGCTGGTGCAGCGCGGCCTCGCGGTGCTCGAGGTCGATCCCGGCGGCGACAAGGTGGTCAGCCCGGCACCGCAAACCTTCCAGAATTTCGTCAATTAGCCGAAGAGAGCGCCAAGCACCGCGTTGAGGCGCTGACGGCCAGCTTCCGTGGCGCGAAAGCACTGGTCATCGAGCGCGATAAACCCGCCGCCGATGAGGCGGGCGAGCGAAATCCCGAACAGCGTTTCGACATCGCAGTCGGCGAGCGCTTCGAGGCGGCCGCGCGGGATGCCTTCGGCGAGGCGCAGCCCCATCATCACCATCTCCTCGACCGCGCTGTCACGGCCGATCGCGGTCATCTCCTCGAATTTCGGCTGCCGCAGCCAAGCCTCGGGCAAGCGGCGCTGGCGGGTCGCGTAGCGCACGCCGCGGTGCGTGATGCGGCCATGCGCGCCGGGACCGATGCCGAGATAATCCTCGTAGCGCCAATAGGCGAGATTGTGCCGGCACTCGCCGCTGGGTCGGGCGTGGTTGGAGATTTCGTAAGCCGGCCGGCCCGACGCGGCGAGGCGTTCCTGGGTCAGCTCGAACATCGCGGCGGCGGTATCGTCGTCGAGCGGTTGCAGCTCGCCGGTTTTTGCCTGGGTGTGAAAGGCGGTGCCGGGCTCGATGGTCAGTTGGTAGAGCGAGAGGTGTTCGCCGGCCAGCGTCAGTGCCTCGCCGAGTTCCTCATCCCATGCCTCGAGGCTCTGGCCCGGGCGCGCGTATATCAAGTCGAACGACGTCCGCTTGAAGAGCTTTTGCGAGAGTTTGATCGCGTCGAGCGCCTCGTCGCGGTCATGCGCGCGGCCGAGGAATTTGAGCGCGTCGGGCCTGAGTGCCTGGACGCCCAAGGACAGGCGGTTGATCCCGACCGCCGCGAAGCCGGCAAAGCGCTCGGCCTCGGCCGAATTGGGATTGGCCTCGAGGGTGATTTCGAGCGCGTCGACGGTGCGCCAATGACGCTTCACGCGCTCGATCACCGCAGCCGCGGTGTCGGGCGGCATCAGCGATGGCGTGCCGCCGCCAAAGAAGATCGAAACAACCTCGTGGTCGGGCGCCAGCTCGACCTGACGGTCGAGATCGGCGACCAGCGCGCTGGTCCAGGCGCGCGCGTCGGTTCGCTCGCGGACATGAGAATTGAAGTCGCAATAAGGGCATTTCGACCGACAGAACGGCCAGTGGATGTAGATCGCGAGCGGCGGCGCCATCGCTCACCCGAAGCACGAAGCGACCAGCTTCTGAAACGCGCGGGCGCGGTGGTCGATCGCGTATTTCACCTCGTGCGGCAGCTCGCCGAAGGTCTGCGAATAGCCCTCGGGAATGAACAGCGGGTCGTAACCGAAGCCGTTCGTCCCGCGCGGCGGCCAGGAAAGCGTGCCGTGCACCTCGCCGCGAAATGCCTCTTCGTGGCCGTCCGGCCAGATCAGCGACAGCACCGAGACAAACGCCGCGCCACGGTCCCTGTCGCCAAGCTCGTCGTGGACGCGCCGCATCGCCACCAAGAAATCGCGGTCCGGGCCGGCCCAGCGCGCCGAATAGATGCCGGGCGCTCCGTCCAGCGCTGGAACGACGAGGCCGGAATCGTCGGCGAGCGCTGGGAGGCCGGTAGCCGCGACGGTGGCGCGCGCCTTCAGTGCGGCGTTGCCCTCGAAGGTGGGTTCAGTCTCCTCCGGTTCGGGCAAGCCGAGCGCGGCGGCGCCCAGCGCCTCGACGCGGTACGGCGCCAAGAGTGCGCCAATTTCCACGAGCTTGCCCTGATTGTGGCTGGCGATGACCAGCTTTGTTCCGTCGAACTTGCGAGCCATTCGGATTACAGTAAAGCCGCGATCTGCAGCCGGGTCAGCTCGGCGATGCCGCGGCGCGCGAGGCGCAGCATCGCCGCGAAGGTGTCTTCATCGAAGGGCGCGCCTTCGGCGGTTGCCTGGATTTCGATGATTTTGCCGCTTCCGGTCAGCACGAAGTTGGCGTCGGTCTCGGCCGAGGAATCTTCGGTGTAGTCGAGGTCGAGAACCGCGAGGCCGTCCGAGACGCCGCACGAAATCGCGGCGACGCTGTCGGTGAGCGGTACGGCGGACAACAGCCCTTGACTGACGAGCCCCGATAGCGCCCGGTGCAACGCGACGTAGCTGCCGGTGATACCAGCGGTGCGGGTGCCGCCATCGGCCTGGATCACGTCGCAGTCGATGCGGATTTGCCGCTCGCCGAGCGCGCCGAGATCGGTGACCGCGCGCAACGAGCGTCCGATCAGGCGCTGGATTTCTTGGGTGCGGCCGCTTTGCCTGCCGCGCGCTGCCTCGCGATCGGTGCGGGTGTGGGTCGAGCGCGGCAGCATGCCGTATTCGGCCGTGACCCACCCACGCCCGGTGTTACGCAGGAAGGGTGGCACGCGCTCCTCAACGCTCGCGGTGCACAGCACATGCGTGTCGCCGAACTTAGCCAGGCACGAGCCCTCGGCATATTTCGAGACGCCGGTTTCGAGCGACACGGCGCGCATCGCGTCGGGGGTGCGTCCGGAGGGGCGCATGGAGGTCTCCTAAAACAAGCGGCCTTGACCCGGCAGGACTTTCGGGGGACGCGAGCGGCGCGGGCGGGCGACCGCGCCGGCGTAGACATCGATCTTGCCGTCGTGGAATTCAAGTTCCAACGGCCCCGGTGTCACATTGGCGGCATCGGCGATGACTGCGTCGCCGCGGCGCACCACGACATAACCCTCGTTGAGCCGGCGCTCATGCGTGTCGGTGAGGCTGGTAAGCCGGCCGCCAAGCCCTTCGACGACGCGGCGCTGCTCGGCGATCGCGCGGCTCGCGGCGGTTATCAGGCGCGGCGCGACATTGTCGAGCCGCGCCTTGGCGCGGGCGATGTCGGCGGCGAGCGCCGCCGGGCGCAGCCGGGCGGCGGCGAGCCGGGCGCGGGCGGCGGCTAGCCGGCCGTCGATCGCCAGGCGCAATCTTTCCGAACGATCGTCGAGCCGCTGCGTCGCGGCGCCGATCAGATCG